>NZ_VJVX01000033.1:0-97264 GCF_008033685.1 Microbispora sp. CSR-4
GGGATCGTCGCTGCGTGCGTCGTTGGGGATGGTGCCGCCGGGGTTGTTGCTGGCGACCGGGCAGGTGCTGCCCGTCTCCAGCGTGCACCGCCTCGCCCGGACCTCGACTCTGGTGCGGATCGTCATGAACGCCGACGGGCAGGTCCTGGACATGGGGCGCAAGGTCCGCCTGGCGACTCCTGCCCAGCGCCGGGCCGTCTTCGCCCGGTACGCCACCTGCTGGGTTGACGGCTGCCCCCTGCCCGCGACCATGTGCCAGATCGACCACGCCGACAACTGGAGCAGCGGCGGGCTCACGGACCTGAAGCTGCTGGGCCCGGCCTGCCAGTTCCACAACCGCTACACCCGCCGCAACGTCGGCGAAGACCGCTGGGCCTTCACCTACCACCGCCTCGGAAGAACCCCACGACTACACGAGTAAGACGCGGGGGCACACAGGGAGCGCGGCGCGGCACCGGGCGACGCGCGGGAGCCCGCACGGCCGCGAGCAAGGCGGGAGGCAGCGGGCGGGGTGGACGCGCAGACAGGCCCAGCGGCTGCGAAGTGAAGCGGGAGGCACAGAGAGAGCCTGCCGCGCAGGCAAGCCCGGCGACGCGCGGACAGGCCGCACGGCTACGGGAAGGAGACAGGAAGCACAGGGGGGCGTGGCACGCAGGCCGCCCCGGGCGGCGCAACCACAGGGTCCCCAGCGCGGACCGGCCCGCGCGGCTGCCGAAGCGAAGCGGGGAGGCGCAGAGGGAGCGGGGCGCGCGGGCAGACCCGGGGCGGATATGGGAATGAGGCCGGAATGGAGAACTCGGGCCGACGAGGTCAGGACCCGAAGCGCCAGGAGCGGAGATACTCCTCCTGCTCGCCGGTGAGCGCGTCGATCGAGATCCCGGCGGCGGCGAGCTTCAGGCGGGCCACCTCGGCGTCGATGTCGGCCGGCACGTCATAGACACCCGGCGACAGCCGGGCGGACTCGCGGACCAGCCAGGCGACGGCGAGCGCATGAGCGGAGAACGACATGTCCATCACGGCGGCCGGGTGGCCCTCGGCGGCGGTCAGGTTGACCAAGCGCCCTTCGGCGAGCAGCAGCAGCCTGCGGCCGTCTTCCAGGACGTACTCGTCGGTGTTGGGCCGGATCCCGAAGCGCACCTCGCGCGCCATCTCCTCCAGCGCCCGTACGTCGATCTCGACGTCGAAGTGACCCGCGTTCGCGAGGATCGCGCCGTCCTTCATGACGGCCAGGTGCTCGGCGCGGATGACGTCGCGGTTGCCGGTGACGGTCACGAACACGTCGCCGGCCTCGGCGGCCAGGCTCATCGGCCGTACGTCGTAGCCCTGCAGGGCGGCGTCGAGTGCCTTGACCGGATCGATCTCGGTGACGACGACCCGCGCACCAAGGCCCTTGGCCCGCTCCGCGACACCCCGGCCGCAGAAGCCGAAGCCGGCCACGACCACGGTGCGGCCCGCGAGCAGGACATTTGTGGCCCGCATGATGCCGTCGAGGGTCGACTGGCCGGTGCCGTAGCGGTTGTCGAACATCCGCTTGGTCCGGGTGTCGTTCACGGCGACCATCGGGAAGCGGAGCGCGTTCTCCGAGGCCATCTGACGCAGCCGGATGATCCCGGTCGTGGTCGCCTCGCACCCGCCGACCACGCCGTCGAGGAGTTCGACGCGCTCGGTGTGCAGGGTGTTGACGAGGTCGCATCCGTCGTCGAGAACGACGTGGGGCGCGATGTCGAGCGCCTGGTGGATGTGCCGGTAGTAGGTCGCCTTGTCCACGCCGGCGCGGGCGTGCACGGCGATGCCGTACGTCCTGAGCGCCTCGGCCACGTCGTCCTGCGTGGACAGCGGGTTGGACGCGGCCAGGGCGATGCGGGCACCGCCCTCCCGCAGCGCCCCGAGGAGCACCGCCGTCTCGGCGGTCACGTGCATGCAGGCGGCGATGCGCAGGCCGTCGAGCGGCCGGTCGGCGCCGAACCCGGCGCCGACCGCCTGGAGGACCGGCATCGAGCGGGCCGCCCACTCGATGCGCCGCTCTCCGGCCTCCGCGATGTCCGCCGTGATGTCCGGCTGAATCACGCCGTCTGCCTCCTGACGAGGGGCGCGGGCCGGGCCCACGCCCCCGTCGTGCGAGTCGCGATCAGTAGCGGTAGTGGTCCGGCTTGTACGGGCCCTCGACGTCGACGCCGATGTACTCCGCCTGCTTCTTGCTGAGCTTGGTCAGCTTCACGCCGAGCGCGTCGAGGTGGAGGCGGGCGACCTTCTCGTCGAGGTGCTTGGGCAGCACGTAGACGCCGGTCGGGTACTCGTCGGTCTTCGTGAACAGCTCGATCTGGGCGATGACCTGGTTGGTGAACGAGTTCGACATGACGAACGACGGGTGGCCGGTGGCGCAGCCGAGGTTCATCAGGCGGCCCTCGGCGAGCACGATGATCGAGTGCCCGTCGGGGAACACCCACTCGTCGACCTGCGGCTTGATGTTGACCTTCTTGATGCCCGGGATGCGGGCCAGGCCGGCCATGTCGATCTCGTTGTCGAAGTGGCCGATGTTGGACACGATCGCCTGGTGCTTCATCTGCGACATGTGCTCGGCGCTGATGATGCCGTAGTTGCCGGTGCAGGTGACGAAGATGTCCGCGATGCCGACGACCTCCTCCAGGGTGGTGACCTGGAAGCCGTCCATGGCGGCCTGGAGCGCGCAGATCGGGTCGATCTCGGTGACGATGACCCGGGCGCCCTGGCCGCGCAGCGCGTCGGCGCAGCCCTTGCCCACGTCGCCGTAGCCGCAGACCACGGCGACCTTGCCGCCGATCAGCACGTCGGTGGCGCGGTTGAGGCCGTCGATCACCGAGTGGCGGCAGCCGTACTTGTTGTCGAACTTCGACTTGGTCACCGAGTCGTTGACGTTGATCGCCGGGAAGAGGAGCGTGCCCGACTTGTGCATCTCGTAGAGGCGGTGCACACCGGTCGTGGTCTCCTCGGTGACGCCCTTGATGCCCTCGGCGACGCGGGTCCACCACTTGTCCGCGGAGACCGTACGGCGGAGCGTGTCGAGGATGACCGCCCACTCCTCCGGGTCGTCCTCACCGGCGACCGGTACGGCACCGGCCTTCTCGAACTCGACACCCTTGTGCACGAGCAGCGTCGCGTCGCCGCCGTCGTCCAGGATCATGTTGGGGCCGGAGCCGTCGGGCCAGCGAAGGGCCTGCTCGGTGCACCACCAGTACTCCTCCAGCGTCTCGCCCTTCCAGGCGAAGACCGGGACACCGGAGGGGTTGTCGACCGTGCCGTTCGGGCCGACGACGACCGCGGCGGCGGCGTGGTCCTGGGTGGAGAAGATGTTGCAGCTCACCCAGCGGACGTCGGCGCCGAGCGCGACCAGCGTCTCGATCAGCACGGCGGTCTGGATCGTCATGTGCAGCGAGCCCATGATCTTCGCGCCGCGCAGCGGCTGCGCCGCTGCGTACTCCTTACGGGTCGCCATGAGGCCCGGCATCTCGTGCTCCGCGAGGCGGATCTCTTTGCGGCCGAATTCCGCAAGCGAAAGGTCGGCGACCTTGAAGTCCATGAGCGTCTCCTCCGTTGTCCGTCGTTGCGAGTTTAGGCGTCGCGAACGCACGAACGCATACGCAGGGCCGCGAACCTGACACAAGAATGTGAGATTCCCTGTCCGGCGGGTTCCGGAGGCACTCAGAACTGTCTAGCGTGGACCCAGGAACGGGGACCGGAGGCACGATGCGCATCACCGAGGCGGCCAAACGGCTCGGCATGTCTCCCCGGATGTTGCGCTACCGGGAGGCTCTCGGCCTGCTGCCGCCCGTACGGGACAGGGGCGCCCATCGGCGCTTCGGGCCCGACGAGCTGGAGGCGGTGCGCCAGGCGATGGAGCTGGAGAGGCGGTTCGACGTCTCACCGGCCGAGCTGGCCTTCGCGCTCCGGGCGCTGTCCGAACCCGCGGTGGCCCAGGCCGTACGGGATCTCGGCGTGCGCATCGGACGCATCCAGGCGCCGCGCCGGGCGCTGGACTTCGAGAAGGAGAAGGCCCTGCGACTGCTCCGGCACCGGTGAATCAGGCGCTCGGGCAGCCAGAGCTCAGGCGCCGACCACGAGGCGCAGGTCGTCGGCCCGCAGGGAGTCGGCCGTGACGTACGGCTGCTCGCTGACGATGTCGGTCATCGTCAGCGGGACGTTCAGGGACGGCACCAGTTTGAGCGCCCTGACCAGCAGGTTCGGGTGCTCGGCGGTGAACTCCTGAGGCACGCCGAGAAGCTTGGCGGTCATCTTCGTGGTGCAGATCACCACGTTGCCCTCGAAGGTGAACGTGCTGCCGGTCAGCGTCGCCGGGCCCATCGTCTGCTGGGGCTGCTCCAGCACGGCCTTGTCCATGGTGAAGCGCAGCATCTTGACCGTGCCGGTCGCGGTGGGCATCTCGACCACGCCGGTGAACTTCATGCCGGTCATGGTCAGCGAGGGTGCGCGTACGGCGGCCGGCTCGGTCGCGACCCGCACCGCCCCGGGCGTCGAAGGGGCTCCCGGCTGGTCGTCCCCGTCCTCGCCGGGTGACGGCGAGGGGCTTTTCCTGCCGGTGAGCGACCCCACGGCGCCCTCCAGATCCGTGGGCAGCTTCGTGGGTAGCTTCGTAGGCAGCGACGTGGGGAGCGCCGTGGGGAGTGTGCTGGGCAGGACACCGCCGAGGACGTCGGACAGGCCGCTGGGGACGGCACTCGGGAGGACGCCGGGCAGGAGGGAGCCACCCTGCCCGGAACCGCCCTGCCCGGAACCGCCCTGCCCGCCCGTTCCCGGATCGTCCCGCGCCAGGGCCGTCCCGGCCGCCAGGATGACGGGCAGCACGGCGATGGCCAGCGCCTTGGCCCCCGGACCCGGTCCGGTGTCCCCGCGCCCGCCGCCGTCCGGACGTACGCCACCGCCACCGTCGTCGGGGTCCTCATCGGCACCGCCGCCAGAGCCGGGGGCGTCGGGGGCGTCGGGGGCGGGATCGGCGTCGCGCTTGACCCGGGCGACCAGGATGCGCGGGCTCTCGTCCGCGGGTTCGGCGGGCCGCTGCGGCGGGGCGGCTTCCAGGCGCTCGTCGCCGCTGCCCCCCCGCCGCTCGGTGAAGGTGATGCCCCCGTCCGAGAGCGCGGGAGGCGCCGCGGGCGCGGCCGGAGCCGTGCCGGCCTCGGTGGTCTCCGCGGGCGTCCAGGCGACCGCGAGCGCGCCTCCGACCAGGCCGAGCAGCATGCCGATCAGGAAACCGCCCAGGTTGGCGTAGACGAACGAGGCGATCGAGACCAGTACGGCGACCACGCCGAGGAAGGCCCGCTGGCCGGGCTGGAGCCACACCATCAGGCCCAGGATGATCAGCACCAGCGCGATCAGATAGGTGGCGCCGACCGTGCCCGACTGGATGACGAGCGGCAGGGCCTGGGTCGCGAACGGGATGCTCAGCAGCTCCAGGCCGGCCGCGAGCACGAGCAGGCCGCCCCAGAACGGCCGCGACCGCCGCCATTTCACCGGCCGCTCCATCAGAAGCACTCGTGCCGGCCCGGCTCCACGGCGAGTTTCAGCCCCGGCAGCTTGAACGTGGCCGCGTTGACGGCCCAGGAGACCTGCCGGAAGTCCTTGATGGTGATCCCGGCGGCCTGCTGGCCGAACATGCCGGACGCGCCCTGTCCGTCCGGAAGCTGGTCGAGGGCGCTGGCGTCGCGGCCCGCCTCCAGCTTCGTGAAGACCGCGTTGCCCTCGATCTGGGTGGCGTCGACGATCATGTTCTCGGCGGTCACCGGGTCTTTGCCCGTGCCGGCGGTGATCCGGATGGTCACGGCGCCGACGGGCGACTTCACCAGCACGGTCTGGCACATGTTGGTCAGAGTGGCCTTCCGGATGCCGGAGACGGCGACCGGGATCTTCTGGCCCTTCTTGTTCTCGACCGTGCTGCCGTACTGCACGAAGCCCTGGCCCTGCAGTGTGTCCGCGGAGACCTTGAAGGTGTCACCGGAGACGACGAACGACGCCCCGATCGCCCCCTCCGCGGTCGCACCGACCAGTACGGAGGCGACCGCGAGCGCGGGCACGAAGACGAGGGCGAATCGTTTCCACCGCACGCGTCCCTGAACCACGAGTCACCTCCGGAGTCAACCAGCCGTAATGTAAGGGTAAAGTTACCGACTGGTACCACCAGCGATGAAGTGACCGTGCATCACATTTCAATCACGGTGCGCAAGGAAATCGAACCGCCCGTAACGGGCGTTATGCGCCGGTACGTTGCCCCGAGGCGGCGTCCGCCCGATAGAGGTCCGGCTCCAGGTAGATCACCCGGGCCATCGGAACCGCCTCGCGGATGCGCCGTTCGGCCTCGTCGATGCCGCGAGCCACCTCACCGGCGGTGTCGTCGTGCTCGACGGCGATCTTCGCGGCGACCAGCAGCTCCTCCGGGCCGAGATGCAGAGTGCGCAGGTGGATGACCCGGCTGACCTCGGGCGCGGCCTCCAGCGCGGCGCAGATCTTGTCCTCGACCTCGGGCGTCGCGCTCTCGCCGATCAGCAGCGACTTGGTCTCGGTGGCCAGGATGACCGCGATCACGGCGAGCAGCACGCCGATCACGAGGCTGCCCACGCCGTCCCACGCGCCGTTGCCGGTGACCACGGCCATCGTCACGCCGAACAACGCGAAGATCAGACCGAGCAGCGCGCCGAAGTCCTCCAGCAGCACCACCGGAAGCTCGGGCGCCTTCGCCCTGCGGATGAAGGCCACCCAGGAGTGGTCGCCCTTGAGGGCGCTCGACTCCTTGATGGCCGTACGGAACGAGTAGCCCTCGGCGAGGATCGCGAAGATCAGCACCGCGAAGGCCCACACCGGCGACTCCACCGGCTCCGGGTCCGCGATCTTGTGCCAGCCCTCGTAGAGGGAGAACAGGGCGCCGATCGTGAAGAGCACCACGGCCACCACGAACGCGTAGAAGTAGCGCTCCCGGCCGTAGCCGAAGGGGTGCTTGCGGGTGCTCTGCTTGGCGGCGCGCTTGCCGCCGAGCATCAGCAACGCCTGGTTGCCGGAGTCGGCCACCGAGTGGACCGACTCGGCGAGCATCGACGACGACCCGGTGAACAGGAACGCCACGAACTTCGCCACGGCGATCGCCAGATTGGCGCCGAGCGCCGCAAGGATCGCCTTGGTACCGCCACCCGCACTCACGATGGACTCCTCATTTCAAACGGCCGAGGCGATCCTATTGGGAAATCCTGGCCTGAAGTTCCCTCGCCGCGACGGCCGACGCCGGGTCGATCCCGTACCCGAGAGCGAGGTAGACACTCGCGTAGTCGCACAATCCGGCCAGTGCGGCGAACCGGTCCAGCGGGTGCGCGCCCTCGCCCAGGATCTCGGAGACCGGAATCCCCCGGTCCTCGGCCAGCCGTACGGCGGCCGTGCGCGACCTGGTCACCTGCGGGTGCTCCTCCTCGTCACGCAGCAGGAACAGGCGCAGGCGCGCGCCGTCGCCCGGCTCGTCGGCGAACGGGTCGGCGAAGATGTCCCGCCCGGCGAGGGGTCCGTCGAACGTCGTGATCTGGTTGTGGGCGGCCTCGGGCAGCTCTCCCCAGATCGCCGGATAACCGGCGTCCCCGCTCAGCCGGCCGGCCAGACCGTGGGCCGCCACCGCGGCCAGCGGCGAGGTGCCCCAGATGACCGGGAGCGTCCCGGCCAGTTCCATCGCCAGCGTCTTGCCGGGGTTGATGAACGCCTCGCTCGACGGCCGGCACCGATGGGCCAGGTCCTCCAGCCGTTTGGCCACCGACTCGAACTCGCTCTCCCCGGCCGTCACCAGCCCGAGCGAGGCCGCCGCGAGAATCGGCGGCACCATGAGCGACCACAGCGTGGCCCTCGGCTGCCCGGCCACCCCGGTCGCCCCGCCCACCTGCGCGTACGGCCCGCCGGCCCGCTCGACCAGCGCCGACAGCGGCGTGCCGGGCGCGCCCACGCCCACGAGCGCGCACCCGCGGCGTACGGCCTCGGCGGTGACTGCGACGGTCTCCTCGGTCTTGCCGGAGCGGGAGACGGCGATGACGAGATCGGCGGCGCCGACCCAGCCGGGCAGCCGGTGGCCGCGCACCGTCACCACGGGGACCGGGGCGCCGTATCGGCAGAGCGCCTCGAGCACGTCGCCCACGAGGGCGGAGACGCCCATGCCCGCCACCACGATCGCGCGGGGGCGGCCGTCACGGCCGACCCGGGCCACGCCGTTCTCCACCGCCGACCGGTAGGCCGCCCGCACCTGGGCGGCCGACGACGCCACGGAACGGAGCACGCCGGAGGGGTCGCCCTCCACCAGGTATGCCTGGTCGTCGAGCCGGTCGGGCTCGAATCGGGCCCCTCCGGCACTGCTCATGCCTTGCGTGCCTCGTCGACGAGGAGCACCGGGATGTCGTCGCGCACCGGGTAGACCAGCCCGCACGACTCGGAGGTGCACGCCAGCTCGTCCGCGTCGGGGACGGCGCGGAGCGGGGACTTGCACGCCGGGCAGGCGAGGATGTCCAGCAGCCAGTCGTCGATCTTCAACTCGTCAGCTCCTTACAACGGCGAGAACTTCGTCTCGGACTGCGGCGACCTTCTCCTCGTCGGCTGCCTCCGCGTTGAGCCGGAGCAGCGGCTCGGTGTTGGACGGACGCAGGTTGAACCACCAGTCCGGACCGCTGACGGTGAGTCCGTCCAGCTCGTCGAAGGTAACACCCTCACGGCCCGCGAAGGTCTCACGCACCCGGGCCAGGGCGCCGGCCTGGTCGTCGACCCTGCTGTTGATCTCCCCGGACGCGGCGTACCGCGAGTACTGCGACAGCACCTCCGACAGCGGCCGGTCCTGCTCGCCCAGCGCGGCGAGCACGTGCAGGGCGGCCAGCATGCCGGAGTCGGCGTACCAGAAGTCGCGGAAGTAGTAGTGGGCCGAGTGCTCTCCGCCGAAGACGGCGCCGGTGCGGGCCATCTCCGCCTTGATGAACGAGTGGCCGACGCGGGTGCGTACGGGCTTGCCGCCGTGCTCGGCGACGATCTCCGGCACGCCCTTGGAGGTGATCAGGTTGTGGATGATCGTGGCGCCGGGGTTCTTGGCCAGCTCCCTGACCGCGACCAGCGCCGTGATCGTGGACGGCGAGACGGACTCGCCCCGCTCGTCGATGACCCAGCAGCGGTCGGCGTCGCCGTCGAAGGCGATGCCGATGTCCGCGCCCTGCGAAACGACCGCCTTCTGCAGGTCGCGCAGGTTCTCCGGCTCGATCGGGTTGGCCTCGTGGTTGGGGAAGCTGCCGTCGAGCTCGAAGTAGAGCGGGGTCAGCTCGATCGGCAGGCCCTTGAAGACCTCCGGGACCGTGTAGCCGCCCATGCCGTTGCCGGCGTCCACGACCACCTTCAGCGGCCGGATGCCCGACAGGTCGACCAGCGTCTTGAGGTGGGCGGCGTAGCCCTCCAGCAGGTTGCGCCGGGTCACCGTGCCCGCGCCCGGCGTGCCGCCCAACCCGGTGTCGAGCAGTTCGGCCGCGTGGTCGCGGATCTGCAGCAGGCCGGTGTCGGTGCCCACCGGCACGGCGCCCGCCCGGCACATCTTCATGCCGTTGTATTTCGCCGGGTTGTGGCTCGCGGTGAACATGACGCCCGGCAGGCCGAGGCTGCCGCTGGCGTAGTAGAGCATGTCGGTCGAGCCGAGCCCCGCGTTGATCACGTCGGCGCCCCGGGAGGTCGCGCCCCGCGCGAACGCCTCCGCCAGCGGGCCGGACGAGGTGCGCATGTCGTGCGCCATCACCACCGATGACGCGCCGGTCAGCTCGACGAAGGCCGCTCCGACGGCCTGTGCGATCTCCTCGTCGAGCTCGTCGGGCACCACGCCCCGCACGTCGTACGCCTTGAAGATCCTGCTGAGGTCGGCCACTGCACGCCCCTAAAAGTCGTTAAGTCTTCGCACCTGAGCCTATAGCGCCCTATCGCCCACGCAGCGGGGTGTCAGCGCTCCCTGTTGGGCTGGGCGGACTTGAGCACTCTCAGGTGACCTCGGCGGCCCACCTCGACCGCCTGGCCGACGGGTTCGCCGGCGGCGGGAGCGGGGCGCGCGGCCTCGCGTACCGCGTTCGCCAGGGCCTCCAGGTCGTCCCCGCTGGGGGTGGCGGACTCGGACGGAAGGCGCACGACCTCCCATCCCCTGGGCGCGGTGAGCCGTTCCGCGTGCTCCGCGCACAGGTCGTAACAGTGTGGCTCGACGTACGTCGCCAGGGGGCCGAGGACGGCGGTCGAGTCGGCGTAGACATACGTGAGTGTGAAGACGGCAGGCTGCCTGCAGGCGGTACGGGAACAGCTGCGGACGGGGCTCACGGAGGGACCGTATCCGGTCCGCGTTCACATTGCCCCCCCCCCGCCGCTCTTATTGAACGTGTCGCCACAATTCCGCGATCTCTGAAGTCGACATGACGTTGTTGGGCAAAGCGGACACGAGCGGACACGAGCCGTCGGGCCCACCGCATCGGCGGGGTGGGCTCTAAGCTGACTGCGTGAGCGATCGGAGCGGTGACAGGCCGGATCGAGGGCGGCGGGTGCGCCGGCGTGACCGGCATGGCCGCGGCATGCGCGGACCCCTCGCGCCCTCGCACGTCCCCATCGCCAAGTCGCGCGGCGAGCGGTTCGACGACCTGGTGCTCGACGCGGTCGACCGGCTCAAGCCTCGGTGGGGCACCCAGCTCGCGTCAGTCGAGTTCGCGGTCGAGGAGGTGCCGCCCGCCGCGGAGCTGCTGGACGGGCCGGCGCGGCTGTCCTCCGACCCGATCCCCCTGGGACGGGCGGAGTCGGCCTCGGGGGACGAACCCGCCGCCGTGGTGCTGTATCGCCGTCCGCTGGAAGCCCGGGCCCGCGACCGCGAGCAGCTCGGCACGCTGGTCCTCGACGTGGTCGTCGAGCAGGTGGCCAGCCTGCTGGGCCTCACCCCGGAGACGATCGACCCCGGCTACGACGACCGGCACTAGCTCCTTAAGGAAGCACGGCGCCCGGGGAGTCGACGGTCGGGGGCACCAGGGCCCAGATCCTGGCCATGGCCAGCGGCTGCGCGGTCACCATCTGACCATCACCGGCCCCCTCGTCGAGGACGCGCCCGCCGTAGACGGGACCTGAGCCCGGCTTCGGCCGTACGACGACGCTGAAGCCGCCCTTGCCGCCCTTCGGCGGCGCAAGCTTGAGCTCCTTGGTGCGGGCGGCGGGCAGCTTCACCTCGACCGGGTCCGGCGCCGCCCCCTTCGTCGGCACCATCTGGACCTCCACGGTGGCCGCCGCGAAGGGCGCCGACAGCACCAGCCGGGAGGTCTGCTTGCCCTCCGCGCGACCGTCCGCGACGACGCTGCCGAGGTCGATGGACGGGGCGCCGGCCGTGAAGGCGACGTCCTGCCGCATGCCCGTTCCGGTGATCTTCAGGCCGGCCACGATCGGGACGTCGGACTCCAGCACCAGCGCGGCCGGCTGGCCGCCGATCCCGGTGGACAGGTCGAGCGAGGACGCCGACCCGGCCGGCACCTCGATCGTCTCCTTGTTCTTCAGCGCGTAGGAGCCGTCCTTCAGCACGGCCTTGATCCGCACGGACGTGTCCCGCTCCCCCGGCGCGGCGACGTACAGCTCCCGCTGCCCGGCGGTGCCGGGAATGCCGGGGACGACGACGCGGGTGGCCGGGGCGGCGGCGACGGGCAGCCAGTCGACGCCCCTGCCCTCGCCCAGCACGGCCTTGACCGCGGCGGCCACCCGGCCGCTGCGGGTGCTCACCTGCAGCGCCATGATCAGCGGGGAGGGCGCGAGGTCGCGCAGCCTGATCACACGGTGCTGGCCGGGCTTGACGACGACGCCGTTGCCGCGCTCGCTCAGCACCGGGCCTTCCCCGGAGTAGACCATGAACGAGACGTTGGCCGGGGCCGCGTCGGGGTTGGCGAGGTAGAGGGTCATCTCCGCCGCGGCCGGCCCCGGCCCGATGAACCAGCTCTCCGCGCCCGGCTCGACGCACCGCACTCCGGCGAGCCCCCGCTGGGCGCCCGACGTCTCCCTGGCGGTCTGGGCGCTCTCCAGCCCGGCGGCCATGGAGCCGGTGGCGTCGACCACGAGAGGCCCGCCCCCGGCGGCGATCTCGCGCTGCCACAGCAGGCCCGGCCGGTCGATCACGGCGTCGCCCTTGCCGCCCTTCCCTCCGCTCCTGTCTCCCGGAGCCTTGATCCCCGACAGGGTGGCGCTTCCGGGGGCCTCGGGCCGTTCGGGGTCGGCCGGGGTCACCACGCTCACCCGGCTGCCGGACGGCGCGGGGCACACGGCGGTCACCGACTCCACCGGCGCCCTGACGGCCTGCGGACGCGCCTGCGCGACCGGCGCGGGCCGGCTGACGAAGGCCACGCCATACAACGCGCCCAGCGCGACCAGCACCAGGGCGAGCAGGCCGAAGCGGTTCTCGATCAGTCTCCTCACGCGGGCACCCGATCTTCCTTGGCCCGGCCTTCCTTCGCCCTGCGGCGGTTGCGCGGGGCCTCCTCGGGGGGCGCGTCGATGTAGTCGCCCTCCGGCTCCTTCGTACGGGCGCCGGGCGAGGCCAGGATCAGCACGAGCACGAGCAGCCCGCCCTGTGCCCACAGCCAGCCCCGATGCAGCGTGCCCGCGGTGGCGGGTGGCGGGGGCACGGTCACCTGACCGGCCACGCGCCACAGGCCGCCCGTCTCCGAGAGGCTCACCCTGACCAGGGCGGGCTGGGAGTCGAGCGCCCGTTGCAGGGCGGGGTCGACCGGGCCCGGCACGGTCACGAAGCGGACCCCCGACGACGCGAGCGTCTCGACGTACGTGCTGCCGCGGCCCGAGGCGAGCCCGGCGACGGCGGTCGTGAAGCGGTCGGTCACGTCGCGGGGTGATTCGAGGTCGGACTCGCCGATCAGCGGGCCCCGTCCGCGCATCAGCGTGTAGCCGACCCTGCCGTCCCTGGGACGCAGCAGGAGCGTGCCCTCGCCGGGCTCCGACTGGAGCTCGGCGAGCACCGGCACCGGGTCGCTCAGGTCGCCGCGCAGCGGGCCCTGCGCGCCTCTCATCACCCACAGCGCGGCGGCGGCGAGCGGGGTCGCGAAGGCGACCACGACGATCAGCATCGCGCCCAGGCGGCGCCACCCTCTCGCCGCCCGGAACTCGGCGATCCGGTGCGCCTGATGCGCGGCGGCCACGAGCAGGCCGGTCGCCGCGAACGCCAGCGGCACCCCCGGCCACGCCGCGATGTTCACCCGGCTGACCACGATCGCCACCAGCAGCCCGAAGAGCATGACGCCCCAGCCGATGGCGACGACCATCTGGTGCCGCCGCAGCAGCAGCGCGGCCAGCGCGACCGCGATGAGGCCCGCGGTCGCCCACACGGGCGGCACCCCCGGCCCGCCGGGGCTCAGCATGAGCAGGTGGTCGGCGCCGAGGCGGGGATCGATGAGGCGGGCGTCGTGCAGGCCGGACTCGAGCAGGATCCGGCCCGGCTCCCTGGCGATCTGCACCAGCCACGGGAACAGCAGCACGACCGGGGTGCCGAGGCCGATCACGAGCGACCGCCTGACGCCCCTGCGGATGCCGCCGAAGGACACCGCGGCGAGCCCGCCGAGGATGGCCACCAGCGCGTACACGAGCGGGACGAAGGCCGTGCCCACGGCCAGGAGCAGGCCGAAGCCCCAGGCGGCCCGCCGCGACCCGGCGATCACCCGCGTGGCGAGCGCCGCGTAGACGGGCAGCAGCACGATCACGATCGCGGTGCCGAGCCGCCCGCCCGCGATCACGCCCGTCGTGACCGGCAGCAGGGCGTAGGTGGCGGCCAGCCAGACCCGCGCGGGCGTGTACGAGATCATCCGCTTGGTCGCGGCGTACGCCGAGATCCCGGCCAGCGGCACGCAGCCGAGCAGCACCACGGCCACGGCCAGCCACGTCTTGCCCAGCGCGACCGCCGACAGCCCGGCCAGCACGGCGACGTACGGCGGCGCCCAGGTCTGCGAGCCGAGCCCGGCGGCGTGGTGGTCTTCGACGTAGAGCCGCCACAGGTCGGACGCGCTCCCGGTGACCGGCACCAGAGCGCCGCCGCCCAGGTGCCCGTCGGACGACAGGAGGGCGGGCAGCAGCGTCCTTTCGGCCGCCAGCGTGATCACCGCGAGGATCAGGCAGAGCACGACGCCGGGGCTGCTGAACACGCGCTGGACGCCGCCGGAGTCGGTCAGCAGCTCGTCGCCGTCGTCCTCCTGGCCGGGGTCCGCGGCCGCGTGGTGGCGGCCCGCCGAGTCGACCGGCCCGGCTCCGGCGAGGAAGCCCTGCACCATGTCGGCCAGCCGCCGCAGCGCGGCGCCCGGCGGGGTGAGTTTGCGGCGGATCGCGGGCCAGCCCTGTTTTCTGCCCTTCTTCCTGGCCTTGCGGGCCCGCCGCAGCCGCCAGGGGTGGCCGATGACCGAGCCGAGCGCGGCCAGCTCGTCGAGGGCGTTGGCCGGCTGCTTGGCCAGCAGGAACAGCAGGGCCCGCAGCGTCGACCCGATGACGTTGCGCAGCAGCGCTCGCACGAGCGCGCCGAACGGCACGTTGGCCATCAGGACGAACAGGCCGTTGCGCCGGTCGAGCCTGCGCGGGTGCTGCTCGCTGGTGGCGATCCTGCGCCGCCGCCGCGCCGACGCCTCGGCGTGCCAGGCCACCGCGTCGCTCACGTTGAGCACGCGGTGCCCGGCCGTACGGGCCCGCCAGCACAGGTCGAGGTCGTCGCGGAACAGCGGCAGCTCGGGGTCGAGGCCGGACAGCTCGTCCCACACGTCCCTGCGGATGAGCATGCCCGCTGTGGAGACCGACAGGACGTCGGCGATCCCGTCGTCATGCTGGCCCTGGTCGTACTCCCTGGGCTCCAGGCCGGTGTCGCGCCGTCCCGACCTGCTGACGGTCACGCCCATCTCCAGCAGCACCCGCCGGTCGAGCCAGTCGCGCAGCTTGGGGCCGAGGATGGCGGCCTTGGGATCCTGCTCGGCGGCCCACAGCAGGGCCTGCAGCGCGTGCGGGTCGGGCGCGCAGTCGTCGTGGAGCAGCCAGACCCACTCCTGCGCGGGCGCGGGCGGCAGCCGCCGCAGCACCTCGTGGACGGCCTCGCCGAACCCGGTCGACCTGGGCAGGGTCAGCACGTTGCCCTGCCCGAACGCCTCGGTCAGCAGCTTCCCGCTGCCGTCACGGCTGCCGTTGTCGACGCCGACGACACGGTCGAGAGGCCGGGTCTGCCGCAGCACCGCTGCCAGCGTCTCCTTGAGCCAGCGGGCGCCGTCGTGAGCGACGACGATCGCGGTCACCGAGTGCACGTCGAGTCCTAGGGGGGTCGTACGGCTGAGCGCCGACCACGATACGGCAACCCGGACTCACCCGATCACATCCAGGCGAAACAGGATGTCAACAGCAACCCAGACAGATGCCCGCAGACAGCCGCGTACAGACATGAGTGCGGGGCCGCGCGTCGAACGCACGACCCCGCTCACGTCGCAGTCATGGACGCCTAGACAGCCTGGCGCTTGATCTTGCGTCTTTCCCGCTCAGACAGGCCGCCCCAGATGCCGAAACGCTCATCATGCTGAAGCGCGTATTCAAGGCATTCGGCGCGTACCTCACACGAACGGCACACCTTCTTTGCTTCCCTGGTGGAACCGCCCTTTTCAGGAAAGAACGCCTCAGGATCGGTCTGCGCGCACAATGCGCGTTCCTGCCACCCAAGATCTTCACCATCGAGCGCCTGTGCCATGACCAGATCGGTCATTGCACACCTCCCTGTCGCTCGCCCGCCCACATGGAGCCCCCCATAAAAACGCCTGCCCTATACCCACCCTCGGGAAGGCGTAACAACATGTCTGTAATTACACGCGCGTGGCGCGTGTGGCGTCAAGCGGCATAACGATACCCGGGGAAAGACCTGCTCGCCCCGGTTCGTAACGCCCCGATCTACGGTCCTATCAGCGTTCGGAACCATACCAAGGGAGGTTGGGGTCGGTTCCGCGGCCTGCCTGATCAGGGGCGGAACCTTCCTCATACTTTGCCTGCGACCGATCCGGGGTGTAGATGGCCGTCGGATCGAGCGGCTCCTCCCTGCGCAGGGGGTCGCTGAGCGGGTCTCCCTGATAGCCGGAGGGGTCGAAGCGGAGCGTCTGGTCGGCGGGGCCGGGCATCGGGGGCTGGAACGGCGCGGGCTCGGACTGGGGGTGGCCGAGCGGGTTGTCGTAGTACTCCGGCATGTCCTGCGGGCCGGTGGGGTGGTCGGGCAGGGCGCCCTGCTGGTAGCTCTGCGCCTGCTGGTAGGCCTGCGCGAGCTGCTGCTCCCTCGGGTCGGCCGGGGCCTCGTACGCGGGGGGAGCGTCGAAGGCCGTGCCGCCGGCCGGGTGCTCGCCGCCCGGGCGGGCGAACGCCTGGCCCGAGTAGCCGGAGAACGGCGAGCCCTGCCCGTAGGACTGGTCCTGCCCGTACGACTGGTCCTGCCCGTACGACTGATCCTGCTCGTACGGCCTGGCCTCGGGAGCCGGGCTCGGGCTGTAGGAGGAGGGCTGGCCGTAGCCACCCGAGACGCCGGGGGCGTTGGAAGCGCCGGGGGGAGCGCTCGGGATCTGGCCGTAGCCGCCGGAGCCGGAGTCCGTCTGCTGGCCCGCGTAGCCGTACTGGTCGAACACCGGGCCCTGCGGCGGCGGGGAGTAGTCGGGCCGCTGGGGCGCCGCCGCGGCCTCGGGCTGCGCACCGTAGGCGCCGTAGTCGGAGTAGTGCGCGCCGGTCTGGACGTCCTGCAGCGACGGCCGGGGCGGCTGCTGCGAGTGAGCCGGGAGCGGGGCCGGAACGGGCGCGGGGGCGGCAGCCGGGGTGGGAGCCGGGGCCTGCGCGGGCTGCGGGAGGAACTGCGGGGGCTGCGGCGCGGTCGGGGCGGGGTTGTAGGAGGGCTGCTGCTCGTACTGCTGTTCCTGACCGAACTGCTGCTCGTACTGCTGTTCCTGGGCGTACTGCTGCTGGTGCTCCGGATACCGGTGCTCGGCGGGCGGGAGCTGGGGGTGAGCCGGCACCGGCGCGCTCTGCCCGTACGCGGGCTGGCCCTGCGGCTGATTCTGCGGCTGATTCTGCGGCTGGCCCTGCTGCGGAGTCTGGGGGGCGCTCTGCGGCGCGGTCTGGGGGACGTTCTGGACGGGCGCCTGCTGAGCGGGCATCGGGCCGGGACCCTGCTGGGGAGCGTGCGGAGTGTGCGGGTCCTGCGGGCCGTAAGCGCCCTGCGGCACCTGCGGGCCCTGCGGAGTTTGCTGGGGCGGCAGGCCCGGAGCGTACGGCTGGGGCGGGTAGGCGTCGTCGCGCCTGCCGAAGAAGTCGCCCGCCGGTTCCCTGGCGGGCTGGAGCGCCGACGCCGTGCTCAGCGCGTACAGCGCGCCGAAGACGGCGAGCGCGACCATCGGCAGTCCGGTGATCAGGTATTCGAACCGGTCGCGGAACGTGGGCAGGTCGCCCACGAGCACGCCCAACAGGGCGATCACGCCGAAGACGATGCCGAGAGCGAGCGACCCGGCCGCGCCGAGCGCCACCAGGCGGGCCCGGGGGGTCGGCGCGCCTGCCTTGGCGACGAGCAGCACGGCGCCGAACGCGAGCGCGGCCGACACCGGGGACACGAGGGAGTAGAGGTTCGCCGCCGCACGGATGCCGAAGGTGCTGCTCACCGTCGATCCGATCAGCATGCGCGCGATGCTGACGAGGACGCTGGTGATCACCACCGCGAGCATCGTCCACGCGGCCGGCTCTCGGAGCCGGCCGGTATCGACCTTGAGCACGACTACCCCCATCGGTCCAAACGGCACTCGGGGAAGTTTTGCACATGACTGACTTAAGCGTCGTCAGACCCAGCAACCTCACAAGCCGAACACACCCTACATATCGCTGTTCGTCCCGTTCCTGGGGTGGGTGTCGGCGATCCCGTGGGCGGCCGGTGGAAGACTGGCGGCATGCGCATCGTGTCCCTCGCCGGAGGAATCGGCGGCGCCCGGTTCCTCCGAGGTCTCAAGGCGGCGGCCCCCGATTCCGAGATCACCGTGATCGGCAACACCGGCGACGACATCACTCTCTTCGGCCTGCGCGTGTGCCCGGACCTCGACACGGTCATGTACACGCTGGGCGGCGGCATCAACGAGGAACAGGGTTGGGGACGGGCAGGTGAAACGTTCACCGTCAAGGAGGAGCTCGCCGCCTACGGCATGGAACCGCAGTGGTTCGGCCTCGGCGACCGCGACTTCGCCACCCACATCATCCGCAGCCAGATGCTGGCGGCCGGTTATCCGCTCTCGCAGGTGACCGAGGCCCTGTGCGACCGCTGGCGGCCCGGGGTGCGGCTGCTGCCGATGTCCGACGACCGCACCGAGACCCACGTGGTCGTCTCCGACGAGGCGGGCAGGAGGGCCATCCACTTCCAGGAGTGGTGGGTGCGGCTGCGCGCCTCCGTGCCTGCCGAGCAGATCGTGCTCGTCGGCGCGGACGAGGCCCGGCCCGCGCCCGGTGTGCTCGACGCCATCGCGGCGGCGGACGTCGTCATCCTGCCGCCGTCGAACCCGGTCGTGAGCATCGGCACGATCCTCCAGATCCCGGGCATCCGGGCGGCCCTTGAGGACAAGACGGTCGTCGGCGTCTCCCCCATCATCGGCGGCGCGCCGGTGCGCGGCATGGCCGACGCCTGCCTCACGGCGATCGGCGTGGAGACGAGCGCCCAGGCCGTCCTGGAGCTGTACGGCTCCGCGCTGCTCGACGGGTGGCTCGTGGCCGAGGAGGACAAGGGCGTGGCGCTCGACGGCGTGGTGGTGGAGGCCCGCCCGCTCCTGATGAGCGATCCCGAGGCCACGAGGGACATCGCCGCCGCGGCCCTCACCCTGGCCCGGTCGCTGAAGTCCTGACGCAGATGGCAGAGGAGCACATGCCCCAGATCACCGTCAACGGCGTGCCCGGCCTGCCCGAGGTGCGGCCCGGCGACGACGTCGCCCTGCTCGTGGCGCAGGCCGCGCCCGACCTGCGGGACGGCGACATCCTGGTCGTCACCTCCAAGATCGTGAGCAAGGCCGAAGGCCGGATCAGGCAGAGCGCCAGCGATACAACACAGCGCGACAGCCGTACGGCCGCGATCGAGGAGGAGACCGCGCGCGTGGTCGCGCGGCGCGGGGACACGGTCATCGCGCAGACGCGGCACGGCTTCGTGATGGCCGCGGCCGGGGTCGACGCCTCCAACACCTCTCCCGGCACCGTGCTGCTGCTGCCCGAGGACCCGGACGCCTCGGCGGGCCGCATCCGCCGGGGGCTGCGCGAGCGGCTCGGCGTGCGGGTCGGTGTGATCGTCTCCGACACCTTCGGCCGGCCCTGGCGGCACGGCCTGACCGACGTCGCCATCGGCGCGTCCGGCGTACGGCCGCTTGAGGACCTGCGTGGCGGCACCGACGGCTACGGCAACCCGCTCAACGCGACCGTCACGGCGCTGGTCGACGAGATCGCGGCGGCGGGCGACCTGGCGAAGGGCAAGCTGTCGGGCGTCCCGGTGGCCGTCGTGCGCGGGCTGGGCGGCCTGGTGACCGACGACGACGGCCCGGGCGGGCGGGTGCTCGTCCGCCCCGCCGACGAGGACATGTTCCGGTTCGGCTCGGCCGACGTCGTCTTCGCCCGCCGCACGATCCGCGAGTTCTCCGACGCCGAGGTGGACCCGGCGGCCGTACGGCGGGCCGTGGCGGCGGCCATCGCCGCGCCCGCCCCGCACCACACCACGCCGTGGCGGTTCGTGCTGCTGGAGACCCCGCGGGCGCGTACGGAGCTGCTCGACGCGATGCGCGACGCCTGGATCGAGGACCTGCGCTCCGACGGCTTCTCCGAGGAGTCGATCGCCAAGCGGATCCGGCGCGGCGACGTGCTGCGCAACGCGCCCTACCTGGCGGTGCCGTGCCTGGTGATGGACGGCTCGCACACCTACAGGGACGACCGCAGGAACGCCGCCGAGCGGGAGATGTTCGTGGTGGCCACCGGCGCCGGCGTGCAGAACTTCCTGGTCCAGCTCGCCGTGCAGGGGCTGGGCTCGGCGTGGGTGTCGTCCACGATGTTCTGCCGCGACGTGGTGCGCAAGGTGCTCGGCCTGCCGCAGAACTGGGACCCCATGGGCGCCGTGGCCATCGGCCATCCCGCTGCGCCGCCGAAGGACCGGCCGCCGCGCGACCCGGCCGACTTCTACGTCGTCAGGTGACCGGCGAACAGGTGGGGTGACACAGCCGCCGGGCCAGCGCCGACAGGAACACGTCGATGATCTGGCCCGGCTCCTGGGCCACGTAGAGCTGGCCGTTGGTGGCCGAGACGATCTCGCCGAGCGCCCGCCGGTCGGCGGCCTTGCCGAACGCGACCACGATGATCTGCACCGGCCTGTCCGGATCCCACTCCTTGCGGAGCTTTCCGACGAGGTCCCGCCGCGACACGCCCTTGCCGTCGTCCACGCCCGCGGTGAGCACCAGCAGAGCGTTGCTCATCTGCGGGTCGTAGCCCTTCGACACCGCACGGAAGCCCGCGTCGATCGCGTCGTACAGCGAGCCGGTCCGGTCATCGCGCGCCCTGATGCCGTCGGCCACCCGGAACAGGGCGGTCTTGCGGATCTCCTCCTGGCCGTCGTCGGGCTTGCCGATCGGGCCGAGACCGACGAGCTCGCGGTGGTCCGCGCCGCCTTCCAGGTCGCGGGCGAACTCCCACAGGCCCATGTGGGTCTCGTTCGGGAAAAGCTGCAGGCCGGGCTTGGCCGCCTCGACCGCGACGTCCAGCCGGGTCTTCCCGCCGTGCCCGCTGATCGGTTGGGCGTTCTCCTCGGACACGTCGGCGAGCACGAGGAGACGGCTCGGCGGGGCGAGCCGGCTCCACGCCTCCAGCGCCTCGTCGATCACCTGGGCCGTGATCGACGGCCGCGGGCGCGGCACCTCGGTCGAGATGCCCGCGCCGGTGTCGAACGGCGGCTGCCCGTCGGCGCCCCGGAACCCGGCCTTCCGTACGGCCTCCTGCGTCGCCGCCGACCGCAGCCAGGCCGCGAACAGCCGCGAGGCCGCCGCCCGGCCGGGGTCGGCGGCCGTCACGACGTACGGATAGTCGAGGTTGATCGTGCCCTCCTTGGGCTGGAGGGCGACCACGGGCTCGGCGCCGCTCTCGCGGTTGTGCGCCCACACCGACTGCTCGGGGACGATCACCACGGGACGCGACCAGAAGCCGGGGGCGTCCACCGCGCCGAGCATGCTGCGGTAGTCGGGGGCCGACCCCGACTGCGCCATCCGCACGAACGCCGTGAGGTCGCGGTCGGCCCTCTCCCCCGAGCCCACGATGTCACGGGCCGCCGCGACGGTCGCGATGCCCGCCCCCGACACCGACGGGTCGGGGATGCGCACGATGTCGGGCTCGTGCTCGGTGGGCTGGAGGCGTCCCCGCACCGTGGCGGGGAAGACCATGTCCCAGCTCATGGCCGTCCCCCCGGCGGCGAACCGCTCGGCGAGCGAGCGCCGGGTGGCGAAGACCAGCGGGGAGGTCGCGACCACGGTCTCGTCGGCGGCGATGTCCTGCCCGCCCTGCGCGCGGGCCAGCCGCACCCAGACGGACGAGTCGGCGATCCATCCGTCCGGGCGGTCGGGCAGCACACCGGCCCGGTCGCCGATCAGCGTGCGGAGCACCGGCGCCGGGGGCTGCTCGGCCACCTGGACCTGGACGCACCGCCCGTCCACTCCCGCGCCGGAGGCGTTGAACCGCTCGGCCGCGTCCATGACCGGCCGCGCGACGTCCACGGCCGCCGCGACGCTCACGAGGATCGGGTCGCGGGCGGAACACGTTCCCGTCGAGCGCGTGAGGAAAACGGCGATCCCCGCCACGACGATCGCCACGGCCGCCAGGGCCGCGGCCCCGCCCTTCCATCTGGCCTGCCTGCGCCGCCGCTCGGCGGCGAAGGCGGCGCGGTGACGACCGGACGGCACGGTGCGGGGTCCCTTCCCAGGCTCATCGACGGCACTGCGATTCTGCCCGCCCACCCCGCGTACGGCGCAAGAGCGAATTAGAACTCGTTATATACAGCGCGTCCAATTACTCGGACCGGGAGGCGGGTGAGATCGTGAGCAGCGGCCTGCGGACCGACTGGCACACCCCGTCGCTGCGCCGGGCCGCCTCGGCCCGCTCCTCGCTCGGCGTGCCGTACGACGTGGTGCGCTGGCGCAGCGGACGGCCGGTCGGCGCGACCATGGCCGCGATCTCGCTGATCGTCTTGTAGGAGCCGTTCTCCGAGCCGGCCATCCGGCTGATCGTCTCCTCCATGAGCGTGCCGCCGAGGTCGTTCACTCCTCCGGCGAGCACGTCACGGCACAGGTCGTCGCGCAGCTTCACCCAGGAGCACTGGATGTTGCGGATCGCGCCGTGCAGCATGATCCGCGCCAGCGCGTGGACGGCCCGGTTCTCCCGCGCGGTCGGCCCCGGCCGGGCGATCCCCGCCAGGTAGATCGGGGCGCTGTGGTGCACGAACGGCAGCAGCACGAACTCGCTGAACCCGCCCGTCTCCTCCTGGATCGTCCGGATGAGCCGGATGTGGCGCACCCAGTGCTCGTGGGTGTCCACGTGGCCGTACATCATGGTCGAGGTCGTCGGGATGCCGACCCGGTGGGCCGTGGTGATGACCTCGATCCACTCCCGGGTGGGCAGCTTGCCCTTGGTCAGCACCCACCGCACGTCGTCGTCGAGGATCTCGGCGGCCGTGCCGGGCAGCGAGTCGACCCCCGCCTCCCGCGCCGCGATCAGCCACTCCTCGACCGACAGGTTCGTACGGCTCGCGCCGTTGACGACCTCCATCGGCGAGAACGCGTGCACGTGGATCTCGGGGCAGCGTTCCTTGACCGCGCGGGCGATGTCGAAGTAGGCCGTGCCGGGCAGGTCGGGGTGGATGCCGCCCTGCATGCACACCTCGGTCGCCCCGGCCTCCCACGCCTCCTGGGCCCGGTCGGCGACCTCGCTCAGCGACAGCGTGTAGGCGTCGGCGTCGGTGCGCCGCTGGGCGAACGCGCAGAACCGGCAGCCGGTGTAGCAGACGTTGGTGAAGTTGATGTTGCGGTTGACGACGTAGGTGACGTCGTCACCCACGGCCTCGCGGCGCAGCCCGTCGGCGATCCGGCACAGCTCGTCGAGACCGGCGTCGTCGGCGCCCGCCCCCGACTGGTCACCGGCGAGGTCGAGCAGCGTCAGCGCCTGCTCCTCGGTCAGCCGCGCCGGGTCGGCCTCCGCCTGCCGCAGCGCCTCCCGCACGTCCGCCCGGACCGTGCGGCTCCGGGCGTCCGGCAGGCGTTCGCGCAGCGCGTCCCAGTCGCCGTACACGCTGTCGAAGTCGGCACGGCGGTCGCCCGTACGGCCCTCGGCGTCGACGGCGGTGTGCAGGTCGGCCCGCCCTCCGGTGACGAGGCCACCATCGGGCTCCTGCCAGGGACGGCCCCGGAGCACCGCGTCCTCCCGGGCGAGCCCGGTGGCGGGGTCGGCCAGCGCCGCGACGTGCTCGGTGAGGCGGGGGTCGAGCCACGGCTCCCCCGCGAGCACATACTCGGGATAGATCGTGAGGCGCTCGCGCAGCGTGAACCCGGCGCCGGCGGTGCGCGCCGCCAGGTCGTCGATCTGCGGCCAGGGGCGTTCGGGATTGACGTGGTCGGGCGTGAGCGGCGACACCCCGCCCCAGTCGTCGATGCCCGCCCGCAGCATCAGCGCGTACTCCTCGCCGATCAGGTTGGGCGGCGCCTGCACGCGGACCTTCGGGCCGAGCACGAGCCGGGTCACCGCGATCGTCGCGGCCAGCTCGTGCAGGTCGGCGTCGGGCATCCCGCGCATGGCCGTGTCGGGCTTGGCGCGGAAGTTCTGGACGATGACCTCCTGGATGCCGCCGTACTCCCTGGCGACGCGGCGGATCGCGAAGATCGACTCGGCCCGCTCCTCGATCGTCTCGCCGATGCCGATCAGCAGGCCCGTCGTGAACGGCACGCTGGAGCGGCCCGCGTCCTCCAGCACGCGCAGCCGTACGGCGGGGTCCTTGTCGGGAGAGCCGTAGTGGGCCTCGCCCTTCTCGGTGAACAGCCGCCGCGAGGTGGTCTCCAGCATCATGCCCATCGACGGCGCGACCGGCTTGAGCCGCTGCAGGTCCTTCCAGGTCAGCACGCCGGGGTTGAGGTGGGGCAGCAGCCCGGTCTCCTCCAGCACCCGGATCGCCATCGCCCGGACGTACGACAGCGTGTCGTCGTATCCGTGGGCGTCGAGCCACTCGCGCGCCTGGTGCCAGCGGTCCTCCGGCCGGTCGCCGAGCGTGAACAGCGCCTCCTTGCAGCCCATCGCCGCGCCCTGGCGGGCGATGTCCAGCACCTCGTCCGGGGACAGGAAGGCGGCGGGCAGCTTGTGGGGCGCGGTGGCGAACGTGCAGTAGCCGCACCTGTCCCGGCACAGCCGGGTCAGCGGGATGAACACCTTGCGGCTGTAGGTGATGACACCGGGCCGGCCGGCGGCCTCCAGCCCCGCGTCCCTGACCCGCGAGGCGTGCGCGAGCAGGGCGTCCAGGTCGTCGCCGCGGGCGCGCAGCAGGATCGCCGCCTCCGCGAGGTCGAGGGCCTTGCCGTCCCTGGCCCGCGCGAGTGCCCGGCGGGTGCCGCTGTCGGAGCTGACGTTCGGGAGTCGCTTCGCCGTCATACGCGCACCCTATGAGGCGTGGGTCCGTCCGGCGCACTCAGCCCCCGGCCGCACGTACGGGAGAAGTCACGGGAGAAGTCATGGCGCAGCCGCGCCGGGGAGTTTGCGGCCGGAGGGTATGAGCGCTGGAGCGAGATCGATGAACGGGCGGGGAATAGATGGCCGTTATCAGGGTGGATGGCGCGTTTTGTCTGGTTGTGGCGTTCGTCGTCGGGTTGTCGGCGCCGCTCGCCGGCACGGCGTTCGGGGCTGTGCAGGCGGGGCACGGCCACGGATCGGGCAAGAGCAAGGGCCACGCCAAGCAGGTCACGGACGGCCGCAACACGGCCAACACGCCCGCGATCGCCAGCGGCCCCCTGCAGATCTCCAGGGGCAGGCGCAACGTGAACGCCGCCGCCGGCAACAACGCCATCGCGTTCACCGGCCTCCAGCAGGTGACGAGCGTCAGCGTCTTCACCGACACCCTCAGCGGCAGGTGCGTGGACGGGATCGACGACTGCGGGATCAACCAGAACGTGAACGCACGTCGTCAGAAGGCCCGGTAGTCCCGCGCGGCCATGCGCGGGCCACGGGCCGGCGGCCTGACACCGCTGAGCTCGATCAGCCTGACCACGCGGTGGCGGTGTCCCCGGAACGGTTCCAGCAGGTCGAGCATGCCGTCGTCGTCGGTCTTCTGCCCGGTCAGCGCGTAGCCGACGATGCCCGGCAGGTGGAAGTCGCCCACGCTCGGGGCGTCGGGATCGCCGTGGGCCCGCTGGCGCACCTCTGCGGAGGTCCACACGCCGATGCCCGGCAGCGCCCGCAGCATGCGGTCCGCCTCCTCCGATGACGCCGCCGTGGTCGTGCCCTCTAATTTCCCGGCGTGCCGGGCCGCGTTGACGATCGTCCTGGCCCGTACGGCCTCCGCGCCCGCCCGATGCCAGTCCCACGACGGGATCTCCCGCCACACCTCCGGCGGCGGGATGACGTACATGCCCTCGGGGGCCGGGCCCGGGGCCGGCTCGCCATAACGGCGCAGCAGGAAGCGCCAGGCCCGCCACGCCTCCCTGCCGACCACCTTCTGTTCGAGCACGGCGGGCGCGAGCGCCTCGAAGACCCGCAGGGAGCGCCCCACCCGCAGCCCGGCGGCGCGGCTCGCGAGGCCCGCGACGAACGCGGCGGCGCGGGCCTGCCGGGGGTCGCCCGCGCGGGTGAGCCGCGCGAGCAGGGCGGCGAAGCCCTCGATGTCGTCCTCGGCGCCGAGCAGCGACGGCAGCGTCTCCAGCAGCCAGCCCGCACCCGGCCCCCACGCCTGCGCGTGGACCTCGCCGCGGCTCGCCGTCACGCGCAGGGTGCCGGGCCCTTCCGGGGTGCGCGAGGTGCGCCAGATCGCCCCGTCCGGCGTACGCCGCCAGGCCGGGTCGCCTCCCCCGCGCCGGTGCGGCGACAGCGTCAACGCGACGTCGAGCTGCGCGGACGGGCGCCAGCGCCGCTCGCTTCGCCGTCCGGTGGAGGCCGCGGGGATCATGTCACACGTCGCTGGAGAAGCGGACGGCGCACTCGGGCAGGTTCACCCCGGGCCAGACGCGCATGCCGGAGGTGAGCTCGTTGCCGGGGCCGATGTGCGCGCCGTCGCCGACGACGACCTCGCGCAGCACCGCGCCGGAGGCGACGCGGGCGCCGACGCCGACGACCGAGTTCACGACGGTCGCGCCGGACGCGACGTGGCAGCCCTCGGACAGCACACTGCCGCGCACGCTCGCGCCGGCCTCGACCCTGGCCCGCGGGCCGACGACCGTGCCGCAGGTGACCTTGGCCTCGGGCGACACGACGGCCCCGTCCAGCAGGAGGCACTCGCCCACCGGGCCCGGCAGCGCGGGCGAGGCGAGCTTGCCCAGCACCAGGTCGGCCGAGCCCTGCACGAACGCCGCCGGGGTGCCCACGTCGAGCCAGTAGGACGTGTCGGCGTAGCCCAGCACCAGCTCGCCGGCCGCGATCAGGCCGGGGAAGGTCTCCCGCTCGACCGACACCACCTGGCCCTCGGGGATCGCGTCGATGACCGAGCGCTGGAACACGTAGCAGCCGGCGTTGATCCGGTTCGTCACGGGATTGGGGGTCTTCTCCAGGAAGGCGCTGACCCGGCCGTCGTCGTCGGTCGGCACGCAGCCGAACCGCGACGGGTCGTCCACCTCTGTGAGGTGGAGGGTCACCGCGGCCCCCCGTGAGACGTGCAGGTCCACCTGCTCCGCGATGTCGTGGCCCGACAGGATGTCGCCGTTCAGCACGAGCACCGGCGCGTCGGGCGGGCAGGTCAGCGCCCGCGCGGCGTTGCGGATCGCGCCGCCGGTGCCGAGCGGGGTGTCCTCGGTCATGTAGACGATCTCCAGGCCGAAGCCCGACCCGTCGCCGAACGCCTCGCCGAACATCGACGCGCGGTAGGACGTCGCGAAGACCACGCGGCGCACTCCGTAGGCCCGCGCCTTCGCCAGTTGGTGCGCGAGGAAGGGCACCCCCGCCGTCGGAAGCAGCGGCTTGGGCGTGCTGAGCGTCAGCGGCCGCAGACGCGTGCCCTGGCCGCCCACGAGAAGGATCGCCTCGAGACCGTCAGGCGACCGCACAGAACTCTCCCTCACAGCCGCGAGGGTAGCCTAGGTAGGCCGTCCGTATGGCTCGCCGATGCCGACCGTTGCGCGGACGTTTCATGACACTGGCACGATCTCCGGCCGCCGCGCGAAACTTTCATGATCCATCGTTTTGGTCAGCCCTCGACCGCCCGTTGGTAGGCGAGCAGATGCGCCTCCGCCGAGTGCCGCCACGTGAACTCGCGCGAGCGGGTGACGCCCGCCCGCGCCAGCGAGGCGCGCCGCTCCGGCGACTCCAGCAGGGCGCGCAGCGCCCGCGCGATGCTGTCGGCGTCGGGTTCGGTGTAGGCCACGGCGTCGCCGCCCACCTCGGGCAGCGAGGCGCGGTGGGTGGTCAGCACGGGCGCCCCGCACGCCATCGCCTCCAGCACGGGCAGCCCGAACCCCTCGCCTCGCGACGGGGAGGCGACCACGAGCGCCCCGCCGAGGAAGCCCGGCAGGTCGGCGAAGGGCAGGAAGCCGGGACGCACGACCTTCACCCGGGGCGGCAGCGCGGCCACGGCGGCGTCGACCTCCTCGTCCCAGGCGGGGCCGCCGGCCAGCACGAGCGCGGGCGGCGAGGACAGGTGGGCGACCGCCCGGCCGAACCCGGTCACCAGGTTGGGCACGTTCTTGCGCGGCTCCAGCGCGCCCAGATAGGCGACGTACGGCCGGCCGTGCAGGCCGATGCGCCCGGCCACCCGGCGTACGTCCTGCGGCGTGGGCGGGTGGAACAACGCGGGGTCCACACCGTGATAGGCGACGTCGATCCGGGTGGGGTCGGCGGCCAGCACCCGCACCAGCTCGTCCATGGTGGCCTTGGAGGGCACGATCACCCGGCTGGCGTGGCGTACGGCGGTGCGGGTGGCCGACCGGAAGAAGGAGGCTCTGACGGGGTCGTGCTGGTCGGGGTCGGTGAACGAGGTGACGTCGTGCACGGTGGCCACGGTGGGCAGGCCCGCGCTCAGCGGGATCGAGTAGTAGGGAGCGTGGATCACCTGGGCGCCCGCGTGCCGGGCGAGGACCGGCAGCCCGGTCTGCTCCCAGGCCAGCCGCTTGTTCCGGTTCGTGATCGCGGGCGGTCCTGACAGGATCCGCGCCGAGGGGGCGAGGGCGGCATAGCGCTCGGCGTCCGCGCGCTGGCAGACCACGGCGAGGTCCGCGCCCGCCTCGTGCAGGGCCGCGACCAGTCCATCGACATACCTGATCAGGGCGCCGCGATCGGCGGGGACCGCGGCGGCGTCGACGAGCACCCGGGGTGTCAAATGAATCGCTCCCCTCACTGGGCCCGCACCGGGCCGGGAGGATCGCTCCCCTGCCCGCGCGGTCCCGCTGGTTCCGGCGGTGTTCCGGCAGGGCCGGGGGCCCACGCCACGAACTGACGCCTTCCCCCGCGTCCCTGCTTGTCACTCTATTTCCGGCGTCCCCCAAAACGTGAGGGATATCACATGAGGATCATGTCCGCGCGCGGCCGACCCGCGCCGATTCCACGGATTCAGGCCCGGGTTACGGGTTCCTCCCGCGTACGGACCACGCGCCGGGAGGCCAGACCGGCGACGCCGGCGCACACGAGGTCGCCGACGGACACGATGAGCCGGGAGCACAGCGCGGCGGCGATAGCGGCGGGCCGGTCGAGCACCGGGGCGAGCGCGGCCACCATCGCGACCTCCCGCACACCCGCGCCCGCCGGAGCGATCACGAACACGAACCCCAGGCACCAGGCGAGCGCGAACGCGCCGAAGCTCAGGATCACGGCCGAGGGCCCGCCCGCCCCGAGGCCGTGCACGACGAGCGCCAGGTGCACGCCGTACGCCGCCCAGCCCACCAGGGCCCAGCCGCACGAGACGAGCACGCCGCGCCGGGTGAGCGGCCGTTCGAGCGGCGGGCGGCGCAGCACGCGCAGCCCGAACGCGATGACGCCGTTGACCACCTTCGGATGCAGGGCGGCGGCGACCACCGGCACGAGCAGCAGCAGCCAGGCGTATCTCATCACCGACTGCCCGGCGAGCACCGGCAGCGTGACGACGGCGACCAGCAACCCGGTGCCGAGATAGATCGGATAGGTCAGGAAGAAGGCGGCGGCGCTGCGCGGCCGGGGGATGCCGTGGTCGCGGCCCATCTCCATCTGCGCGAGCATCGGCCACACCGACCCGGGGATGTACTTGCCGAGCTGGCCCACGAAGAAGATCTTGGACGCGTCGGTGAACGCCAGCGGGGAGCCCAGGTCGGTCAGCAGCGCCCGCCACATGAGCATCCCCGACAGCAGCGCACCGAGCACCGCCACCAGCGAGCCGGTCAGCTCCACCCATGACAGGCGGGCGAACCCGTCCGCCACGGCGGTCCACTGGCTCGCCACCGCCCAGACGCCGAACCCCAGCGCCACGAGCAGGAACAGCGCGCGCACGGCCTTGCGGCGGGTCATCGGGACGTGCGGACCGGCTCGGGCGACTGCGGGAGCGGCGCGCCGAGGGGACGGCGGGGCGTCTTGGTCGCGACCCACAGATAGGTGGGGACGACCGGCAGCAGCGCCCGCAGGGCCGGGCGCGGCGTCCGCTCCAGCGTGGCCTTGGCGGCGCGGCCGACCGCGCCGGGGAACAGCTCGCCCCCGGCGAACCGCTCGGGCGCGGCCAGCACCGGGAACGTGTAGTCCCACACGTGGAAGTCCGCCAGCATCCGCCGCAGCCCGGGCCGGGTGCGGAAGCGCTCGTAGTAGTGGTCGGCCCGGCCGAACGCCCGCACGTAACGGTCGGCGGCGGCGGGCGGCAGGTAGGACAGGAAGGGCAGCTTGTAGTGCGGCTCCATGATCCCGAGCCGGTTGCCCAGGCCGAGATAGAGCACGCCGTCGTCGGACAGCACCCGGTGCATGTCGGCGATCACGGCGTCGGGGTCCACCACGTGCTCGTAGATGTGGTTGAAGACCAGCACGTCGATCGACCCGTCCGGGAACGGCAGGCGGGAGCCGTCCGCGCAGACGAACCCGACCCGCCCCCCGAAACGGTCGGACGCCTTGCGCAGACCAGGCACATCGATGTCGAGCCCGAGCGTGCGGCGCGCGCCCGCGGCGGCGAGCTCGTCGGCGATGAACCCGGCCGAGCACCCGACGTCGCCGACGGTCAGCCCCGACAGCACCTCACCGGGCTTGGCCGTGTCTCTGCCCAGGAAGTGCGCGAGCACCGCGATGATCTTCGCGGCCTTGCGCCTGCGCTTGTCCTCGTCGAGCATCGCGGCCTGGAACTCGGAGTATTCGAGCTGGGCCGCGCGTTCCGCGCTCATCCTCGCCCCCCGCTCACTCTCGTCCTCCGCTCACCCTGGTCGTCCGCTCACCCTGGTCGTCACGCTGCCCAACAGTACCCGTGCCCGCGCCGCCCCCGTCTCCCGATCGGCCCACCCTGTGGACAACCCGGCGCGGCGGACCTACCCACGAGTAGCTTCAGGCTTTACCCTGGGGCGCGTGCCGCGCCTGCTGAACCGCCTGCGCTCCAGCCCGCTGCTGCGGGTGCTGCTGGCCCTGGTCGCGCTCGCCTTCCTGGCGTACGGCCTGGCCCGCAACTGGACGGAGACCTCGGCCGCCCTGTCGCGGCTGTCATGGTGGTCGCTCGGGGGCTCGTTCCTTGCCGTGCTCGCCGGGCTCGGATTCATGCTGGTCGCCTGGCGCGACATCCTCGCCGGGCTCGGCTCGCCCCTGCCGCTGCGCGTGGCCGCACGGGTGCTGTTCGTCGGCCAGCTCGGCAAGTACATCCCCGGCTCGGTCTGGGCGTTCGCCGCGATGATCGAGCTGGCCCGCGACCACGGCGCGCCGCCGCGGCGGACGTTCAGCGCCACCGCCCTCGGCCTGGTGACCTCCCTGGGCTGCGCGCTCGCCCTCGCCGCGGCCACGCTGCCGGGGCAGATCGCCAGACAGGCGTGGTGGCTGCTCGCGCTGGTGCCGCTCATCCTCGTCGGCCTCCACCCCCGGGTGATGACCTGGGGGCTCAACCTCGCCCTGCGCGTCGCCCGCAGGGAGCCGCTCGACCGGGTGCTCAGCGGCGCGCAGATGGCCAAGGCCGCCGCCTGGACGATGGCCGGCTGGCTCGTCTACGGCGTGCACCTGTGGGTGCTCGTCGGCGGGATGCGGCCCGCCGGCCCGTCCCTCTACGCCGTCGCCGCCGGGGCGTACGCGCTGGCCTGGGCCACGGGCATCCTCACGGTCGTGGTCCCCGCCGGGATCGGCGTGCGGGAGGGCGCGATGGTCGTGGCGCTGGCGCCGGTGCTCGACACGCCCCGGGCGCTGGCCGTCGCCGTGGTGTCGCGTGTGATGTTCACCGCCGGCGACGCCGTCTGGGCGGGGCTCGGCTTCCTGCTCGCCCGCGGCCGCGCCGTCCCGGCCGCTCAGCTCTCCGACGCCGCCAGCAACGTGTCGAGGTAGACGGCCCAGTGCGGCTCGGGATCGACGGGCGCCACACCCGCCCGCAGCCGCTCCGGCGTCCCGGGCTCGTAGAACCGCTTGATCGCCTCGGCCAGCGGGCCGGCCGAGCCCGGCTCGACCAGGAGGCCGTCCACGTCGTCGCGTACGTTGTCGGGCAGCGCCCCGACCCGGGTGGCGATCACCGGCACGCCGTGCTCGTGACCGAGCCACACGTTCTGGCTCGCGGTCGCCGAGCGATAGGGCAGCACGAGCGCGTCGGCCTCGGCGAACAGCCCGGGCACGTCTTCGGCCGCCACGTATCCCGGCCGGATCTCCACCCGATCGGCCAGGCCGAGCCGGGCGATCAGGGCACGGGTGTCCTCCAGGCCGCCCCAGAACTCGCCCGCGACCGTCAGCCGTACGCCGGGCACCTGCGCGAGGGCCTCAAGCAGCAGGTCGAGCCCCTTGTAGGGCCGCACGATGCCGAAGAACAGCAGCCTGCCCGAGGGCTGTCGGCCCGCGGCCTTCCGCGCGCCGCGCGCGGGCAGGTGCGGTGCGAGTGCGGCCACCCGCACCGGCGCGCCGGTGAGCGCGCGGGCGAGGTCCGCCTGCTGCTCCGAGTGCGCGAGCACGCCGTCCACCCGGCGCAGCAGCGCCGTCATCAGCGGCCTGTCGTACGGCTTGCTCTCGTGCGGCAGCACGTTGTGACACAGCGCCACAACGCGCGCCTCGCGGCACGACGCCACCACGCGCGCCCGGCGGCGCAGGCCGTACAGGATGCCGAGATAGGCGGGCACCTGCACCGGACTGAGCACGGCGAACACGACGAGGTCGGCCGCGCGCAGCCGCCGCCCGCAGGCCACCCAGCCGTCCGGCCGCCGCCAGTCGAGGTCGCGGCGGGTGTCCGGGTAGGGCTCGCCCTCGGGGCTGTCGATCGTCTGCTGCCCGGGGTAGAGGAACGAGGGATACTGCGCCCGCCACGACTCGATGACCACGTCGTGGCCCCGCGCCCGCAGCCGGTGGGCCAGCTCGGTCGTGTGCTGCGCCCCGCCGCCCTTGTACGGATATGTCGGGCCGACGATCGCGATCCTCACACATCACCCCGGGATCGGACGATCAGGTCGGCCAGCAGGGCCACCGACCCGATCAGCATGCCGGAGATGAAGATCACGATGGCGTTGCTGGTGAGGTAGAAGCCGTAGCGGATCACGTCGTACAGGCCCTTGACGAACCCGATGCCGACCAGCCAGAGCGCGGGCGGCATGAGCACCTTGAGCGGGTTGAAGTACATGACCATCCGCAGCACCTGCAGGATGTAGCGGTAGGCGTCGGAGACGAAGTTGAACTTCGACTTCCCGGCCCGCTTCGAATACTCGATCGGCAGGTAGAAGACGTCGTGCTGGTTCGACATGAACGCCAGCGTGATCGTCGTGACGCAGGAGAAGCCGGGGGGCAGCAGCCGCAGGTAGGGCTTGGCGACCGACTTGCGGAAGGCCCGCAGGCCCGAGTTGAGGTCGGGGATCTTCTGCCCGGCCAGCCGCTCGGCCACCTTGCGGATGAACCACTTCGCCGGCACCCGCAGGATCTTGTGCGAGCCCTCCTCGGTGGTGCGCGCGCCCACGACCTGGTCGATCGTCGGGTCCTTGTCCAGGATCTGGACCAGCTCGGGGATGCGCTCGTTCGGGTAGCTCATGTCGGCGTCGGTCCACACGACGATCTCGCCGCGGGCCTCCTGGCTGCCGATCCTGCGTACGGTGCCGGAACCGCCGTTGCGGTGGAACGCCCTGATCCGCATGTGCGGGAAGCGCGGTGCGGCCTGTTCCAAGCGCGCGAGCGTATGGTCGGTGGAGCAGTCGTCCACGGCCAGCAGTTCGTAGGTGTACCCGCTGGCGTCCATGGCCGCGCAGATGCGCTCCACCTCGTCGATGACGTGGTCCTGCTCGTTGTAACACGGCAGGACAATCGTGACGTACGGGGTTTCTGCGGGAGTCACGGCGCTTCCAGAGGTCTCGGGCGAGGTCACGTCCGGCTAGGGTACTCTGCCCCGGCACATCGCGGTCTCACTTCCCGGACGCCTCCTGCCGGTCAGGTGGGCACGGTCATCCAGACGTTGACGGTGAGCGACCAGGTGCCGTTGGGCGGGTCGACCAGCGAGCGTTCGTCCTGCCGGGTGCGCAGGCTCATCACCCGTCGCGCCGGGCCGTACGCCATGAGCTGCTCGGGCTCGGCGGCGAGCAGCACGGGCACGCGGCCCGTACGGCGGACGGCCTCGGCCAGGCGCAGCACGTCGGCCTGCAGCGGCACGTCGGACTTCTGGGGATAGACCACCCGGGCCGTCGGGAGCCCGCACTGGCCGCGGATGACCTGCGTCAGCCGGTCGCCGGTGACCCGTTCGACGATGAGCACCGAGGCGTTCGCCGGGATCGCCCGGCACAGGCCCGCCACCGCGGCGGCCTCCCCCCGGTTGACCGGCGTGAACGCGGTGCCGATCGACGTGATCGCGGGCGGGATCACCATCAGCAGCGCCCCGGCCGCGACGGCGACCCGCGACCGTGCCGGGCTGGACCAGCGCGTACGCGCCGGCCGTTCCGTAAGCCAGTGCAGCCCCCAGACGGCGAGCAGCACCAGGCCGGGGATGACGACCGGCACCAGCCTGCGCGAGGCGAAGGGGTGGTCGGGAGTGATCGCGGGACGCCAGAGCGTCGTCACCGCCGTCCACCCGATCACGGCCAGCGGCAGCAGCCAGCCGAACTCCTTCGTCAGGCCGCTCTTCATCAGGCGGCGCACGAGCACGGCCGCCGCCAGGGTGGCCAGCACGACGGCGGGAATCCCGACGTACCAGAAGACCCAGTCGAGGGAGTGCTCGTAGTAGAGCCGGGACGAGTCCTTCGCGAGGCCGTTGGCGATCTGCGTCTTCTCGATGAAGTCGGCCGTGAGCCGGTCCTCGGGCGTGACCGCGTGACGGCGCACGGTCTGCACCCAGGGCCGCACGGCGAAGCCGATCATGACCAGCACCACCAGGGCCGCGGCGGCGTCCGGCAGCCATCTCACCCTGGGGAGGCGGCGCGCGCGGACGGCGATCCAGGGCGCGAGAGCCGTGCCGGCGGCCGTGAGCACCACGACGACGGCGCAGATCGCGAGCAGGGGGACGAGCGAGCCCGACAGATATTCCAAATACGGCCGGGCGAGGACATAGCCGCCGATGAACCCCCACAGCGCGCCCACGACCAGGCCGGTCAGCAGGGGCACGCCCAGCCGTCCCTCGGGATAGGGCCTCTCGCGGGGAATCCGCCGCAGCGCGATGAGCAGCCCGGCGAAGGCGAGCACGGGCAGCACGTCGCGCAGGCCGTCGATGCGCACCAGCAGCGCCAGCCCGAACGACAGCCCCGCGAGCACGGCGGACGGGAAACCCGCCCCGGGCAGCGCCGCGCCGAGCCGGGCGCGGGCGTCGAGCAGCAGGTTCATCCCGCCGAACAGCAGAATCAGCGATGGGATCTCGCTGAACGTCGTCCGCGACGTGTAGAGGATCGGCAGGCTGATCGCGAACACGAGCGCGGCGAGGGGCGCCCAGCGCGTGCCCACGAGCCGCGCGGCGGTCCCGGCGACGGTGAGCACCGCGAGCGCGCCCAGCACGGGCGGCACGAGCAGCAGGCCGGGGACGCCGCCCAGCCAGTGGCCGATCGCGTAGGTCATCGGCGGCCCGGCCATGAACTGGGGGACGATCCCGTCGCCCGTCATGTAGACGCCCATGCTGTCGAAGCGGAGCGCGGGATCGGGGCCGCCGAAGTCGCTCACCGGGATCGGCAGCGACCCGTGCCGGGCGAGCCAGACGGCGTACTGCGCGTAGGTCGACGGGTCGCGCCGGACGATCAGCTGCTCGCCGTGCAGGAGCCCGTTGAACACTCCCGATCCGAGCGCCACGGCGAACGTGGCGGCCGTGGCCCACCGGTGCGGCGCGGCGGTGGTCCCGGGCAGGCGGCGCAGGCCGCACACGCACAGCAGGAGGGCGGCGGCGCCGCCGAGCAGCGCCATGGGCAGCGGCCGGAACCACCCGAGCAGCAGCAGCGGCAGCCCGGCGAGCAGCCATCCGCTCAGCGCGAGCGCGGGCACGACGGAGACGGCCGCGAGCGTCCTGCCCGCCGCCTCCCGCTCGGACGGCAGCCGTGTGCGGCCGGATCTGTTCACTGGGATGCCCCCGAGATTAGCGGCCCCCACGCCTTCACCGGGAAGATCGTCCGCTGCGCGCGTCGCGATTTCCACAGGCGCGTGCTCGGCTCGCACGGGGGGTCGTACGGAGCCGGTAGCGTACGCCGGGAGGCAGGCAGGGGGGCCATATGAGGGTGTCGGACGGCCGGGGCTCGGCGCCCTGGCCCGGGTGGGACGGGCCGCGGCACGCGCGTCCCGAGCCTGCTCTGTCCGGCGAGCCGCCGTCCCGGAGACCGATGAGCCGGGCACCGATGAGCCGGGGACCGATGAGCAGGGCTCGCGCGCGTGCGACGCGAACGGAGCTACGCGGGTGGGCGCGCAGGCACCGGTGGTTCCTCGTGGTCTTCGGGCTGGGGACGCTGCTGCGGCTGGTGACCATGCTCGGCTACCGGCCCGCGCTGTGGTTCCCCGACTCCTACACCTACGTCGTGACGGCCATGCGGCCGAGGCCCGACCTCGTCCGCCCCGCGGGCTACTCGATGTTTCTGAGGCTGCTGGAGCCGTTCCACAGCTTCGCCCTGGTCGTGACCGTGCAACATGTGCTGGGGCTGCTCGTCGGCGTGATGGTCTACGTGACCGTCCTGCGGCGCGGCGGCCCCCGGTGGGCGGCCGTCCTGGCCTGCGTCCCGGTGCTGCTCGACGCCTACCAGATCGAGCTGGAGCACCTGCTCGTCTCCGACACGCTGTTCACGTTCCTGGTCGTGGGTGCGGTGTGCCTGGCCATGCGCCGCACCCTGACGCCGCGCTCTGCCGCCGCGCTCGGCCTCGTGCTGGCCGCCGCCACGCTGACCAGGACCGTCGGGCTGCCGCTGATCGCCGTCTTCGCGCTGCTCCTGCTCGCGTACGGCGTGCGCCGCGCGGCCGACGGCGCCCGCCCGGGAAGGGTGGTGGCCCGGCTCACCGTGCCGTTCCTGGTGGCCGCGCTGCTGCCGATCGCGGGTTACGCGGGCTGGTTCTACGCGACCTACCAGCGCGTCGGGCTGGTCGGCTCCAACGGAGTCTTCCTCTATGCCCGCACGATGGCGTTCGCCGACTGTTCGGTGATGAAGCCGCCGCCCGACCTCGCCGTATTGTGCGATCCCCGGCCTCCGGCGTCCCGGCCGGCGTCCCAGGAGTACATCTGGAACGCCGAGTCCCCGCTCGTCCGGTTGCCCGGCATCACGTTCACCAAGGAGACCGACACCCTGGCCGGTCGGTTCGCCTCGCTCGCGATCCGCAGCCAGCCGCTCGACTACCTGCGTGGCATGCTGACCGAGCTCGGCAGGTCGTTCACGCTCGGCCGCCCCGTCTATCCGGACCCGGAGACGTACGGGTACTACGAGTTTCCGGCGACCGTGCCGCCGTCGCCAGGCAGGCACCCCGCGCTCGTCGGCAAGGAGTTCGCGCAGCGTTACGAGCAGGGGCCCATCGCGGTGGACGTCGTCGAGCCGATCGCCGGGGTGATGCGGGCCTATCAGGGCGTCGTACGGCTGCCAGGAACGGCCCTGCTGGTGATCCTCCTGGTGCCCCCGGCCGCCTGGGCCGTACGGGCGCGGTGGTGGCGCGACGCGGCGCGGGCCCGATGGCAGCCGGGGGCGGCGCGGACGCGACGGCCGGCCGCACACCGCGCATATTCGAACGGCGCACATTCGAACGGGGCGCACTCGAACGGGGCGCACTCGAACGGGGCCGGCCTGGACGGGGCCGGCCCGGACGTGGCAGCCGCGAGCAGGGCCGCCACGAGCAGGGCCGTCGCAGGCCGGGCCCGCTCGAACGGGTCCGCGTCGAACTGGGGCGTCGCCTGGGCGACCGCCTGGGCCCTGCTGCTCGTTCCGCCCGCCACGGCCCAGTTCGACTACCGCTACGTCCTGCCCGTGGTGCCGCTCGCGTGTCTGGCCGCCGCCCTGTCCGTCCGGGCCTCCCAGACCGGACATGACCGGCTGAGCTGACCAAACAGCGGCTGAAACATCAAATCCCGGTAAAGGGAAACTCAATGTCATACCCAGAATGTCGGTGTTTAGTATGCTCTGCCCCTGGATCAGGGGGACGTGGCACGGCGTGATCGCGGCCCGGATCCTCCCAATCGCGGCGCCCGCAGACGCTCCAGTGACCTAACCTCGGAGCGCCACGTGATCGCCAGGCAAGGAGGACAAGTGCGCGAGCGAACCAGTAATCCTGCCGGCCTCTCGCCCACTAGTCCGGCCGCCCGACCAGGCCGTACGGCCGCCTGCCGGGCGGGCCTGCGATGAGCGAGCACAGGCGCGTCGGCGCGCGTTCCGGCCGTCCGCCGGCTCCGGCCGACCAGAGGGTCTGGGGTCCCCGGGAAGACGGCGCGTACGACGACGCCTTCGAGGCTCCCCGCGGACGCAGGGGGGCTCCCGGGCCCGCCGGATACGCCGACATGCCGGTGGCCGCCGGCCCCGCGGGCTACGCGGAGATGCCGGGGAGACGAGGCCGGCAGCGACCGCCCGAAGACGACTACCCGCCCGATTACCCACCGGAGGCGTACGACGCGGGAGGACGCCGCAGAGGCGGGCGGCGCGCCGAGCCGCCCGAGCCCTTCTTCGAGCCCGGTGATCCTCTCTACGAGGATGAGGAGCCGCCGCGGCGGCGCGGTCGCAGGCGTGGCGGCGACGATGACGGCCTCGGCCCGGCCCCCACCGCCGCGAGCCGAGCCTCCGGAGGCGGCGGGGATCTCCCCCCGGACGACAGGCCATCCCGCCGGCGCGGAGGCGGCGGGGGCGGCGGCCGGTCCGGCCTGGGGATCGGCGGCTGGATCAGCGTGGTGCTCACGTGTGTGATGGTCATCGGCACGCTGACGGCCTACAAGGTCTATCGGAGCACGATCGGCCTGATCAACAGAGGCGCGTCCACCGACGACCTCGACAAGAACCGTCCCGTCAACGAGACCGGCGCGATCAACGTGCTGCTCGTGGGCTCCGACACCCGCGCGGGTGACAACAAGAAGTACGGCCAGCACCTGGTCAACGACGGCGAGCGCACCGACACGATCATGCTGCTGCACGTGTCGCCCAACCGCGACGGCGCGACGCTGCTGAGCTTCCCCCGCGACTCCATGGTGATGATCCCCGCCTGCTACAACAAGAACAAGACGCTCGTCCCGGCGCACCTCGGCATGATCAACTCCGCGTTCTCCGACGGCGGGATGATCTGCACGCGCCGCACGATCGAGACCCTCACCGGGATCCGCATCCACCACTACGTGAAGGTCGACTTCACCGGCTTCAAGAACATCGTGAACGCGCTCGGCGGCATCGAGATCTGCCTGCCGCAGGCCGTCAACGACAAGAAGGCGAAGCTCCAGCTCCCGGCCGGCAGGCAGATCGTGAAGGGCGAGGCGGCGCTCGGCTACGTGCGGCTGCGCTACGGCCTAGGCGACGGCAGCGACATCTCCCGCATCAAGCGCCAGCAGGTCTTCATCTCCCAGGTCGTGAAGAAGGCGACCAGCAGCGCCCTGCTCACCGACGTCGGCAAGCTGCAGAACTTCATCGCCGCCGCGGCGAAGTCCGTCACGATGGACGACGCGCTCAACACCGAGGAGCTCATCAAGATCGCGCAGAGCGCGCAGAAGCTCTCGGCGAAGGGCTTCAAGGCCACCACCGTGCCGTGGGAGCCGTACGTCGCCGACAAGAACCGCGTCCAGTGGAAGCAGCCGGCCGCGGGCAACCTCTTCAAGGCCATCGCGAACGACACCGAGGTCACCCCGACCGCGAGCGCCACCCCGACCGCGGCCGCCTCGCCGTCCGGCCCGGTGGTCACCAAGCCGCAGCAGGTCAAGGTGCAGGTGTTCAACGGCACCAACACAGCCGGGCGGGCCAAGGAGGTCGCCGAGGAGCTCTCCGCGCTCGGCTTCAACGTCGTCGGCGTCGGCGACGCCAGGAAGCCCGACGGCACCGATCAGCCGAAGACCATGGTCCGCTACACCGGTCAGGGCTGGAACTACTCGAAGATGCTGGTCGGCAAGCTGCTCAACCCCGTCAGCCCGGAGACCGGCAAGGTGGCGAGCGGCCCGGTCACGCCGTTCACGCCGTCCTCGCCCCCGCCGGACGCGCCCAAGGGCAAGGTGCGCGGGCCGATCATCCAGCTCGTCGTCGGCGCCGACTGGAAGGGCGTCCGCTCGCCCATCGACCTGGGCGACAACGCCATCACCGCCGACACCAACCCCTGCGCGACCTGAACCGCGCCACGGCCGGGCCGGGGCTCCTGCGTCGTCCACGAGGACGCGGAGCCCCGGCCCGTTTCCGTTTCCGGCGGTCTGCCGGTTTCCGGCGTTCTGACACCGGGATTCACAGAAGCCACAAGAGCTTCGTTCGGCCCCAGAGGCGACATACGCGTTCAAGAACGTTAGGGTGAACACCTGGCGGACGCGCCCTGTTCGCCCGTTCGGGCTTATGCGCCGGGGCGCCTTCGCTAGTGTCCGAAAGGACGCGGCGACGCTACGCCATGCGTGGCCGTTCCCCCGAGCCTCCCAACAGATAGCTGAGCGTTTCTCCCGTGAGTGACTCCCGCCATCACGCCCCGGTTCCCGGATCTCCACAAGGCAACGACCCCGACGCCGAAGAGGCTCCCACCGGAGTGATAAGCCGCATCACCGGAGACTGGCCCGCTCCGGACGGCGGCGGCCTGCCGCGGCGGGAGCCGAAGACCACGGGTGGTCCGGAAGCGGAGCAGCACGGGCGTCACGAGAGCGGCTTTCGAGCGCCCGGCGACGAGAGCGCCGGTGAGAGGGGCCCGGGCAGCACGGGCAGCGCGGCGGGCAGCGCGACAGGCGCCGCCGAGACGGGGAACCCCGAAGGCCCCGCGCCGGCCGGTTCCGCACCCGCCGGGGCCTCGCCGTACGACAAGCCGCCGCTGCCGGTGCGCAAGCCGCGGAGCACCGGTGCCGCTCCCCTCGCCGCCCCGACTCCCACCGCCTCCACACCAAGCGCTTCGACACCGGGCACCTCCACACCGGGCACGTCCGCACCGGACGACAAGCCGCCCCTGCCCGTACGGAAGCCACGCCGGCCGGGCGCCTCCCGCATGGGCATGCCACCCGCGTCCGCCCCGCAGCCGGAGGGCTTCGACTACTTCTCCGCGGGCCGGGGCCCGGATCGCGCGGACACGGCTCGTCAGGGCGCGGAGCACGCCGCCTCGCCCATGGGCGCCGCCGACAGTCCCACGGCGTGGCCCCAGGCGTTCCCGGAGAACGGCCCCCGCAACCTCGCGGACGCGTTCCCCGGCGCCGCCCGGCGCTCGTCCGGACCACAGGCAGGCCCCGGAGCACAGGGTGGCCCAGACGCCCCCACGCCCCCCTTCGGCGAGCCCCCGGCCTTCCCCACCCCGGCCTTCGGCGCCGGGGCCGACACGGCGGGAACGCGCTTCGGCGGTTTCCCCGAACCTCCCGCTTTCCCCGAACCTCCCGGCTTCCCCGAACCTCCCGGCTTCCCCGAGCCCCCGCCGGCGGCCGCCGGCCGGACGGCGAACCCCTTCCTCGACACTCCCCCGTCCAGCACCGGCCCGGCCGGCACCGGCCCGTCCGGCGCGGGCCCGGCCGTGACCCCGGACGACCCCTTCGGCGCCGCGCCGTACGCGCCGGCCCCCGCGTGGCCGGGTCAGGGCGCCGACCCCGCCCAGTGGGACCCCTGGCGGCGCTCCCAGGACGGCTCAGGCGGCGCGAACGACCCCCGCCAGACCGGCCCGCTCGGCAAGCCGCTGCGCGCCCCGCTGCCCGCCTGGGCCGAGGCCGCGCCCGCCCGGCCGGACGACCCGTCCGCCCACGGCGCGAAGCGGCGTGACGGCGCGGAGGGCGAGCCCGCGCGGGAGCACGCGCCCCGGGCCAAGAAGCCGCGCGACCCCTACCTCGACAACGTGAAGTTCGTCGGCATCGCCCTGGTGCCGATCGGCCACTCGCTGGTCCCGACGCTGGCGGCCGACTCCTCGCGGGCGGCGTACCTGTTCATCTACGTCTTCCACATGCCGTTGTTCGTCATCGTCAGCGGTTACCTGTCCAGGAACTTCTGGAACTCCAACGCGAAGACCAACAAGCTCGTCGACACGTTCCTCGTACCGTACGTGATCGTCGAGCTGGGGTACGCCGTGCTGCGCACCGCCTTCGGGCACAAGTTCAGCATCACGATCACCGACCCCGCCTGGTTGAACTGGTATCTGCTCGCGCTGCTGTTCTGGCGGCTGTCCACACCCGTGTGGAAGCGGATGAAGTACCCGTTCATCATCTCGATCGTCGTATACCTGTTCGCCGGGTTCTCCCAGCTCTCCGGCGACTTCAGCATGGACCGCTTCTTCGGCCTCATGCCGTTCTTCGTCCTCGGTCTCGTGCTCAAGCCGGAGGTCTTCGACTTCCTCAAGAAGCGCTGGGTGATGGTGCTGTCGGCGTTCGTGCTGCTGGGCGCCGCGGCCGTGGCGATCTTCCTGGTGAAGAACTACTCGATCAAGCTCGGCCCGATCTACTACAAGAACAGCTACAAGACCCTCCACCTGGTCTGGTGGAAGGGCATGATGCTGCGGACGGCCCTGCTGGTGGCCGCGCTGGCCATGTCGGCGGCCGTGATGTCGCTGGTCCCCAAGCGCCAGACGTGGTTCACCGACCTCGGCACCCGCACGCTCTACTGCTACCTGCTGCACGGCGTGCCGGTGATGATCGCCAAGGAGATGGGCTGGCTCAGCTTCTCCTGGCTGCACGGCCCGCTCGGCGTGGCGGCCATCGCGTGCTCCTGCTTCGCGCTGGCCATCGTGCTGTGCCTGCCGATCACCCGTACGGCGTTCAAGTGGCTGCTCGAACCCCGGCTGACCTGGTTGTACCGGAGGCCGAGCGCGCGGCCGGCGCAGCCGGCGAGCACCGGAAGTTAAGCCGCATTTCGAGGAGCATTCACCCGGCACATCCGGTCATTTCGGACGGTGCGGTCAGCCTTCCTCCATGAGGGTATGCGTCGGCACGACAGTCCATCATCCCGAGGACGCCCGGATCACCCACCGGCAGATCCGGGCGCTGCTCGACTCCGGTCACGAGGTCACCTTCGTCGCGCCGTTCAGCCACTGCAACGTGACGCCGCGGCAGGGCATCCGGGCCGTCGACGTGCCGCGGGCCGTGGGCCTGCGCGGCGGCAAGGCGCTGCGGGCCGCCGCCTCCGCCCTGCGCACGGCGGCCCGAGACGCCGACCTGCTGCTCGTGCACGACATCGAGCTGCTGCTCGCGCTGCCGCGCCGCCGGCCTCCCACGGTCTGGGACGTCCACGAGGACACGATCGCGGCGCTCGGCGCCAAGACGTATCTGCCGGGGCCGGTGCGGAGCGTGCTGCCGCCGCTGATCCGCGCGATCGAGAGCCGGGCGGAGCGGCGGGTCCATCTCATGCTCGCCGAGGAGTCCTACCGTGCGCGCTTCCCCGGCGCGCATCCCGTCGTGCCCGACCACACGTACGTGCCGCCGGCGCCGCCCGCGCCGCCGGGGGACAACCGGATCGTCCACGTGGGCCACATCTCCCTCGCGCGCGGCGCGGCCGAGATGGTGGAGGTCGCCCGGCGGCTCCGGCCGTACGGCATCCGCCTCGACCTGATCGGGCCGGCCGACGCCGAGGTGCGTCCGATGCTGCGCGACGCGCAGCGCGCGGGGCTGCTCGACTGGTTCGGGTACGTCCCCAACAACCACGCGCTGCGGATGGCCGAGGGCGCCCTGGCCGGGCTGTCCCTGCTGCACGACGTGCCGAACCATCGCCACTCGATGCCCACGAAGATCATCGAATACATGGCCCGCGGCGTCCCCGTCGTGACGACCCCGCTGCCGATGGCGGCGTCCCTGGTGGAGCGGGCCGGCTGCGGGACGATCGTCCCGTTCGGCGAGGTCGGCGAGGTGGCCGACGCGGTCGTGCGGAGCGTGCTCCGCCTGCGCGAGGACGCCGAACGGCGTGCCGAGATGGGCGCCCGGGGCCACGCCGAGGCGCTGAACCACTACCACTGGCCCGCCGTGGCCGGCGAGTTCGTCGCCCTGCTGGAGCGGTGGGCCCAGGCCCCGGACACGGTCCCGGCCCTGAGCCCGAGCCGTACGGTCCCGGCCTGACCGCCCCTCATGCCGCGGGCCGGCCGGAGCCGGGTGGCGCGGACAGCAGGCGCAGCCCGGCGGCGGCGAGGCCGGCCGCCTGGGTGACCGCGCCCGCGACCTCGAACCACTCGGAGCCGGTAACGAGGCCGATCACGTGCAGCGGCGGCCACGCGACGACCCCCGCGGCGGCCCAGATCGGCACCACGCGGGCGCGGAGCAGGGCCAGCCCGAGCAGCAGCGTGCCGACGAGGTTGCCGAGCGCGAAGAGCGGAAACACCCAGACGACCGTCGGCTCGCTCTCGACGCCGTCGATGACCGCCGCGTAATCGGCGGCGTGATCCCCACGCTCGGCCATGACGACGTTGCCGATCCCGTTGAAGGCGATCGCGAAGTAGCAGATGTATCCCGCTGCCACGAGAACCGTGCCGAGGAACCCGAGCCTGCGGCTCCGGTCGCCGATGAGGCGCCTCGCGCCGAGCATGGCCGGCACCATGAGCAGGCTTCCCACCATGGCGGCGAGCGAGCCGAGGCGGTAGAGGCCGGGATGGGCCGACGCCAGGGCCAGTGCGTTCGCCCCGGTGCTGTCGTCTCCTCCCGCGCGGGTGGCCCAGGCGTAGGCGGCGTTGGCGACGACGAAGCCCAACGGCGCGGTGAACAACGCCAGGGCGAGCGGCAGATGACGAGTGCGCGGCGGCGTCATGTGCGGGACCGCAGAGCCGGGGCGAGGAACGCGACGCAGACGAGGGTCAGCACGACGCCGGCCGCGGCCGTCGCGATCGCCGGTGTGGGGACGTCGTCGACGAAGAACGCCGGCACCGCGGTGAGCCCCGACAGCAGCCTGGTGACGACCACGGCCACTACCGCGGCGCGGCTGCCGCGCCAGGCCAGCACGACGCCGACCACGGTGATCAGGCCGAGCACGCCGTCGAGGAGCGCCACCGCGAACGGCGGGTGCTCGCCGTCGCCCAGCGGCAGCGAGACCACGTCGACGAGACCGAACAGGCCGGCCAGGACCAGGCCTGTGACGAGGAGAACCGAGCGTTTCACCATGCCTCCTGAGATGCGGATCGGATACCGATGTCCGCAGTGTGAGCGCACCGGCCCCGCCGGCGGATCCGGGCTATCCCTGGCCGGATCTCCGTGCTGGCACGCATTCACTCCGGCCGCCTCGCGGCCTGCGGTGTGCTCTCGCGGCACTCCCCCGCCTGCTCACGTACGCCCCGGGTGCTGCCGCTGCCGCAGGCGACGCAACGGCGGCGCTGAACGGCACGGCGCTTGCGATCGGCTGCCCGGCATGGAGGACGACCACCGCCGCGTGCTCGCCGTCCTGCTCTACCTCGGCAGTTCCCGCACCTGCCGCAGGCGCCGGTCGAGGAACGCCCGCTCGGAGGCGTTCCGCGTGCGTGTGATCGCCGCCTCGTACGCCCGCGCGGCCTCCCCGGCCCGGCCGAGCCGCCGCAGCAGGTCGGCCCTGACGGCGTGGAACAGGTGGTAGCCGTCCAGGTCGAGATCGTCCACGAGGGCGAGCGCGGCCTGCGGCCCGTCCACCTCGGCCACCGCGACGGCGCGGTTGAGGGCGACGACCGGGTTGGGGGCGAGGGCGAGCAGGTGGTCGTACAGGCTCAGGATCTGCCGCCAGTCCGTGGCGGCGGCGACCGGCGCGTCGGCGTGGACGGCGTTGATCGCCGCCTGGATCTGGTAGTGTCCCGGCCTGCCGCGCCGCAGGCACGCCCGCACGATGCCCTGGCCCTCGGAGACGAGCGCGTGGTCCCACCGGCCGCGATCCTGCTCCGGCAGCGGCACCAGGTCGCCGGCCGGGGTGGTGCGGGCGTCGCGGCGGGCGTGGACGAGCAGCATGAGCGCGAGCAGCCCCATGACCTCCGGCTCGTCGGGCATCAGCGCGGCCAGCAGGCGGCCGAGCCTGATGGCCTCCGCGCACAGGTCCTCGCGGGCCAGCCGGTCGCCCGCGCTCGCCGTGTGCCCTTCGTTGAAGATCAGATAGACGACGGCGAGCACTGCCCGGAGGCGGTCGGGCAGGTCGGCCTCGCGCGGGACGCGGTACGGGATCCCCGCGTCGCGGATCTTGGCCTTCGCCCGCACCAGCCGCTGGGCCATGGTCGGCTCGGGGACCAGGAACGCCCGCGCGATCTCGGCCGTGGTGAGGCCGCCGAGCAGGCGCAGCGTCAGCGCGACCCGGGCGGCCGGGGCGAGCGCGGGATGGCAGCAGGTGAAGATCAGACGGAGCCGGTCGTCGTGCACGGGACCCTCCTCGTCGGCCGGTTCGCCGCCCGCGTCGCCCGGGGCGTGCAGCAGGGCCGCCCACGCCTGCTTGTCCGCACGCCGGGACTCCCGCCGGTGGCGGTCGATCACCCGGTTGCGGGCGGTCGTGATGATCCAGCCGGCCGGGCTGGGCGGCGGCCCGTCGCGCGGCCAGCGCCGCACCGCCTCGGCGAACGCGTCCTGCACCGCCTCCTCCGCGACGTCGATGTCGCCGAAGTGGCGGACCAGGACCGCGACGGCCCGGCCGTACTCCTCGCGGAACACCCGCTCGATGTCGAGGTCCCTATCGCCGGTCGTCATCGCCCTCCACGATGCCCGCGAACGGGCGCACCTCGACCGGGAGCGTGGTCGCACGGGCGAGCCTGCGCCCCCATTCGAGCGCCGCGTCGAGGTCGGGCGCCTTGATGATCGTCAGCCCGCCGACGTGCTCCTTGCCCTCGGCGTACGGGCCGTCGGTGACGAGCTCCTCACCATCGCGCACCCGCACCACCGTCGCCGTGCCCGGATCGTGCAGCCCGCCGGAGAAGACCCATGCCCCCGCGGCGCGCAGATCCTCATTGAGGACCGCCAGATCCCGCATGATCGGCTCCAGGACCTCCGGCGGGGGCGCGTCGCCGTCGGGCTGCTGGATGCTGAGCAGATAGTGCCTCATGGCCTCGTCCACCTCCTCGGTGAGGCCCGCCTGATGCGGGCCCGTTCACCTTCTACACGACCGGCCACCCCCCGAATCGACACCAGGACTGGCACAACCTTGCCGCCGTACGGCTGTCGCCCGGCCGCCCGGCTTGCTGTACTGGGAGCATGGCAAGCCATCTCGTCCAGGGTCGCAGGGTCGAGACGCCGGTGGAGGTCCGCGACGCGTCGGTCTGCGTCGCCGCCTACCTCGTGCGGGCCGACGCGGCCCGCGCGGTCCTCGCGTACTCCAGGATGGACGTCACCGAGGTTCTGCCGGGCAAGGCCCTGTGCTCGCTGGTGTTCGTCCGCTACCACGACTCCGATCTCGGCTCCTACAACGAGTTCGGGGTCACCTTCCTCGTACGGCCGGACGGCTCGGGCCCGCCGCCGAGGCCCGGGCTCCTGGCCGGGCTGAAAGACCTGCGCGGGGCGGGATCGGGCGCCTTCGTCCACTGGCTGCCGGTCGACCAGGCGTTCACGCTGGAGGCCGGACGGGTCATCTGGGGCTTCCCCAAGGAGCTGGCCGACGTGGACCTGCGACTCCGCTCGCCGTACAAGCGGTGCCTGCTGCGCAGGGACGGCCGGATGGTCGTCGACCTGCTGCTCAGGCCCGGCATCGCGGCGACGCCCGTGCCCCTGCTCGGCGAGGCCCTGCCCGTGCCGGACGCCTACGCCCCCCGGGACGGGGTCACCCGCCGCATCCCCTGGACGGCCCGGGCCCGGGGGGTGCGCTGGCGGCCGGGCGGCGCGCTCATCCGCCTGGGCAACCACCCCATCGCCAAGGAGCTGAGCGAGCTCGGCCTGCCCCGGCGGGCCCTGATGACGGCCACCGCCGAGCACGTGTCGATGACCTTCCAGGAGCCCGGACCGGCGTGACGCCCGAGGTCACTCGCCCTGACGCCGGCCGTCCGCCTCGGCCTGTGCCCCCTTGGTCTGTGCCCCCTTGGTCTGTGCCCCCTCGGTCCGTGCCCCCTCTGCTTGGGGCGCCTCGCCGTGTGACGGCTGATGATCGCAGGAGCGCCGGTCCCGGGCGGCGGCGTCCGCGAGCGCCGGCAGCTGGGCCGCCAGCCGGTCGACCTTCTCGTTCAACGCCCTGATCTCGTTCATGACCGCGATGTGCTGCTGCAGCTCCAGCTCCTGGTCATCCTTCCAGCGCTGGGCGTTCACCTCCGCCTCCATCGCGGAGACGATCACACCGATGAGCAGGTTGAGCACGAAGAACGCCGTGATCACGATGAACGTGGCGAAGAAGATCCACGCGAGCGGCTCCTTCGTCATCACGTCCTCGGCCACCTCCGGCCAGCCCTCGACCGTGAGCACCGTGAACATCGTGAACAGCGACCGCCCGAGGTCGCCGAAGTAGCGCGGGGCCACTTCGTGGAAGAGCTGCTCACCGATCACGGACGCCGTGTAGAGCGACAGCAGCAGGAGGACCACGGCGGAGGCCAGCCCCGGCAGCGCCGCGAACAGCGCCGAGACGACCCGCCGCATGCCCGGCACGACGGAGATCAGCCGCAGGACCCGCAGGAACCGGAAGAGCCGCAGGATCGACACCGACTCCGAGGCCGGCACGAGGGCCATCCCGACGATGACCAGGTCGAACCAGTTCCACGGGTCGCGGAAGAACGCCTTTCCGTGTACGGCGATCCGCAGGATGATCTCGACGACGAAAACGGCGAGGATGGCCCGGTCGATCACGAGGAAGGCCGTGGCGTATCGGTCGGCCAGCTCGTGCGAGGTCTCCAGCCCGAGCGAGAGCCCGTTCAGCGCGATGACGGCGATGACCGCACGTTGGAAGACCGGAGAGTCGATGAAGACACGGAGCCGCTCGCGCTGGAAGGGCAATCCCACACTCCAAGATCAGACAGCGTGACCGCCCGAAATCCTACAGTTTGCCCCTGACCTCCGTTCCCAGGGAGGGTCGGTAGCGCCATGCACCCTGCTTTGATCGACTTTGTGCGGTGCCGTGCTCCGGGCATAGAGGCCGGGGGCGCTACCGTCGGAGAGCAGTCGAGGGAAAGGTGGCCATGAAGCCCGCAGACCCGTCCGTTCCGCCCGTCCGCCGTCTTGGTCTCGCGGACGTGCCGCACTGCCTCGACCTGGCGCAGGACCGCTCCTGGCCGAGGGAGGAGCGCAAGTGGCGGCTCCTGCTGGAGAACGGCGAGGGCTTCGGCATCGACGCCCCGGACGGCCGCGGGCTGGCGGGAACGGCCGTCCTCACCCGGTATGGCACGACGGCCGCCGCGGTCGGCATGATGCTGGTGGCCTCCCGCTATGGCGGGCGAGGGCTGGGACGCCGTCTCCTGGAGCACGTCCTGGCGGAGGCCGGCGACGCGACCGTGTTCCTGTGCGCGACGGAGTATGGCAGGCCACTGTACGAGAAGCTGGGCTTCGAGACGGTCGGCGTGGTCGAGGCCCGGGTCGGCCGCTTCCACGCCGGCGACGGCCCGTACGGCGAGGCGGACCCCGGCCGGAACGCGACCCGGCTCGCCGAGCCCGGGCGGGACCTGGCCGCGCTGTGCGCTCTGGACGTCAAGGTCTTCGGGGCCGACCGATCGCGCCTGCTGGCCCGCCTGTTCGCCTTCGCCGAGCAGGTCAGGGTCGCCGAGCGGGACGGTGAGATCACCGGCTACGGGGCGGCCTGGCGGAGCGGCGACCGATTGTTCGTCGGGCCGGTCGTCGCGGAGGACGACGCGACCGTCCGGGCCCTGGTCACCGGCCTGGCCCGGGGCGCGGACGTCCGGATCAGGCTCGACCTCCACCGCCGTCACGAAGAGCTGGTCTCGTGGTTCGACGGGCACGGCCTGGCGCGGTCCTCCACGACGTCCTTCATGGTCCACGGCGGCCGGCCGCTCCCCGGCGACCGGTCCCGTCTCGTCGCCTCGTTCATGTCGGCGCTCGGCTGAGCGCGAGAGGCCGCGCGCGAGAGGCCGGGCGCCGGGACGTTGGGGACCCGGCCGCTCGTCCGGATCTAGACGATGGGCGGGCGGCCGAGCCGCAGCATGCGCCAGGCGGTGCGCCAGGCCATGGGACGGCGCTCGCCCGCCGGCTCGCGCAGCCCCTCGAAGAAGCCGCGGAACCACGCCTTGATCGCGGGCATCGAGCGCTCGCGTAGGAGTGTGAGCACGACCCAGTTGAGCAGGTAGAACATCGCCAGCGGCCACGGCAGGTTGCGCCGGGCCAGCCAGACTCGGTTGCGGGCGTTCAGCCGGTAGAAGTCCGTGTGCCGCGACGGCAGCACCAGCGGGTGGTACATGACCGGCTCGGCGTCGTATTCGATGCGGTAGCCCTCGCCCAGCAGGCGCCAGGCGAGGTCGGTCTCCTCGTGGGCGTAGAAGAACTTCTCCGGCAACCCGCCGACCTGGAGGAACGCCGACTTGCGGATCGCGCAGGCGCCGCCGAGGAAGGTCGTCACCGGCGACGACCGCTCGGGGTCGCCGGCCCGCAGGCGGGGCACGTGCCGACGCTGCACGGAGCCGCCCTCGGGGTCCATCACCCGGAAGCTGATCACGGCGAGGTCGGGCTCGTGCGTGAACCGCTCGCGGACGTGCGCGGCGACCTTGGAGTTGGCATACCAGCCGTCGTCGTCCAGGAACAGGACGATGTCACCCGAGCACTCCTGCACGCCGCGGTTGCGCCCCTCGGGGATGCCCGCGTTGCGCTCCAGCCGTACGGTCTTGATCGTCGCGGCGGTGCCGGGCAGCGGCCGGGCGGTCAGCTGCGGGACGTCCGCGCCGTTGCCGACGATGACCACCTCGATGTCGCCGTCGGTCTGGGTGAGCGCGGACTCCACCGCCCGGTCGAGCTCGGCGATCCTGTTGCCCATGGTGAGGATGACACAGGAGATTTTCACCGCGTCACTGCCTCGACATGGGGCGCACTACACACGACTTCATGATCACCGAGTCTGTATGGCCGGGCAATCCGGAATCTGCCTGGTTTACCTTCGGACAAGGGTATCGGAACTGACACCAAACCCCTACCCAACCGTGAATGTACGGCCTGACAGCACGCCACGCGGGACTCGACGCGCTCATGAGAGCCGCCGGGAGGCGAGGATGCTGACCAGGTGCAGCACGAGCTGGACCACCGCGATGATCACGCAGGCGACCACGAGGATGCGGGTGGCGGAGAACCAGTTGTCGAGCACCGCCGCGACCACGACGATCAGCGACAGTTCGACGGCCTGGATCACCCGGTGGAACCGCAGCGCCGCCGCGGCCCTGCGGGCCAGCGCGAGCCGGGGCGAGGTGAACTGCTGCGCCGCCGCCTCGGTGGTCGCCACCAGGCCCGACCGGGCGCGGGCGACGTCGACCAGGTCGGTCTCCGACTTGATCAGGATCGCGCCGAGCGCCGCCGCCACGCCCATCACCGTGTACCAGTCGGGCAGGGTCTCCGACGCCCGGAAGCCCAGCCCGATCAGCAGGGCCGCCTCGGCGAAGTAGTGCCCGACCCGGTCGAGGTAGACCCCGGTGATCGAGGTGCGGCCGGTCCAGCGGGCCAGCTCCCCGTCCGAGCAGTCGAGCAGCAGGTAGACCTGGATGAGCAGGGCCGCGCCCAGTGCCGCCCAGAAGCCCGGGATGGCGAGCACGGCGCCCGACGCCACCCCGCACAGGATCATCAGGCCGGTGACCTGGTTGGGCGAGATGGGGGTCTTGGCCAGCAGCCAGGTGGCGTAGATGGACAGGCGCCGCATGTACAGCAGGCCGGCCCAGTGCTCGCCGCTGCGGCGGTCCATGGTGGTCTGCGGCTGGGCGACCGCGCGAAGCTCAGCGACCGACGGCGCGGACATAGTCCTCAACTCTCCCCCGGACCTCGTGCTCCGACAGCCGGAGGTGCTCAAGGATGGTGTAGCGGCCGGGCCGCGTGCTCGGGGCGAGCATCACTGCCTCGGTGAACTGTTCGTGCGTCAGGCCGACGTCGCCGGGGGCGACGGGCAGGTTGTGCTGCCGCAGGCAGCCGACGACCTGGCCGAGCCGGTGGGAGTCCTCCCGGAGGAAGAAGCAGAAGGCCGCGCCGATCCCGGCCAGCTCGCCGTGGTTGGCGGTCCCAGGGAAAAGCTGGTCCACGGCATGCATGATCTCATGATCTCCGCCGCTCGCCGGACGGCTTGACCCGGCGATGACCATCGACATGCCCGACATGATCAGCGCCTCGGCCAGCACGGTCAGGAACGCGTCCGACTCGATGGAGTCCGCCCGGCCCAGCACCGCCTCGGCCGCCGTACGGGCCATGGAGATCGCCACCCCGTCGACGGGCTCGCCGCGCTCGGTCCGGCCGAGCTGCCAGTCCTCGATCGCCGACAGGTTGCTCACCACGTCGCCGACACCGGCTCGTACGAGGGACTGCGGCGCGTCGTGCACGAAGTCGAGGTCCACCATGATCGCCAGCGGCATCGGCACGCCGAACGACGGCTTGCCCCCGTCGTGGACGAGGGAGGCCACCGGCGAGCAGATGCCGTCGTGCGAGAGGTTGGTCGCCACCGCGACCATCGGGATCCCGGCCAGCGAGGCGGCGTACTTCGTGGCGTCGATCGTCTTGCCACCGCCGATCCCGACGACGGCCTCGAACGCTCCCTTGCGCAGGTCCGCGCCGAGTGCGATGGCGGCGTCGACCGTGCCGTCGGCGACCCGGAAGACCTTGGCGTCACCGAGCGAGGGCGCGATGACCTCGGTGATCCGGTCCCCCTGGTTCGGGCCGACCGCGACCGCCACCTGCCCGGACGTGGCCACCCGGCTGTCGGCCAGCAGGGTCCCGAGCTGCGCGATCGCGCCCCGCCGCACCTCCATCGAGAGGGGAGCGGGAAGCATCCTTGCCAGAATCGGCATGCGAACTCCTCACAAGACCGCGGAAATCAGTAACGGCACGCGATCTCACGGGCTTTCGCGAGGTCGTCGTGGTTGTCCACCTCGACCCACTCGACCTTGCCGATCGGGGCGACGGCGATCTTCTCGCCGCGCTCGACCATCTCCTGGTAGCCGTCCTCGTAATAGAGCTGCGGGTCGCGCTCGAACGTGGCCTTCAGCGCGTCGGCGAGCCGCTCGGCCGCGCCCGGCCGGATGAGCGTGGCGCCGATGTACTCGCCGTACGCGTCGGCCGGGTCCATGAGCTTGGTGATCCGCTTCAGCCGGCCGTCCTCCAGGGTCACCTTCATCTCCTCGTCCGCCAGCGACTTCACATCGTCGACGGCGAGCAGGATGTCGGAGGTGTTCTCTGCGGCCAGCAGGGTCCGCTCCACCGACACCGGGTGGACGGTGTCGCCGTTGACCAGCAGCGCGCCCTGGGAGAAGTAGTCGCGGGCGCACCACAGCGAATAGGCGTTGTTCCACTCCTCGGCCTTGTCATTGTGGACAAGCGTGAGCTTCACCCCGTGGCGCCGCTCCAGGTCGGCCTGCCGTTCCCGTACGGCCTGGGCCTGGTAGCCGACGATCACCACGACCTCGCGGAGGTCCACGGCCGCCAGGTTGCGCAGAGCGATGTCGAGGATCGTGGTCTCACCGTCGACCGGCACCAGCGCCTTCGGCAGCGTGTCGGTGTACGGCCGCAGGCGACGTCCGGCCCCGGCGGCCAGCACCATTCCGAGCAATTTCCCGCACTCCTTGAGGTCGAGCGTCAGACAGTAACCCCAAAGGTTAGTTGGCTCGGCACCCCGATTGGGTAATCCACCGTTGGTCTGACGTTAATCCTGGGCCGCCGGTTCCACCGCCTCGTCGGGAGTGCGGGGTGCGGCGAGCCAGCAGGTCACGCTCTCCCAGGCGAACAGGCACCACAGGTAGAGCGCCAGCAGGACGAACACGACGGGCACCAGGCCGAGCAGGCCGCCCAGGGCGACGACCAGCATCCGGCCGTCCCAGCCGAGCCCCGCCGTCGCCAGCCACGGCGGCGGATACACGTGCTGGCGCAGCCGATAGACCGTGTCGTAGTGATGGAATGCCAGCGCGCCGAGCAGCGCGACGATGATCACCGGCGGCACGGAGCGGGCGAATCCGGCCGAGGCGATGAAGCCATACTCGGTCAGCCGCAGGATCGGGGGCGCCAGCCAGTCGAGCCGACCGTCGTGCCGGTGGGCGCTGCCCGCCCCGGCCAGCAGCAGCGCCACCGCCGGGGCGAAGACCGCGAAGTCGTCGGCCCCGGCGATGCCGAGCACGAGCAGCACGGCGGTCACGAAGGCCCCCGCGATCGCGGGCGGCAGCGGCGGGAGCTGCCCGGCCACGAGCAGCCCCATCGCCTTCGACAGCGGGCCGTCGTCACGGTTGGCCACCACGACGCTGCGCGGCACCGGCGTCATGTGCACGGAGATCGCGCCCCGCGTCTTCCCGCCCGCCTCCCGGGGCCGACGGCTCATGCGAACGACCTCGCCATCCGCCCGGCGGCCGTGTAGGCGAGGGCCACCGCGCCCCAGCCAAGCAGCGCGAGGAACGTCACCCGCGCGTCGAACAGCGCGGCGGTCACCGAGATCAGCGCCATGCGCTCCCCAATCGGCAGGACGATCATCTTCTTCGCCCAGTAGGCCACGCCCCGCGCGCCGCTCAGCGCGTCGAGCCGCCGCGACAGCGCCAGCACCGATCCGGTGCCCTTCGCGGCGGCCGCGGCGGGCGCCTCGTCCCAGGGCACCGCCATCGAACGCGGGGCCGCCGCCCGCAGCCCGGCCGCCCTGGCCCGGTCGGCCACCGCGCCCGCGTAGGAGAAGTCGACCATGTGGCGGACCGTCTGGAGGATCATCGTGCCCACCGCCAGGGCCCAGATCTCCCACGGCTCCCGGGACGCCGACACGTATCCGGCCGCGAGGCCGACGTACACCAGGTATTCCTTGAACCGGTCGCTGATCGCGTCGAGCCAGCTCCCGAGCGGGGAGAAGCGGCGCGTGTATCGGGCGAGCTGCCCGTCCAGGCAGTCGAGCACGAACGACAGGTAGAGCGCGACGGCGCCGACGACGAGCCCCGCCCTGCCGCCGTCGGAGAACCAGATCGCGGCGATGGCGGCGAAGGCGACCGAGATGCCGGTGACCGTGTTCGGAGTCAGGCCGAGACGGGCGGCCGGGCGGATGAGGTGACGCGACCACGAGCTGACGCAGAAGGTGGTGAAGAAGCCGTCGCCGCTCTTCACCGCGGCGTCGAGCCGGGCCTGCGCCTCGTCGACGTCGGCAAGCTCGCGCACCGCGCGCTCGGCGGCCGGGCGTGTGCCGACCCGCCCGCAGTGCAGGGTGTTCAGCGTGACGGCGTGCACCTGCACGCCCGCCCGCACCAGGCCCGTGAGCAGCAGCTCCGGGACCTCGCCGTCGCCGACCCGCCCGAGGTGGCGGCGCTGGGCCAGGTCGGCCAGGTCCTCGGCGATGTCGGCCAGCCCGGCCAGGTGGGCCTCGCCGACCTGGAGGACGCCGCGGAAGGTGCCGTTGGCCCACTCGACCTCGTGGAAGGACGTGCCCGCCGACACGACGCGGCCCCACTCGGTCCGTACGGGCGGACGCAGCGGGGCCGGGTCGCCACTGGCGACGAGCGCGCCGGTCGGGCGCGCGGGATGTTCGAGCAGCAGCGACAGCGCCTCGGTGTGCGCGACCAGGTCGGCGGCCAGCACGGCGACCGGGGAGGTCGAGGCGCGGGCCGTCTTGGCCACGATCCGCAGGTCCTCGGCGAGCCCGTCGCTGACGCAGATCTGGTGGCGTGGGCCGCCCTCGGCGCTCTTCTCCCACTCTCCGGCCTGGGCGTCCTGGCTCCGGACCACGACCAGCACCTCGCGGACCGGCAGCGTGAGGAGCTGGGCGATGAGCCGCTCCAGGAGGCTGCCCTCGGATCGGGCGCCGTCCGACCAGGGCAGCCCGGCGGCCGGCGAGGTCGCGAGGACGACCGCCACCGTTTCTGTGTCCCGTGACGTACCGGGCTTGCTCGGATCCGCCCCCATATGAAACCCGTTTCACGTTGACCGCACGTGCTCACCTCGCAAAGTAACCGAGTGATCACAAGGTGGCAATCACCTTCTCCGGCTTCCGGCACGGGTATGGTCTCCTCCGGGGAGGACAACATGATCGCCGAATCGCGTCTGCGCAGGGTGGGGGTGGTGCTGGCCGGCGGCGTCGGTCAGCGCGTGGGCCTCAACACCCCGAAACAGCTTCTGAAGATCGCCGGGAAGACGATCCTGGAGCACACCCTCGACGTGTTCGACGGCCACCCGGAGATCGACGAGGTCGTCGTCCTGATGGCTCCCGGCTTCGTCGCCGAGGCCGAGGAGATCGTCAGGAGGAACGGTTACACCAAGGTCGGCCGGGTGCTCGAAGGCGGTGCGAGCCGCACCGAGACGACCTGGCGGGCGCTGTGCGCGCTGGGCGAGCAGGAGTGCGACGTGCTGCTGCACGACGCCGTACGGCCGCTGATCGAGCCCCGCATCATCAGCGAGTGCGTGGCGGCCCTCGAACGCTACGAGGCGGTCGAGGTGGCGATCCCCTCTTCCGACACGATCGTGGTGGCCGCCCCAGGCCCGCGCGGCGACATCATCCGCGACATCCCCGACCGCTCCCGGCTGCGCCGGGGGCAGACCCCGCAGTGCTTCCGCCTGTCGGTGATCCGGGCGGCGTACGAGCGGGCCCTGGCCGACCCCGAGTTCCCCTCGCTGCCCACGACGGACGACTGCGGCGTCGTGCTGCGCTACCTGCCCGACGTGCCGATCTACATCGTGCCCGGCAGCGAGCACAACATGAAGGTCACCCATCCGGTCGACGTCTTCATCGCCGACAAGCTCTTCCAGCTCGCCGAGAACACCGCACCCGCGCTGGACGAGGACGCGTACCGGGCCGGGCTCGAAGGCCGCACGCTCGTGGTCTTCGGCGGCAGCTACGGCATCGGCGCGGACATCGTCGCGCTGGCCAAGGGCTACGGCGCGAGCGTCCACTCGTTCTCCCGCAGCCAGAACGGCGTGCGCGTCGAGGACGTCGCCGCCGTGGAGGACGCGCTCGCCCGCGTGTACGCCGAGACCGGCCGGATCGACTACGTCGTCAACACGGCGGGCGTGCTGCACATGGGCAAGCTCGGCGAGTCCGGGCAGCACACGATCGAGGAGACCATCGGGATCAACTACCTCGGACCGGTCAACATCGCCCGCGCCTCCGTGAAATACCTGATGGAGACCCGCGGTCACCTGCTGCTCTACACGTCCTCGTCCTACACCCGCGGCCGGGCCGACTACAGCCTCTACTCCTCGACGAAGGCCGCCGTCGTCAACCTCACCCAGGCGCTCGCCGACGAGTGGGCCTGCCAGGGTGTCCGCGTCAACTGCGTCAACCCCGAGCGCACCGCCACCCCCATGCGGCTGCGCGCGTTCGGCGACGAACCCGCCGGAACGCTTCTCTCCCCCGCCGCCGTCGCCCGCACCAGCATCGACGTGCTGCTGTCCCGCCTCACGGGACAGGTCGTGGACGTACGGCTCAACCGATGAACACAACCATCAACGGAGGGACGGGCGCCCGCCCATGGGGGGAAACAACAGGGGGCGCAGGGCCCCGCACGCACTGGTCAGGCTGGCCCGGCGACCGGCGCTGAGAGGCCTGGCCGGTGGGCGCAGGGGCGCGTTCACCGCGCTCACGCTCGCGTCCTACCCGGCCCTGCTCACGGCCGCCGTGTGGCCGCTGCCGGCGACGTTCGCACTGCTCGTGCCGCTGTCGTACGCCGCGGAGATCGCGCTGCCCGGCCGGGCGGCGGCGATGCTGAGCCGGGCCCATCTCGGGGCCACGGTCCGCTTCCTGTCGCGTGAGACGGCCGTCGTGGTGATGCTGGCGCGGCTGGCCCCGGGACGGCCGTGGTGGTTCGCGGCGTTCGCGGCCGGGCTGTTCCTGTTCCACGGCCTGCGTGCGGTGCAGACGTGGCTCGCCGAGCACGTCGACCGGCGGCACAACCAGATGCCGGTGGTGACCCGCAACATCGACCTGCCCGCGCTGCGGATCCCGCCCGCGCCGCCGCGCGCGCTGCTCACCTGCCGGGGCGCCAAGCTGCTCTACCTCGACGCGCTCGCGGTCGTGCCGGCCGCTGCCGGGGCGGCGGCGGGCCTGGGCTGGACGGGCGCGGCGGGCGCCGCCGCGGCCCTGGCGCTGGAGGTCGTCGCGGTGGCCCTGCTGCTCGTGCACGCGCGGCGGGCCAGGCACCTGGGCGACCGGCGCCGCTTGCTCGCGGTCGTGGACAAGTGGGTCGCCGCCTACCGGCCCGAGGTCGTCATGTACTTCTCCGGACCGGTCACGGCGGCCTACCAGGCCACGATGTGGCTCGGGACGCTGGAGCGCATCACCCCGAGGACGCTCGTGGTGCTGCGTGAGCGGGCCCAGGTCACGGCCATCGGATCGACGACGCTGCCGGTGGTGTGCGTCCCCTCCTCCGTCGACCTCATGAACTTCCGCGCGCTCGACGGCGTGCGGGTCGCGCTGTTCCCCGCCAACGTCGGCAACAACATCCACATGCTCCGGGTGCCGGGCGTGCGGAGCGTGTTCATCGGCCACGGCGACAGCGACAAGGAGGCGTCCTTCAACCCGTACACCAAGGTGTACGACGAGGTCTGGGTGGCCGGGCCGGCCGGGCGCGACCGCTACCTGCGCGCACAGGTGGGCGTGCGCGACGAGGCCATCGAGGAGGTCGGCCGCCCCCAGCTCGCCGGGGTGCGGCGCACCAGCCCGTACGCCGAGGGGGCGGCGCCGCACCGGACCATCCTGTACGCGCCCACGTGGGAGGGGTGGAGCGACGACCTGTTCCACAGCTCGCTCGTCGCCATGGGCCCCGCGATCGTGCGCGCTCTGCTCGACGAGCCGGTGCGGGTGATCTACAAGCCCCACCCGTTGACCGGTCACCGCTCGCAGGCCGCCCGCACGGCCCACCGGAAGATCATCAGGCTGCTGTCCGAGAGCACCGGCATGCCGCACCTCGTCGTGACCGGCCGCGAGCCGTCGCTGTACGAGTGCTTCAACGAGGCCGACGTGCTGATCTCGGACATCTCCAGCGTGGTGTCGGACTTCGTCGCCAGCGGCAAGCCGTATGTCGTGGCCAACGTGGCGGGCCTGCCGGAGGACCGGTTCCGCGAGCGCTACCCGGCGGCCGGGGCGGCCTACCTGCTCGGGCCCGACCTGGCGGAGCTCCCGGACATCCTGCGCCGCCTCGACGTGGTCGGAGAGGACGACATGGCCGCCGCCCGGCGGGCGCTGCGCGCCTACCTGCTCGGCGCCGACCAGCGCGACCCGCTGGCCCGCTTCGAGGAGGCCGTACGGCGTGCCGCCGCCCGGGCCGAGGCCCGCGCCCTCTCCCTCGGACTGAGCGCCCTCGATCCTGTCGTACACGAGTGAACGCGCCGAGGAGAGCTTATGGATGCCAAGGAAGGGCGATACCAGGTGACCTCGACGGTGCCCTTCGGGCGGGAGATCTTCGTCCCCCACCCGATCGGCTTCACGCTCGACACCTCAGTCTTCGAAGAGGTCCTCTAGGCTCGCCCGCTCCGGCTTGGGGCGGGGCTTGCTGAGCTTCGGGGGGCTGGTCAGGAAGCCCGTCCCCCACGAGACGTGCATGGTGGCGTACACCAGCGGCAGGCGGACGAGCGCGGCGCCGGGCAGCCCGCGGCCGGTGAGCACCGAGCCCGCCAGGATCGCGAGGAGATAACCCCCGGGAATGATCAGGCCGGGCAGGAAGAAGGGTGAGACCACCAGGCCCAGCGCCATCGCCGCCACGGCGGCCGGCGGGGCGAGGTAGCGCAGGTTGATCGTGCCCTGGTGGGTGCGGGAGACGACCCGCCGCCAACGGCCGTAGTGGAAGTACTGCTTGGCCAGGGCGCGCACGTTGGGCCGGGGAGGGTAGGTGACGCGCATTCTCGGCTGGAACCACACGAGCCCGCCGGTCTCCCGGATGCGGTGGTTCATCTCCCAGTCCTGCGCGCGCAGGAAGTGCTCGTCGTAGCCGCCCACCCGGTCGAGGGCGCTGCGGCGGAAGACGCCGAGGTAGACGGTGTCGGCCGGACCGGCCTCCCCGCCCGTGTGGAACCGCGCGTTGCCCACGCCGATCTTCGAGGTCATGGCGCAGGCCACCGCCTGCTCGAACGGCGTGATCCCCTCGGCGGCCATGATGCCGCCGACGTTGTCGGCGCCGGTCTGCTCCAGCGTCTCCACTGCCGTACGAAGGTAGTCGCGGGGCAGGATCGCGTGTCCGTCCACCCGCGCGACGATGGGGTTGCGGGACGCCGCGATGGCGGCGTTCAGCGCGTTGGGAGTGCGGCCGGTGGGGTTCGGCACGACGACGACACGGCGGTCCTCGGCCGCGATGGCGTCGGCGACCTCCTGTGTGCGGTCATGGGAGGGGCCCACGCTGATGACGACCTCAAGGGGGCCCTCGTAGTCCTGTTCGAGGACCTGCCGTACGGCGTCGCGCAGGTGCCGTTCCTCGTTGAGCACCGGCATGATCACCGACACCGGCGGCCAGGGCCGCGCGGGATTCTGGCTCGACTGTCGCGAGTCGGGAAAGGGCTTCATGGCGGCGCTCACGCTACTGTACGGAGGGGTGGAGACGGCAACCGGAGGACGGGAATGCCCGGCGACCATGAGGAGGACTCCGGCGTCCGCGTAGGGGGCGACGGGTACGGCGGGGTTAGGCTGACGGCGCAACGCGCCCGCCGGCGGAGGACGAGCCTCCGATCCCTGGTCATATCGGGCTCGCTGTCGGGAGTCGTGCTGATCGGCTCGGGCGTGGCGTGGTTCGCGCCGAACTACGCGCTCAACCGCATCCGCTCGGTGGACGCCGGGACGAGCGAGGCCGAATCCACGGGCGCGATGAACATCCTGCTGGTGGGCGTGGACAAGCGCGACAACCTGACCAGGCGCCAGCAGAACCAGCTCCACCTCGGCCGCGACGTCGGCCAGCGCACCGACACGATGATGGTGATCCACCTGTCGGAGGACCACCGCAGGGTGACCGTCGTCAGCCTGCCGAGGGACACCTGGACGACGATCCCCGGCAAGGGCGAGCACAAGATCAACTCTGCGTACCAGTTCGGCGGAGCCAAGCTGGCCGTGAAGACGGTGGAGCAGGCGACGGGCCTGAGCATCAACCACTACATCGAGGTCAACGTGCTCGGGTTCATCGATGTCGTGGAGTCGCTGGGCGGCGTCACCGTCTGCACGCCGGTGCCCATCGACGACCCGAAGACCAGACTGCACCTCCAGCCGGGGACGTACACGCTGGACGGCGTCAACGCGCTCGCGTACGCCCGCACGAGGGCCACGGCGCGCTCCGACCTCGACCGCATCGACCGGCAGCAGCAGGTCATCTCCGCGCTGCTCGGCAAGGCGCTCAGCGGCGGCACGCTCGCCAATCCCGTCAAGCTCACCGGGTTCCTCGACTCGACGTTCAAGACGCTCACCGTGGACGCGGCCCTGCAGAAGAACCTGCTCGGCATGGTGAACCAGTTCAAGACCGTCTCGACCGACGACGTGTCGTTCGCGACCGTGCCGCTGGCCGACGTGAACTACCACACGCCCACGGGCGAGTCCGCGGTGCTGTGGGACAAGACGGCGGCCCGCGACCTGTTCCAGCGGATCGCCGCCGACCAGCCCCTCGTCAAGCCCTCGGCGAAGGCCTCGGCGTCTCCTACAGGCAGCCCCGCCGCGTCCGCGAGCGCCGTGGCCTCTCCTTCTGCCTCTCCGACGGCGCTCACGATCCCGCCGGGCCGCATCTCGGTCAAGGTGCTCAACGGCACGCTCATCACCGGTCTCGGCGCGACCACGAAGGCCCGCCTCGTCGATGCCGGGTTCATGGTGCCGTCGCCTCCCGGCGACACGACCCGCCGCGACTTCGCCACCACGGTCATCCGCTATCCGCCCGGCCGCGAGGACTCGGCTCGTACGGTGGCCGCCGCCATCCCGGGCGCCGAGCTGCGCGAGCAGCCCGACGTGGCCGGCATCGAGGTGGTGGTCGGCCAGAAGAACCATGACGTGAAGAAGGTGAAGGTCACCGCGCCGGAAGACGCCGCCGCGTCCGCATCGCCCACGCCGCAGGCGACCCCCTCCGCCCGCACCGCCACGCAGAACATCTGCAAGAAGTAACCGCCCGGCCAGCATTCGCGTCGGACCGGCGGCACCGCCACACCCCCTCAAACGCAGTCCCACCCACTGGAGGGCCAACTGATGTCCAACTGAGAGAGCGTCAATTTTCGACGCTCTCTCAGTTAGTATCAGTGACATGGAACCGGAGGCACTCAGTGCCGTCCTCGACGCCGTCGGCAAAGGCGTGCCGGCGGACGCCCTGGAGTCGGAAACCCTGGACTTCAAACTTGTCGCCGACTCTCCCGAGGCGACCTTCGCTCTGCTCGCCGATACCCTGGTCTGCTTCATCAACGCCCAAGGCGGCACCGTCGTCTTGGGGGTGGACGACAAGGCGACGGTGAGAGCGGACGCCTTGCGCGGCGTGCCCACCTCCTACACCTTGGACGGCCTCCGCAAAGGGGTCTTCGACCGGACGTCTCCGCCGATCACACCATTCGTCGTGGAAAGGATCGTGGACGGCGTCCGGCTGGTCGCCCTGTCCGTTCCCCGCGGAGTCATGCCGCACAGCAACGCCGCGGGTCTCGCCACTCGTCGCCTCGGCAAGGAGTGCCTTCCGTTTCCCCCCTCGCAGCAGCGCGAGGTCATGATCGCGCGGGGTCAGATCGACTGGTCCGCCGAGGCGTCCGGTGCGGGGCTCGAGGACCTGAGCGCGGTGGAAATCGCCCGGCTTCGTGACCTGCTGGTGGCAGCGGGCCGCGATCACCTCGCAGCGCTGTCCGACCGAGCGATGCTCGAAGCGCTGCGACTCATCACTCCGGACGGCGGTGTCACCAACGCCGGGGTCCTCCTGCTCGCCGACAAGCGGGTGCTGCGCACCGTGGTCCCCAGCTACGGATACTCCTATCAATTCCGCCCCACCTTGGGCAGCGAGGCGACGGGCAGGAGCAGAGGGACCCGGCCCCTGCTGGCGGCGCTCGAAGTGATGTCGGACGCGGTCGCCACGCGCCGGGAGATCCACCCGCTCACGATTTCCGGCGGTGTGCAGCTCCAGCTCACCGACTATCCGCAGGACGCCGTACGAGAACTGATCGTCAACGCCTTCATCCATCGTTCCTACGAGACCAGTGGGACGGTGGACATAGAGCACTCCCCCGAACGGCTGGTCATCACGAGTCCTGGAGGGCTTGTCGCCGGGGTCACCCCGGACAACATCCTCACGCACCCTTCGACGCCGCGTAACCGGCTTTTGACCGAAGCCATCTCCACTCTGCAGTTGGCTGAGCGCACGGGGCAGGGCATCGACCGGGCCTATCGGGAGATGCTTCGTGTGGGCAAGGAACCTCCGTCGATCGAAGACAGCGGCACCCTCGTGCGCGCGACGCTCTCCGGCGGCATCGGCAACGATGCCTTCGTCCGCTTCGTCGGCGAGTTGCCCGCGAAGGCGGCGCGCGATGTCAACGTCCTGCTCACGCTGTCGCATCTCCGCCGCGACAGCGCGATCGACGCGCTCCGGCTCGCCGCCGTGATCCAGCGTCCTCCCGAGGAGGCCCAGGAAGTGCTCATGTCGATGGCGGAGGAGCACGGTCTGCTGGAGCCGAGCAGACGCACCGCCAGAAAACTGTTTCCCACGTATCGCCTGCGGGCCGAGACGGTCGCCGCGATGTCCCGGGCAATCACCTACCGGCGCCGGGGTGTGGACGGGATGGACCAGAAGATCATCGATCACGTTCGCGAGTACGGCTTCGTGACGAACCGCACCCTGCAGCGCCTCTTCGACATTCAGGTGTACGCGGCGCGCGACATGCTCAACGACCTGCGTGCACGCCGGATTCTCGAGAAGATCGGAGACGCGCGCGGCGGGACTGGAGTCAGGTATGGGCCAGGGCCTGCCTTTCCGCGCTGAGTGACCGGTGGCGTGATCTGGTGGTCAGGCGTACGTCCACGGACTCGTCGCCGCCGCGCTCGCACCACAGGGCCAGGTGCCGGTCGGCGGCCTCCCTGGCGATGGCGGCCGGGACCGGCGGGGCCTCAGCCGGACGCGCTCGGGGCGTAGATGTCGTCGAGGCCGATCAGGCGGATACCGGGGGTCCCCGGCGGCCGAGGCCAGCAGCTCGGCGGGCCGCGAGGAGGTCGCGGGCGCAGGCCGGCATAGAGGTGTAGTTCACAGAACTGTACTTCTGTGAATCTCCCCGCTCGCGAGCGCGCTGCGGACCGCGTCGAGGAGGGTGGCCGGCTCTCCGGTCCGGTACGCCTTCCTGGATGTGGTTCATGACGTAGCCGAAGGCCAGGCCGGTCGCCGGGTCGGCGAAGCCGAGCGAGCCGCCGTAGCCGGGGAACCCGCGGGCAGGAAGCGGTTCACCTGCGCGCGGGACGCGGCACGGGTGGGGGGTCCCCCGGCAGGCGGAGCGTGCGGTGGACCATCTGGTGCAGAAAGGTGCGGAAGCGCCACAGCGCGCCGGGGTGCTTGTGGTCGTATCGCTGGCCCGACCTGTCGTACACGCCGCTCTGCACGAAGCTGTGCACGCACCAGATCACCGCGTTGATCGTGTAGTCCACGTCCACGTCCGGGGCGGTCACCATCGGGGAGATGGTGTCGATCACGAACTGCGCCGCCGGAGCGGCGTACATCGGCTCCAGCTCGGGGATGTCGGTGGCGTCGGCGAGCCACCTGTGGGTGTAGAGCGCCGGATATTCCGGCTGGTTGCAGCAGAAGTCGATATATCGGTCGAGAAGCCGGTGCAGGGCGACGATCTTCTGGTCGGGCGGGGCGCCGACGATGTCCTTGATCCCTTTCTCCAGGACGGCGTTGTGAGCGCTGTTCATGAAGTCCATGACCTCGAGATAGATCTCTCGCTTGTCGCCGAACTGCCGTTTGATGTAGGCGACGTCAGTGCCCGCGGCGTCGGCGATCTGCCTGAGGTCCGTGCCGTCGTAACCCAGCCCGGCGAACAGGCGGGTCGCCACCTGGAGAACGCGGTCGGACAGGTCCCCGTTGCCCGTACCCGTCATGCGGTAGTCGGTTCCCCCGTGGATCCCCCCTAATCACCGTATGGCGGGCCCGGTTCGGAACTGTTCCGGACACTTGCCGGGCTTGTGCGGGTTCGCGGCGGGCAGGGATCTTCGTGGGGTTCTCTTCAGACGCTCCTCGCGAGACGCCTACGGAGGTCCCGTCGTGCACCGATCATCCGATCCGGAGGGCGGATCGAACCTTCGGTTCGGCTTGCTGGGCCCGGTCGAGGTCAGGAGGAACGGCAGGCCGGTCCCGCTCGGCTCGCCCAAACAGCGCGCCCTGCTGACCGCGCTGCTGCTCGAACCCAATCGGGTCGTGTCGATCGACCGGCTGGTCATGGCGGTGTGGGACGAGGAGCCGCCCCGCTCGGCCGTCGCCAACGTCCGCACCTACGTCAACCGGCTGCGGGGGACGCTCGGCGACGGCGACCGGCTGACGGCCCGGCCGCCCGGCTACGTCCTCACCGTGCACCCCGGCGAGCTCGACGTCAGCGAGTTCGCCGACGCCCTGCGGCAGGGCAGGCAGGCGCTGTCGGCCGGGCGGCCGGAGACGGCGTTGCGGCACCTGTCGGCGGCCCTCACCCGGTGGCGCGGCGCGCCGGCCGAGGACGTGCCCAGGTCGGCGGCGCTCGGCCCGCGCCTGGACGCGCTCGCCGAGCAGCGCTGCCTGGCCCTGGAGGCGCAGGCGGAGGCCCGCCTCATGCTGGGCGAGCACGCCGACGCCGTGCCGGAGCTTCGGGAGACGGTGGCCGCTCATCCCACCAGGGAGCGGCTGTGGGGCAGCCTCATGCTCGCGCTGTATCGCACCGGCGACTCCGCCGCCGCGCTCGCCGCGTACGGCCAGGCCCGCGCGTTCCTGGCGGAGGAGCTGGGCGTCGAGCCCGGTCCCGAGCTGGCCGAGCTGCACCGGCGAATCCTCCGGCGGGACCCCGCCCTCGATCCGTCCCGTCCGGCCCCCGTGTCGGAGGCAGGGCCGACACCGGTCGCGGGCCCCGGAAGTCTCGTGAGTCTCGTGGGCCGCGATGCGGAGCTGAACGAGCTCGTGGCCGCGATCACCGCCGCACCCCCGCGGCCCGTCCGGCCGGTCGCCGTGCACGGCCCTGCGGGGGTGGGCAAGTCGGCCCTCGCTCTGCACGCCGTACGGATGGCGGCGCCGGCCTTCCCCGGCGGCGTGTTCCACGTCGACCTGCGGACCCTTCCCCGGCCCGGCGCGTACGAGACGCCGGCCCGGCTGCTGGGACTGCTGGGACTGGCGGACGATGAGATCGCCGCCGACCTCGACGACGCGGTGCTCCAGCTCGGGAACGCCACGGCCGGCAGGCGGGTGCTCGTCCTTCTCGACAACGTGACCGACGAGGGGCAGGTGCGCCCGCTGATCGGCGCCTGTCCCGGCTGCCGGTTCGTCATCACCAGCAGGACGGTGCTCGGGGCGCTCGACGACGTCGACCATCTGCCGCTCGCTCCCCTGACCGACGACGCGGCGTACGAGCTGCTGGTGCGGCTCTGCGGCCGGGACCGGGTCGATCCCGAGCAGGTGAGGAGGGTGGCCCGGCTCTGCGACAACCTGCCGCTCGCACTGCGGATCGCGGGCAAGCGGCTGGCGGTCCGGCGGGAGTGGACGCTGGCGGCGTTCGCCGACATGCTGGCCTGCGAGGAGCACCGGCTCGACCTGCTGACCTGCGGCGACCTTTCCGTACGCAGCGCCCTCGACCTCGACTACCAGGCCCTGCGGCAGTGCGGGGGGACGGCGAACGGCAGCGCGCTCGCCCTGTTCCACCGCCTCGGCGAGCGTGGCATGGCCGACTGCGGGTCGGCGACGGCGGCGGGGCTCCTCGGCCGTGACCGGCGTACGGCGTGGGCGGCACTCGGCAGGCTGGCCGATCTCCGCCTGATGAAGCCGATCGCCCCGGACCACTACCGGATGAACGACCTCACCCGCCTGTACGCCATGGAAATCGCCAGAACAGCAGGAAAACCCGCGAACGGGAATTCGGCCGTCTAGGGTGGCCATTCGAAAGCGGGGCGCCCTTCGCGCGAGGGGAATTCGCGCGAAGGACGCTCCGCCGTGTCCGTCTAGCAGATGTACTGCCAGTATGTGCAGTAACTGCCGCCGGGGATCCCCGACCCGGTGCAGCAGTAGCGCTGGACGCAGCCTGTGCTCTCGTACCAGCAGTTGACCGCCTCCGCGCGGGTGGCCGGGACCAGCCGGGCGACCATCCGGTCCGCCAGTCGCTGAATCGTCCGTGTCATTCAGTTCCTCCTTGTGAGGGACTCCTTTTCGGAGCCCGACATTAGGAGCGGCCTCGATCGCGGACGTACCACTGCGATACACGAATTCCTGTATCGCCGGGTTCACGCGTTCAACCGCCGGATCACGACACCGGTGATCCGGCTTTCCGGGAGGAGCCCCCACTGCCGGGAGTCGGTGCTGCGCGACGGATCGTCCCCGAGCACGAGCAGCCGCCCCGGCGGCACCCGCGTCTCCCCCAGCGCCTCGAATCCCGGTGGGACCGGATCCCCGGCCACGGCGGCGGCCCGCTTGATCACCAGGTTGGTGCCGCCGTCGAGCGTGACCCCCTCCCCCGGGCCCACGCGGGAGATGACCACGATGTCACCACGCCGGACGCGCCGCCCCGTGCGCAGCGTGCGTACGAGGACCCGGTCGCCGGACCGCAGGCTTGGCTCCATGCTCTCCCCGTGCACCTCGACGACGCGCAGCGACCGTCTGGCCGCCATCGCGGCGGCGCCGCCGAGCGCCGACGCGAGCAGGACGAGCAGGACGGGTGTCATCGTGCGTGTCATCGTGCCCCCGAGAGCCGGTCGTGCGGGGCGGCGGCGGTGTGGTCCTCCCGCTGCCGGTATCCCTCGGCCTGCAGGGCGAACAGGCGAGCGTAGATCCCGCCGCGCGCGAGCAGCTCGGTGTGCGTGCCCTGCTCGGCGACCTGCCCGCCGTCCAGGACCACGATGTGGTCGGCGTCGCGCACCGCGCCGAGCCGGTGGCTGATCAGCAGGCTCGTACGGCCGCGGCGGTGCTCGCGCAGGCCTTGATGGATCTCGTGCTCCGCCTCGGCGTCGAGGCCCGAGCTGGGCTCGTCCAGGATCAGCAGGTCCCTCTCGCCCCGCAGGTAGGCGCGGGCCAGGGCGACCCGCTGCCACTGCCCGCCCGACAGATGGACCCCCACATCCGTGGGACCGTCCTCCGCGGGGTCCACGAGGCCGCCGAAGACGCGGGACAGCATCGTGTCGTACCCCCGGGGCAGGCGGCTCACGACGCCGTGCACCCCCGCCCGCCGCGCCGCCGCCTCGATCCTCCCCCGGTCGTCCAGCGCGGCGAGGTCGCCCAGGCCGATGTTCTCGGCCGCGGTCATGTCATATTCCATGTAGTCCTGGAACACCGCCCCGATCCGCGCCCGCAGCTCCGCCGGGTCCACCTCCCTGAGATCGATCCCGTCCCAGAGGATCGAGCCGCGCTCCGGGTCGTACATGCGGCACAGGAGCTTGACCACCGTGCTCTTGCCCGCGCCGTTCCGGCCTACGAGCGCCACCGCGGTGCCGTACGGGATGGTCAGGGTCAGGCCGCGCAGGGCCCAGGGGTGGCCGGGCGAGTAGCGGAACCACACGTCCTTCAGCTCGATCCCCCGGCGCAGCGGACCCGTCCGCCGGGGCCGGGCCGGGACCGGCAGGTCCGGCTCGGCGTGCAGGACGGCGAGGTAGTGGCCGAACAGCAGCACCTGCTGGTGCACGGTGACGAGCTCGACGACGAGACCGCTCACCGCGGCCTGGACTCCGGCGACTGCGGCCACGAACAGCGCCACGTCGCCGATCGCACCCGTGCCGTTCGCCGCGGACACGAGAACCCACAGCAGGCCGCCCCCGGCCGCGAGCGCGGCCGTCGTCCCGGTGACGGCCTGCACGCCCAGCTCGCGCCGGTCGGTGCGGCTCCGCTCGGCGTTCGCGGCCCGCCGGTAGGCGTTCATGAGCCCGCGCAGGTGCGCCCCGGTGCCGAAGAGCCTCAGCTCCTTGGCCGCCCGGACGTTGACGAGAAGCTCGCCGAAGAAGAGCTCGCGGCGCTCGACCGGGCCGATGCCCCACAGCATCGCGGCCCGCCGCCGCGACAGCCAGAGCTCGGCGGCCAGGGACGGCACCGCGGCACCGAGCACGAGGGCGGCCATCCACGGGCTGATCGTCACGAGGGAGACGAGGAACCCGGCGCCGGTCATCGCCGTCCTTGCGGTGCCCAGGGCGGCGGAGACCACCATGCCCGGGGTCGCCCCGCCGTGCTGCTGGGCCATGCGGATCCGGTCGTGGAACGCCGGGTCCTCGAACCTGGCGAGGCCCACGAACCGCTCGGTGGCCCGGAAAAGGCGGTCCTGGGCGGCGAGGCCGATCCTGCGTCCGCTCTCGTCCCTGACGTACTGGACGATCTGCGGCCCGAGCGCCGTCAGCACCCCGCACCCGGCGAGCACCGCGCCCAGGCCCGCGGTCACGCCGACCCCGGGCCGGCCGGCGGCGATCTCGTCGAGGACCAGCTTGGTGCACCAGGCGATCGTCACCGGCAGGACGGCCATGAGCGTGCTGAGGACGGCGAAGGCGATGGTCAGCCCCCTGCCCGCCCGCCAGGCCATGCCGAGGGCGGTCACCACCGCCCGCGCTCGGGCCGTCACGCGTGTGCGGGGATCATGTCGAGGTCCTCCAGGGTGGTGCCGCTGGCGACCACCCTCCCGTGCTCGTCGACCAGGGCGAGGGACGGGAAGCCGCGCACCTGCAACGCCTTAGTCAGGCCGGTGCCGAACTCCTCGATCAGCACCAGGGCGACCGGCTCCAGCGCCCGCCGTTCCTCGGCCATCTCCTCCTCCGCACCGACGAGCACGGCCAGCGCGTTGCCGCGTCCTCCGGGGAACGACCGCGCGTGCTCGGCGAACTGCGGCAGGCGTTCGTGGCAGGCCGGGCAGTCGGGCGAGAAGACGCCGACGAGGACCGTCCCGGTCAGCGTCTCATCCGAGACGTGCACGCCGTCGGTGCTCACCGCGGAGAAACCGCCGATCGTCGCCCCAGGAGGCAGTACGAGGAACGGGGCACCCGGCGGTCGCGCCGACAGCATCTCCTCGTGCGCCCGAAGCCGCCGGATCACCCCGACCGTCAGCACCAGGTCGATCAGGCACAGGACGCCGACGCCCAGAACGAGCGCTGTCAGGAACGGCATGAGGAACCACCTTCGTCAGGGTGAACTGGTGAACAGACCGGCGATCTCGCCGATCGCGGACAGCAGGACGGCCGCGGCCCCGGCTGCCAGGGCGACCGCGACGAACCCGGCCGGCCCGAGACCCGCGAGGACGGTCCCGGCGCCGGCCTGTACCGCACCTGCCTGTACGGCTCCCGCCGTCGCGGCGGCGAGGAGCACGGCGTTGCGGGCGAGATGACCGGGGCCCACGGGAACGACGGAGGCGCCGAAGCAGCGGCAGGGGACCCGCCTGCCGCGCCGCAGGGCGACGACGATGGCCACGGTGAAGGCCACGAGCAGCCCGAGCGCGAGACAGAAGCCGGCGAGCACGGTGGGCGGCCAGGCAAGCAGCGGCGCGACGGCGGCCTCGGCGGTGACGACGAGCGCCGCGACGGGCCGGGCCGGCAGCCGCACGAGGGGCACGAGGGCGCGGATGGCCGCCGTGAACTCCTCGTACGCCGTCCGCCCGCGCAGCTTGCTCACGGCCGACATGAGGAAGACGATCCCCGTGAGCAGCCGGCAGAAGGCGAAGAGATAGGCCACGGGCGTCCTCATCCCCGGTCGGGCGGGTGGGTCGCCCACCACGCTAGGAACAGCCGCGAGACACCGGATATACGACGGCTACACGCCGCGGTGTATTCGTTATGCGGCCATTTGGCCGATGTGACGCGGGGACTGCACAATGGACGACGTTTCACGCCGGCGAGGAATCGAAGCAGCGTGAAAACGTCCCGGAAACGCGACTTCGCGACGACCATCGACCAGCGGCTCCAGCGGACGGCGCAACAGGCCGTCGACGCGTACGTCCACCGCGACGACGCGCAGATCGCCACACAGGTCCTGATCGTCCCGGGCGAAGGGACCGTAAGGGCGATGGTCTCCAGCCGTGATCCCGACGGCGGGCGGGGACTCCAGCAGGGCACGACGGCGATGCCGTACGCCCTGGCCGCCGCGCTCGCCGCCGGCTGGCGATACGACGACGGTTTCTTCGTCGGGGACGCGTACCGTGCCCCGAGCTACCCGGCGTTCAAGAACTGCGCGGGCAGGCCCGTCGGCGATCCAACCCACAGCGTCCGCAACCGCGAGAAGGGCGGAGCCCGGTTCGTCACCCTGCGGTCGGGCACCCGGGACGCCGTGAACACCTTCTTCATGCAACTGCAGGGGAAAGTGGGCCTGTGCGAGACCATCCAGATGGCCCATCTGGAAGAAGACGATGACCGAGGCGGTGCGGGGGACGCAGGAGACCCGCTTCACCCGGCCGGACACCGAGCGCTTCGGCGGCTGCCGCGACTCCTGCCCGCCGCGTTGATCGGCGACGGTGAGCGGGGCGTCCGCTCTCAGCCGCGCATGCTCTCGTCGAGCGGGGTGAGCGTGGCCGAGGCCTCGTCGTGCTCCATGCCGGTCGCCTGGAGCAGATCGACGGCGATGGAGCGCAACTGCGCGATGATGACGTTCGCCGAGAAGCCCAGGTGCTTGGGCCGCTCCCGCGCGGCGACGGCGAGCAACGCCTGCCTGGCCAGCGTCGGCTCGCGCCCGGCCCCCAGCTCCAGTTGGAGCAGCAGCGCCGCCTCCGAGACCTCGCGCAGCAGCTCGGCCAGCGCGACCGGCGGCGGCATGGGCTCCCCCATCGCCGCCAGCGTGCGGCGCACCAGCACCCGCGCGTTGCGCAGCGCCAGGTCCACCGGCAGGGCGGCGGTCTGATACCTGGCCAGCCTGGCCCGGTGATGCCGGCGCAGCGGCGAGATCCTGATGATCTCCTTGCTGTTGTCCAGCGCCGCAGTGAACTCCTCGACCGCGGTCTGGGTCCTGCGTCCGCATTCCAGGGCCTCGGCGGCCAGGTCCGCGTCGCCCTTCTCGATCGCCTCCGCCGCCTGTTCGAGCATGGTGGAGAACGCGTCGAGCACACCCGACAGGTGCCTGCCCGCGATGGTGAGCGGGCTGGCGGGCAGCAGGGCGACCGCGGCGATGCCGACGACGCCGCCGGTGAGCGCGTCCACCATCCGGTCCAGCCCGCCGCCGTCCGCGCCCGGCACCAGCATGGCGACCAGCACCGCCGACGACCCGGCCTGCGACACGAACAACTCGCTGCTGTTCAGCAGCCACGCGACGGTCATGGCCAGCGCGATCACGAACGCGAGCTGCCAGGGGCCCGAGCCGATCCACGACACGAGCAGGTCGCCGACGCCCACCCCCAGGCTGACGCCGATCACCAGCTCGGCCAGCCTGCGCAGCCGCCGGCCGGACCCGATGCCCACGCAGATCATCACGGCGACGGGCGCGAAGAGGGGGTTGGGGTGGCCGAGCAGATGTACGGCGACGAGCCAGGCCAGCGCGGCGCCCACGGCACACTGCGCGATGGAAGGCCCGATCACACCGAACGTGCCCAGCCGTTTCCTCCACTGATCAACGAGCCACGCGCGCACCCCTCCACAATCGCGAATCTTTATGACAGTGGGATCACATTTGCCCCGAAATCCTCTGGTTCGAGCCGTTCGCCGTACGAGGCCGGCGGCGGCGTCGCCAAGGCCTCTCTAGTTGATCCGGAAGACGGGGAAGCCCGGAGCGATCTCCCGCACCTGCTCCTCGGACGCGTTCGCGTTGAGTCCCTCGAAGAACCTTCCGACCTCCCAGCCCCAGCGCTTCAGGTACGCCCGGAGAACGGCCGGCTTCTCCTCATCGGAGAGCTCGATGGCGGTGAACGCTTCGACGCGGCAGCCCACGCGCAGCTCACCGTTCCCGGCGGCACGCAGGTTGCGGACCCACTGAGTGATACCCCGGGGTGCGACCAGATAGCGAGTGCCGTTCAGGGTCAGCACGTTCACCGGCGTGGTGCGCCATTCCCCGCTGGACCGGCCGCGGACGTACAGGATCCGGGATCCCCAGAGGCTGATCCCGAGCCGGGTCAGCCCTGCGACCGTCCGGTTGAAGAGGTGATCCACGCGGGTCGGTTCGATGTAGCGGGACATGGTCGACTCCTCGGCGACTCACTCCGAGAGCACTGCTCTCGCCTTAGGGCAAGCATGCCCGGAGATACGCTCACAGTCAAGAGCGGTGCTCTCTAGCTTGTACGCCGATCTCGTCGAAGACGTGGAAAACCCCGCCTCCAACCACGGGAGACGGGGTTTGCGCTGCTCAGGGCTGCTGGGGAGGCAGGGTGGGCTGCCCGTCGGAGACTAGGCGCCGGTGTGCCGGAAGCGGGCCTCCCTGATGTCGGCCTCGTGCCGCACCGCCCAGTCGGCCAGCGCGGACACGGGCTCCAGCAGGGTGCGGCCGAGCGGGGTCAGGCTGTACTCGACGCCGGGAGGCACGGTCGGGTGCACCTCGCGGCGCACCAGGCCGTCGGTCTCCAGGGCGCGCAGCGTACGGGTGAGCATGCGCTGGCTGATGCCCTCGATCGCGCGGTGCAGCTCGTTGTAGCGATGGGGCCGGCCGCCGAGCAGGATCAGCAGCAGCATGCTCCATTTGTCGCCCAGCCGCCGGAACAGCTCCCCCACCGGGCAGGCTTCGAGCTCGTCGATCGGCACGGGACGGGGAAGCTCGTGGGCGAGTACGGAGGGAACACCAGTGTGCGTACCGGACATCAAACTGCCTTCTTTCCGCCTCTGACGTCGCAGCCCGACGATTGGACCAGCCGACCACCAGCCTATGGAGGATTCCGTGCCGGGCCGACGACACAAGACCGTCATCATCAGCGGGGGAACCGACGGCATGGGGCGGGCGACCGCCCTGGAACGGCTCGCGAGGGGCGATCACGTCACGGTGATCGGCAGCAGCGAGGCCAAGGGCCGTGCGCTGCTGTCCGACGCGGCGAGCCCGAACCTGCGGTTCGTACGGGCGGATCTTTCCTCGATCGCGGAGGTCGAGCGGATTGTCACCGACGTGGCCGAGCACCACGACTCGGTCGACGCGCTGGCGCTGTTCGCCAACCGGATCAGCTCCAAGCGCACGGAGACGGCCGACGGGCTGGAGTACACCTTCGCCCTGTACTACCTGAGCCGATACCTGCTCGGGACCCGCCTGCGGCCGCTGCTGAACGCCGCCCCCGACCCGGTGGTCGTCAACGTCGCCGGGGTCGGCGTCACCGCGGGCCGGATCGTGTGGGAGGACCCCCAGTTGACACGCCGGTACGGCCAGGTGCTCGCGCAGCTCCAGGCGGGACGCGCCAACGACCTGCTCGGCGTCGCGTTCGCCGCCCGGCCCGAGAACCGGGCGCGCTACGTCCTCTACCACCCCGGTTTCACCCGCAGCGGGGTGAGCGGCCACCGGAACCCACTGGTCCGCGGAGCCATCAGGGTGCTCGCGGCGTTCCTCGCGCGCCCGGTGGCCGAGTCGATCCGTCCGATCGTCGAGTGGATCGACCACCCGCCGGCCGGCGCGCTCACCGCGGTCGACCGCGGCAAGCCGGTCGACCACTCGCTGAAAACGCTCGATCCCGGCGACGCCGAGCGCCTGCTCGCCTACACCGAGGACCTGCTCGGCCGCCTCCGGGCGGACGCCTGACCTGACGGCGAACCCCGCCTGCCCGGTACGGCAGACGGGGTTTCGCACGCCAACGACTACTTGAGGAGCTGGCGGGCCATGACCATGCGCTGGATCTGGTTGGTGCCCTCGTAGATCTGGGTGATCTTGGCGTCGCGCATCATCCGCTCGACCGGGAAGTCGCGCGTGTAGCCGTACCCGCCGAGGAGCTGGACGGCGTCGACGGTGATCTCCATGGCGGCGTCGGAGGCGGCGCACTTGGCGGCGCTGGAGAAGAAGGTGAGGTCCTTGACCGGGGTGCCGCTCATGGCCAGCTCCGACTTCGCGGCGGCGGCGTAGGTGAGCTGGCGGGCGGCCTCCAGCTTCATCGCCATGTCGGCGAGCATGAACTGCAGGCCCTGGAAGTCGGCGATCGGCTTGCCGAACTGCTTGCGCTCCTTGACGTACCCGAGGGCGTAGTCGAGCGCGCCCTGGGCGATGCCGAGCGCCTGGGCGGCGATGGTGACGCGGGTGTGGTCGAGCGTGGCCAGGGCGGTCTTGAAGCCGGTGCCCGGCTCGCCGATCATGCGCGAGGCCGGGATGCGGACGTTCTCCAGGATGACCTGGCGGGTGGGCGAGCCCTTGATGCCGAGCTTCTTCTCCTTGGGCCCGAACGAGACGCCCTCGTCGTCCTTCTCCACCACGAACGCCGAGATGCCGCGGGCGCCGGCCGAGGGGTCGGTCACGGCCATGACCGTGTAGAACTCCGACACGCCCGCGTTGGTGATCCACATCTTGGTGCCGTTGAGCACGTAGTGGTCGCCGTCGCGCTCGGCCCTGGTCTTCATGGAGGCGGCGTCGGAGCCGGCCTCCGGCTCCGACAGGGCGTAGGAGAACATGGCCTCACCACGGGCGACCGGCGTGAGGTAGCGCTGCTTGAGCTCCTCGGACGCCGACAGCAGCAGCGGCACGGTGCCCAGCTTGTTGACGGCCGGGATCAGCGAGGACGAGGCGCACGCGCGGGCGACCTCCTCGATCACGATCACGGTGGCGAGCGCGTCGGCGCCCGCCCCGCCGTACGCCTCGGGGATGTGCACGGCGTGCAGGTCGGCCGCGACGAGGTCCTTGTAGACCTCCCAGGGGAACTCCTCGTTCTCGTCGGCCGCCGCGGCACGCGGGGCGATCTTCTCGTCGGCGATGGCCCGGACCGTCTCGCGGAGCATCTCGTGCTCCTCAGCGGGGGCGTAGAGAGGGAAGCTCATAAGGCCGATACTAGGACGTCCGACTAGAAAGTTACCAGTCAGTACGACAGCCTCCCTGACTGATCTTCTTGACAGGGGTGAGGAACCGGTTGCCTGGCATCGACCGGGGCGGACCGAGGGCCGTACCGTGGGGCCAAGGCGCCGGTTTGCCCAGGTGGTTCACAGGGCAGTTGACTGGCCCGGTACCATGCCAGATCACAAAGAGTCGGTAAGAGGGGAGCATGCCGTGCCGTACCGCCTCACTGTGCTGGGGACCGGATACCTGGGTGCAACGCACGCGGCGTGCATGGCCGAACTGGGCTTCGAAGTGCTCGGTCTGGATGTGGACCAGAGCAAGATCGAACGGCTGCAGCGCGGCGAGCTGCCGATTCACGAGCCCGGTCTGGAGGAGCTCCTCCGCCGCAATCTCGACTCGGGCAGGCTGCGCTTCACCACCTCATACGAGGAGGTGGCGAAGTTCGGCGACGTCCACTTCATCTGCGTGGGCACGCCCCAGAAGAAGGGCGAGCAGGCCGCCGACGTCTCGTTCCTGGACGCGGTCGTCGAGTCGCTGGCCCCGCACCTCGACCGCGAGTGCCTGGTCGTGGGCAAGTCCACGGTGCCGGTCGGCACCGCCGAGCGCCTCGCCGACAAGCTCGTACGGCTCTCGCCCGCGGGGATGCAGGTCGAGCTGGCCTGGAACCCCGAGTTCCTGCGTGAGGGCTTCGCCGTCCAGGACACGCTCCGCCCCGACCGGATCGTGCTCGGTGTGACCTCCGAGCGGGCCGAGAAGGTGCTGCGGGACGTCTACGCGCCGCTGGGCGAGATCCCGATCGTGGTGACCGACTTCCCGACGGCCGAGCTGGTGAAGACGGCCGCGAACGCGTTCCTGGCCACGAAGATCTCGTTCATCAACGCCATGGCCGAGCTCTGCGAGGCCGCCGGCGGCGACGTCACCCAGCTGTCGCAGGCGCTGTCGTACGACGAGCGGATCGGCGGCCGCTACCTCAACCCCGGCCTCGGCTTCGGCGGCGGCTGCCTGCCGAAGGACATCAGGGCGTTCACGGCCAGGGCCGACGAGCTCGGCGCCTCCCAGGCGCTCGCGTTCCTCCGCGAGGTCGACCAGATCAACCTGCGCCGCCGGGCCCGTACGGTCGACCTCACCCGCGACATCCTTGGCGGGGCGTTCGACGGCCGCAGGGTGGCGGTGCTGGGCGCGGCGTTCAAGCCCAACTCCGACGACATCCGCGACTCTCCGGCCCTGGACGTGGCCCTGAAGATCGCCGAGCAGGGCGGGCAGGTCACGGTCTACGACCCGGTCGCCCTGTCGAACGCGCGGGCGGCCCACCCCCACCTGGGGTACGCCGAGTCGGCCATGGAGGCCGCCCATGAGGCCGAGGTCGTGCTGCTGCTCACCGAGTGGCAGGAGTTCGTGACCCTCGATCCCGAGGAGCTGGGCGCGGTCGTCGCCGCCCGCACGATCGTCGACGGCCGCAACGCGCTCGACGCGGACACCTGGCGCGAGGCCGGCTGGGACTACCGCGCCCTCGGCCGCCCCTGATCCTCGCGCCGGCCCGGCGAGCCGGGCCTCACCGCACCGAGCCCGGCGAACCCGCCCTCACTGCGCCCTCAGACGGAGGAGGGGCAGGAAGACGTCGTCGACGATCTCGGCGATGACGTCCTCGGAGACCGGCCGCCCGGTCATCAGGAGCTCGTGACGGACGAGGTCGATCGGCAGCGCCGCCAGCCGCGGAGTGAGGCGCCGACGGTCGATCTCCCCGCGCGCGGCGGCGCGGTCGAGGATCTCGTCCATCAGATCGGGCCCCCCGCGTTCGGCCAGAAGCCGCTCTCGCAGGTCGGCCATCGTGGAGCCGGTCTCCGCGAAGAACTCGCTCATCTGCATGCTCATCACCACCGCCAGCTCGCCGCGCCGCTCCGACATCCACCGCAGCAGGGCCACGACGTCGTCGCGGAGAGAGCCGGTGTCGGGCACCGTGAGCCGGTTCTTCCGGCCGTAGTGCATGATCGCGGCCACCGCCAGATCGGCCCGGCTCGCCCACCGGCGGTAGACCACCGGCCGGCTGGTCTGGGCACGTGCGGCCACCCCCTCGAACGTGAAGCCGCCATAGCCGCCGCTGACCAGCTCGTCCCATGCGGCGTCGAGCAACGCCTCCTCCAGCTCGGCTCCACGCCGCCTGGTTGCGGTCTTCTCCGACACGATCTCTCCTCAAGATACACAAGCGCATCTTATTGACGGCACGACATCCAGAGGATTAGATACACAAGTGCATCTAATCTTGCTCCGGAGGTCGCCATGAGCACCGCAAGTCCGCCCGCCACCCGGGAACGCCTCGACCCGGCATTCGTACGGCTCTCGCTCGTCATGCTGACCGGCACCCTCGCCGTCGTCTTCGACACGACGATCGTCAACATCGCACTGGACACCCTGGGACGGCAACTGCACGTGCCGGTCTCGACCGTCCAGTGGATCACCACCGGCTACCTGCTCGCCCTCGGCATGGTGGTGCCGACGACGAACTGGCTGACCGGCCGTTTCGGCGGCAAGAACGTCTGGCTGGCCGCATTGACGATCTTCCTGGCCGGATCCGTCGGCGCGAGCCTCGCCCCGGACGCGGCGACGCTGATCGCCTTCCGCGTGGTGCAGGGCGCGGGCGGCGGTCTCATGCTGACCGTCATGCAGACGATCCTGGTCCAGGCCACGGGCGGACGGTCGCTCGGCCGCGCCACGGCGATCATCGGGCTGCCCGCCCTGCTGGGCCCGGTGCTCGGCCCGGTCCTCGGCGGCCTGATCGTCCAGCACCTCTCCTGGCGCTGGATCTTCTGGATCAATGTGCCGTTCTGCCTGGCCGGGCTCGCGCTGGCCTGGCGCTTCATGCCCGCGGGCGAACGCGACCGCGAAGCGCCGCTCGACTGGATCGGCCTGGTCCTGCTGTGCCCCGGCATCGCCGGGATCATCTTCGGCCTCTCCCGGGTCGGGGTCGGCGGCGGCTTCGGCCACGCCGACGTGCTGCTGCCGCTCATCGCGGGCGCCGCGCTCATCGCCGCCTTCGCCGTACGCGCGCTCGGGACGGACACGCCGCTCGTCGACCTGCGACTGCTGCGCAGCCCCTCGTTCAGTGCGGCGAACGCGCTGATGTTCCTGTCGGGCTTCGTCCTCTACGGCGCGATGCTGCTGATCCCGCTCTTCTATCAGCAGGTGGGCGGCAGGGACGCGTTCACGGCCGGTCTCCTGCTCGCCCCGCAGGGCATCGGCGTGATGCTGAGCAGGGGCCTGGCCGGCACGCTCACCGACCGCGTGGGCGCGCGCCCGGTCACCGCCGTCGGCCTGGTGATCACCGCGCTCGGGACGCTGCCGTTCGCCTGGGCCGGGCCGGACACCGCGACGTGGTGGCTCGTCTCCGCGCTCGTCGTACGCGGCGTCGGCCTCGGCGCCGTGACGATCCCCGTCATCAGCAGCGCGTACGAGGGACTCACCCGCGACGAGGTGCCGCACGCGAGCGTGATCACGAGGACCGCGCAGCAGGTCGGCGGCTCGTTCGGCACCGCCGTGCTGGCCGTGGTCCTCGACAGCGCACTCGCCCGTCATCCCGGCGGCCCTTCGGACGCCGCGGCGGCCTTCGAGCACACGTTCTGGTGGTCGCTCGCCTTCACCGTGCTCGCACTGGTCGTGTCCGCGTGGCTGCCTTCCCGGCTCACCCGCCGCCCCACGGCAGCCGGATGAGCCGGGCTCACCGATGCCGGGGCTACCGGCCGAGCTGGGCCGCCTCGGCACGCAGCCGCTCCCCCTTGGCGTGCGCCTGGTCCCGCAGGGCGGCCTGGAACTCCTCCATCCGCCGCCGCAGGTCCTCGTCGGACGCCGCGAGGATCCGTACGGCGAGCAGCCCCGCGTTGCGGGCACCGCCGACGGCGACGGTCGCCACCGGCACCCCGGCCGGCATCTGGACGATCGACAGCAGCGAGTCCATGCCGTCCAGATATTTGAGCGGCACCGGAACGCCGATCACGGGCAGCGGGGTGACCGAGGCCAGCATGCCCGGCAGGTGGGCCGCGCCGCCCGCGCCCGCGATGATCACCTTCAGCCCGCGCCCGGCGGCGCGGGAACCGTACTCGATCATCTCCGCGGGCATGCGGTGCGCCGACACCACGTCGGCCTCGAAGGACACGCCGAACTCGGCGACGGCCTCGGCGGCCTGGCGCATCACCGGCCAGTCCGAGTCGCTGCCCATGACGATTCCGACGTCAGGCATCCACAGGTCCCTTCAGGCAGGTGACGGCGTGGTGGGCGCGGGCCCGCACCTCGTCGAGGTCGGTGCCGAGGGCGGTGACGTGCCCGATCTTGCGGCCGGGCCGGACGTCCTTGCCATAGAAATGGATCTTGATGCCCGGGTCGTTGGCCATCACGTGCTCATAGCGCGAGTAGACGTCGGGGTCGGGCCCGCCGAGCAGGTTGGCCATGACGACGACCGGCGCGGTCATCGACGGCGACCCGAGCGGCAGGTTGAGCACGGCCCGCAGGTGCTGCTCGAACTGCGAGGTGCGGGCGCCCTCGATCGTCCAGTGGCCGCTGTTGTGCGGGCGCATGGCCAGCTCGTTGACCACGAGCCCCGACTTCGTGACGAACATCTCGACCGCGAGGAGCCCGGTCACGCCGAGGTCGCGGGCGATCGTGAGCGCGATCCGCTGGGCGTGCGCCGCCTCCTCCTCGCCCAGGTTCGGCGCGGGCGCGATGACCTCGACGCAGATGCCGTCCTGCTGCACGGTCTCGACCACGGGATAGCTGACACCCTGGCCGTGCGCGGACCGGGCGACCAGCACGGCGACCTCACGCTCGAACGGGACGAACGCCTCGGCCATCAGGGCCACGCCGGTGGCGAGCACCTCGCGCGCCTCGTCGGGCGACTCGCACATCCACACGCCCCGGCCGTCATAGCCGCCGCGTACGGCCTTCAGCACCACGGGCCAGCCGTGCTCCTCGGCGAACGCCTCCACACCGGCCAGGTCGTCGACGCGGGCCCAGGCGGGGCAGGGCGCGCCGATGGCGGTGAGCCGCTCCCGCATGACCGCCTTGTCCTGCGCGTGGACCAGGGCGTCCGCCCCGGGGTGTACGGCGAGGCCGTCGGCGGACAGGGCCCGGATGTGCTCGGTCGGCACGTGCTCGTGGTCGAAGGTGACGGCGTCGCACCCCTTCGCGAACTCCCGGAGATCGTCAAGGTCGCGGTAGTCACCGAGCCGGGTGTCCACGATCACCTTGGCGGCGCTCTCGTCACGGTCGTTCGCGAGCACGCGCAGGTCGATGCCGAGCGCGATCGCGGCCTGCTGCGTCATCCTCGCCAGCTGACCCGCGCCGACCATGCCCACCACGGGCGGGGTCACGGGTGCGGTAGGGGGAACGTTCGGGCTGTTCACGACACGTCAGCCTACCTATTGCCCGGCGAAACCCCGTCAGCCGGATCCCTTGCGGATGTCGGCGAGGACCCTGCGCATGCCGATCGTCGTCATCGTGGTGTCCTTCGCAACCTTGGTCGCCAGCACCACGATCTCGCCGCCGGTGACGGTCGTGGCCGCGCCGCCCGTGAAGGCGCGTACGTCCGCGGCCCGATAGCGGGGGTGCGCGAGGGAGGAACGGCCCGAGCCCGGCTTCTGGGTGAAGACGACGCGCAGCGCGTGGAACACCAGCGCCCCGCCGGCGGGCAGCGCGAGCGCGCGGGCCGGTCCCTCGATGCGCACGTCGGTGGTCAGGCGATCGGGGCGGGCCCTGCCGGGGGCACGGACCAGCTCCACGAGGAGGCGGCGCATGGGGTCACCGGAGGCGAGGCGCACCCCGCTGACCCCGGCGCCGTCCACCCCGGAGGGATCGGTCAGGAACGCGACGTGCCGGGTGGGCGCGAGCCGCGCCGCGACGGCCGCGTCCGGAACGGCCTCCGCGTCGAGCACCGCGCCGTCCATCGCGGGCGCCTTGCCGACGAGCAGGATAGGCCCGGCGCCGAGCCGCCATCGGCCGTCCTCCCATACGAAGACGAAGTAGGCCGGCTGGGGCTTTCGGGCCAGCACGGCGAACCAGGCGCCGTTCTCGCCGTCCTCGCGGTGGGGCAGCAGGAACTCCGGATCGTGGTAGGCCCGGAAGGCGGGCGCGGCGTAGCCGTCCCGAGCGGCCGCGCAGACCCCGCTCGCGATGGCGCCCTCCGCACCGGTCGTGAGCTGCTGGATCTGGGCGCAGTCGCGGTCCTTCCAGGCGTCCGCCAGGTCGCCGAGGCCGTCGAAGGCCTCCTGCGCGTCGGCCATGGTGATCTCGACCGTCGCCGGGGGCGTCTCGCCCGGGTCGGCGGGGGTCTCGCGGAGGCCCTCGGTCCCACACCCCGCGAGCAGGACGAGGCCGAGACCGAGGGCCGTGAGTCTGCGGAACACGAGTGAGGCCACCTCTCCAGAACGCGTACGTCCCCGAACGAAGTGATCCTGGTCGGGCGAGAGCGTAGTGCGAAGACCGGCCACTCATCCCAGATAGCGGGATTTTTCTTGAAATGTTCTTTGATGACCTGGGACGAAGCGGGCGAAGGTTGCGGCAAGACCCCGATTTGTGCTTGTGAACGGTAGCCTGAGAAGACCTCGCCGCCGACCGTGGCCGCCGATCAGGAAGGACCGTACGGGACGTGCAGTTGCTACGACGCGCCTACGAGCGGTTCGCCGCGCTCATCCATGAGTTGATCAAGTTTGGCCTGGTGGGCGCGATCGCGTTCGTCATCGACTTCGGCGGCACCAACCTGCTGCGGTTCGGCATCGGCATGGGCCCGCTGTCCTCCAAGGTCGTGGCCACGATCGTCGCCGCCACGTTCGCGTACGCGGGCAACCGCTTCTGGACCTACCGTCACCGGGAGCAGAGCGGCCTGGCGCGTGAGTACGTCCTGTTCTTCCTGCTGAACGGCATCGGGCTGCTGCCCCCGCTGCTCACGATCGGCTTCGTGAGCTACTCGCTGGGCCTGCACGACGCGGTGAGCTACAACATCGCCCAGTTCGTCGGCGTGGGGCTGGGCACGCTGTTCCGCTTCTGGTCCTACAAGAAGTGGGTGTTCCTGGCCGTTCCGGAGCTGGCCCCGGAGAAGTCCGAGGAGCCCGCCGAGGGGGCCGTCGAGAAGGTGGGCGCGCTGCCCCACCCCGACGTACGGTCCCACCCCGACGTACGGTCCCACCCCGACGTACGGTCCCACTCGGACGCGCGCCCCCACCCGGACGTGAAGGCGCAGCCCGACCCCCTCGCCACCAGTTGATCCGTCAGGCGGGGCCGCTCACCACGCGATGACGCCCGCTGTCGCGGGTGTGGCGTAAGAAGATGGCGAACGTCGCCGGGCGGCGTTTGACCAGCTCAAGCCGCCCGCCGTCGGCCGCCACCAGGGCGCGGGCGAGGGTGAGCCCCAGGCCCGTGCCGCCTCCCCCACTGACGCTCCGCTCGAACACCCGGTGGCCGAGGGCGTCCGGAATGCCCGGGCCCTCGTCGGCCACCTCGATCACCACAGACCTGCCCGTACTCGATGTGTTGATCGTCAGCACGCCGTCGCCGTGCTTGAGGGAGTTCTCCAGCAGGGTGGACAGCACCTGGCTGAGCCCGCCGGTCGTGCCGAGCGCGCTGAGGCCGCGGTCGCCCGCGAGCACCAGCGAGCGGTGGGCCCGGCGGAACGCCGGCTCCCATTCGGTGATCTGCTGGCCCACCACGTCGTCCACGTCGATCGGCGCAGCCTGGGCGTGGCGCTGGCGGCGGGCGGCGGCCAGCAGCTCGTCGATCACGGCGGTCAGCCGCTCGACCTGCACGACCGCGGCCTCGCCCTCCTCGCGCACCACGTCGGGCTGATCGGCCGCCGCGACGATCTCCTCCAGGCGCATGCTCAGCCCGGTCAGCGGCGTACGGAGTTGGTGGGAGGCGTCGGTCGCGAACTCGCGCTCCCGCGCGAGCAGGTCGGAGATCCGCAGCGCGCTGCGGTCCAGCACCTCGGCCACGAGATCCAGCTCGGGGATGCCGTAGCGGTGCCTGCTCGGCCTCGCGTCGCCCGAGCCCAGCCGCTCCGCGATCCTGGTGAGATCCTGAAGCGGCAGGTTCAGGCGACGCGAGGTGACGGTCGCCAGTCCGATCGCGGCCCCGAGGGCCACGACGGCCAGCGCGATGATGAGCACCAGCCGCGCATGGGTGTCCTGTTGGACCTGGGCCGCGTCACGGCTGACGCGTACGTATCCGTTCTCGGAGCGCGCCTCCTCGGTCAGATCGCGGCCCGCCGGTGGAGGCGAGCCCACGACGATCGGCGGTTTCCCGCGGACGTACACCTGGAGGTACCGGTCCGGGTAGTTCCGCGCGAGCTGGTCCGGACTGATCTCCAGGCCCTGGCTGAGGGAGTACTCCACTCCGAGCAGCAGCCGGCTCGCGTCCGTTCTGAGCTCCTGGGCGACCTCGTCGCTGATCAAGCGCACGACGACGACACCCAGGGGCACGCCTAACAGCAGTACCGCGATGACCGCGACGAGCAGCATGGAGGAAAGCAGGCGCCGGCGCACGTGCTAGCCCCTCCCCCGCAACCGCCCCACGGCGGCTACTCGCGCTCGAAACGGAAGCCGACCCCTCGGACTGTCGTGATGTAGCGCGGCTTGGCCGCGTCGTCTCCGAGCTTGCGGCGCAGCCACGAGATGTGCATGTCCAGTGTCTTCGTCGACCCCCACCAGTTCGTGTCCCACACCTCGCGCATGATCTGCTCGCGGGTGACGACCTTGCCGGCGTCCCGTACGAGCACGCGGAGCAGGTCGAACTCCTTGGTGGTCAGGTGCAGTTCCTTGTCTCCCATCCAGGCCCGGCGCGAGTCGGCGTCGATGCGGACGCCTTGCACCACCGGGGTCTCCGATGTTCCGCGCCGGAGCAGGGCTCGCACCCGGGCGAGCAGTTCTGCCAGGCGGAACGGCTTGGTGACGTAGTCATCGGCCCCGGCGTCGAGACCGACGACGGTGTCGACTTCGTCGACACGGGCGGTGAGGATCAGGACCGGAGTCCCGTGTCCCTCCGCGCGAATGCGGCGCGCGACCTCCAGCCCGTCCATCTCTGGAAGGCCGAGGTCGAGAACAATCAGGTCGACGCCCCCCGACAAGGCCCTCTCCAGGGCCTGCGGGCCATCGGGGCTCACCTCCACCTGATAGCCCTCCCGGCGCAGGGCTCGCGCCAGCGGCTCGGAAATCGAGGTGTCATCCTCGGCGAGAAGTACGCAGGTCATGGTGCGATCGTAGGACCTTGTGCGATCGTTTCCCGGCTACAGCGCGCCTTTTGACTTGTCGTTGACCCATCAATTGACCTGGGCAAACACTGATAAATCCGGGATAGTCAGCACGGAAGCGACGCGATCTTCTATCCTATTCTCGACCATTTCGAACTTCGTCGCTGGAAACCGCATAATGGCGTGAAAAACGCCCGTCGAAGCGATGACGACGGGCGTTGTGCATCTGATTTCCCGTCCGTGCGAGCGACGGCCGGGGGTGCGCCGGGCCACGGGAGCCCGGCTCGGGAGCCCGGCTCGGGAGCCCGGCTCGGGAGCGCACGGCTCAGGCGGACGGCGGTTCCGCGTACCGCTGAAGGTACAGCTGTTCGCCCAGGCTCTCCAGGAGGCCCAGCTCGGTTTCCAGATAGTCGATGTGGTGCTCCTCGTCGGCCAGGATGCGCTCGAAGAGCGTGGCCGAGGTGATGTCCCCCCGCTCCCGCATGAGCGCGATGCCGGGCCGCAGGCGCTTGACCACGCCCAGCTCCAGCTCCAGGTCGGCCTGAAGCTGCTCCCTGACGGTCTGGCCGATATGCAGGGTGTTCAGCTTCTGGTAGTTCGGCAGACCCTCCAGGAACAGGATCCGGTCGGTGAGTTCCTCCGCGTGCCGCATCTCGTCGATGGACTCCGCCCGCGTGGTCGCGGCGAGCTTCGTATATCCCCAGTTCTCCTGTAGCTTCGCGTGCAGGAAGTACTGGTTGATGGCGGTCAGCTCGGAGGTGAGCTGCTCGTTGAGCAGCGCGATGATCTCTTTGTCGCCCTGCATAAGCTTCCTCGATCTATGCGCTGGTGACCAGGTCCTCTGACCGTTTCAGGATCGCACAGATCTTCCGGACGCAGGACGCGCAGTCCCCCCCTGCACCGGTCGCGTCCCGCACCTGGCGAGCCGTCCTCGCCCCGTCGGCGATGCAGTCGTGCACCTCGCTCTCGGTGACGGCGCGGCAGATGCAGACGTACATGAAGCGGCCTCTCAGGGATCTTGAGGAAGGTTAGGCATACCTAAGATAACCTACTTTGGTAAGGCTTGCCTATGTGTTCCATGGCACAGAAAGGGCGGCACTCCGCAAAGCGGAAGCGCCGCCCTTCACGCGCGCGTCAGAGCACCACGACGGAGCGCAGCACCTCCCCGCGGTGCATCTTGCCGAACGCCTCCTCGACCTGGTCGAGGCCGATGGTCTCGGTGACGAACCCCTCGAGGTCGAGCCGTCCCTGCAGGTAGAGGTCGATCAGCATGGGGAAGTCACGGCTGGGCAGGCAGTCGCCGTACCAGGAGGACTTGAGCGCGCCGCCGCGGCCGAAGACGTCGAGCAGCGGCAGTTCGATCTGCATCTCCGGCGTCGGCACGCCGACCAGCACGACGGTCCCGGCCAGGTCGCGGGCGTAGAACGCCTGCTTGTACGTCTCGGGACGGCCCACCGCCTCGATCACGACGTCGGCGCCGAACCCGCCGGTCAGCTCGCGGATCGCCTCCACCGGGTCGGTCTCCCGGGAGTTGACCGTGTGCGTGGCGCCGAAGCCGCGAGCCCAGTCGAGCTTGCGGTCGTCCACGTCCACCGCGATGATCGTGGTCGCGCCGGCGAGCTGGGCGCCCGCGATGGCCGCGTTGCCCACGCCGCCGCAGCCGATCACCGCGACCGAGTCGCCCCGGGTCACGCCGCCGGTGTTGATCGCGGCCCCGAGACCGGCCATCACGCCGCAGCCGAGCAGCCCGGCGACGGCCGGCTTGGCCGCCGGGTTGACCTTCGTGCACTGCCCGGCCGCCACCAGGGTCTTCTCCAGGAAGGCCCCGATGCCGAGCGCCGGGCTGAGCACGGTGCCGTCGGCCAGCGTCATCTTCTGCGCCGCGTTGTGGGTGGCGAAGCAGTACCACGGCCTGCCCCGCAGGCACGCGCGGCACTGCCCGCACACCGCCCGCCAGTTGAGGATCACGTAGTCGCCGGGCTCTACGTCGGTCACGCCAGGGCCGACCGCCTCGACGACGCCCGCGGCCTCGTGGCCCAGGAGGAACGGGAAGTCGTCGTTGATGCCGCCCTCGCGATAGTGGAGGTCGGTGTGGCAGACCCCGCAGGCCTGCACGTTCACGACCGCCTCGCCGGGCCCCGGGTCGGGCACGACGACCGTCTCCAGCGTCACCGCCTCACCCTTGCCGCGCGCCACCACGCCCTGGACTTCGTACGGCATGTGCTGCACCTCAACTTTCTCGGGTGGATCTCCTCAGAACATACGGCTCCACCACGCCGAGCCCGCGGGCGGGACGGCGGCGGAGTTTGACCAGGTCGACGCCGGGAGCACCGGTGAGGCCTGCGGCCAGCTCGCTGTCGGCCAGGATCGTGCCGGGCCTGGCGATGGCCGTCAGCCGGGCCGCCAGGTTGACCGTCGTGCCGAAGACGTCGCCCATCGCCGGGAGCACCGGGCCGTACGCCAGCCCGACCCGCACGTCGGGCCCCTCGGCGTCGCGTTTGAGCTCGTCGATCAAATCGAGGGCGATGAGGGCGGCGGTCCTCGGGTCGGCGGCGGTGAAGAGCACCTCGTCGCCGAGCGTCTTGACCAGCCGGCCGTCGTGCGCCGCGATCACGTCGGAGGCCCGCGACTCGAACCCCTCGACCAGGTCGGCCAGCGCCAGCTCGTCCAGCTCCCGCGACACGCGGGTGAAGGCGACGAGGTCGGCGAACCCGACCCCGAGCCTCGGCCGGGTCGGCGAGACGTCCTCGCCGGGCTCGGCGAGGGAGACCAGCCGGCTCGCGGTCGCGGCGAGCTGGGAGCGCCAGACGTGCACCAGCGTCTGCTCGAAGTCCAGCAGCAGGCGGCTGACCGTGTCCACCACCTGCCGCAGCGCGTCCTCCCCCGCCTTCGCGCCGGGCTGGATCAGCGCGTCCAGCATGATCTCGGCCTGCCACTGGGCGAGCCGCGCGGTCGTACGGCCGAGGGCCCTGGCCATGCGGATGACGGTGCGCTCGTCGAGCGTCTCCGTGTCGATCAGGTCGCGGATGCGGCGCAGGGACTCCAGGTCGGCCTCGGTGAACGCCACGGCGTCGTCGGAGAACGTGGCGAAGCCGAGGGCCCGCCAGATCCGCGCCGCCAGGTCCTGCGGGATGCCGGCCGCCTCGGCGACCTGCCTCCGGGTGTAGGCCGGTGCCTGCCCCAGGAACAGCCGCCGCATGTCGTCGGCGCCTGGCCGCCCGCTAGTGTCCACGTCCCCCTCCCCCGCGCGGCGCGCAGGCCGCGCCGCGTTCATTCCCCGTCGATGTTCCCGTCCGCGGCGTCCTCCACCAGCCGGAACAGCTCGTGCCGCACCCGCTGGATCTGGGGGATGTCGCGATAGTCGATGTCGCCCTTCTCCGAGGCCGACTCGACCCGGAGCGTGCCGCATCCGAGGATCCGCTCGATGAGCCGCTGGTCGGAGCTCACGCTGCTCACCTTGGCCAGCGGGATGTCGTCCTCCGACTTGTTCAGCACTCCGATGCTGATCGCGAAGCGGTGCGAGGTCAGCGTGTACGACGTCGTGACCCAGCGCAGGTAGGGGATGATCGTCCACAGGACCAGCGCGACGAAGGCGACGACGGCCACCGCGCCGCGGGCGTATCCCGCGTATTCGTAGTCGCCGGGGATGAAGATGAAGGCCGCGACGGCGGCGGCCAGCACGACGATGAGGGCGAGGAACGGAAGGATCAGCCGCTTCCAGTGCGGATGGAACGACAGAACGACCCGCTCGCCGTCGGCCAGATATTGATCGGGGAGACCCATGGCGCAAATCGTGACACGATCGCCGGTCGATTGCATGTGTTCGCCCGATCGCCCGGCGGCTCCGATCATTCGGAGACGGGCGGCCCGGTCTCCGGCGACCGGCGCACGTGGACGACGTCGCCCGCGCTGAGCGTGTGCTCTCCGTCCTGGGCGCGCACGACCAGGTGACCGGACGCGTCGACGCCGGTCGCCAGGCCGGTCAGCACCCGGTCGCCGGGCAGCTCGACCCTGACCTCCTGGCCCACGGTGGACGACCAGGCGAGGTAGGCGGCACGCAGGCCCGAGGTGTCCGGGTCGCCGCCGGCGACCGTCCACTCCCGGTAGTGCGACTCGATCTCCCGCAGGATCGCGCGCAGCAGCGGGTCGCGGTCGGTGCAGACGGCGTTCTCGACGGCGAGGGACGTGGCCCGCTCCACGGGCAGCTCCTCCGGCCGCAGCGAGACGTTGAGCCCCATGCCGATGACCACCATGCGGTCCACCCGCTCGGCCAGGATCCCGGCGAGCTTGCGCTCTCCCACCATGAGGTCGTTGGGCCACTTGAGCCGCACGTCGATCTCCGCGATCCGCCGTACGGCCGAGGCGGCGGCGAGGCCGACCAGCAGCGCCAGCCAGCCCTGCCGGGCGAGCGGCACCTCCGGCCGCAGCAGCATCGAGAACGTCAGCCCGGAGCGCGGCGGCGCGCTCCACGTGCGGCCCAGCCTGCCCCGCCCGGCGGACTGCACTTCCGCGACGAGCACGGCGCCCTCGGCCGGGTCGTCGCGCACGGTCCTGGCCAGGTCGGCGTTGGTGGAGCCGGTCCGCTCGACCACGCGGATGGACGACCACAGCGAGCCCGGGCGCACCAGCGCCCTGGTCAGCGCGGTCTCGGACAGCGGAGGCCGGTCGAGATCGGCGTACGGCGAGTCGGGCACGCCCCCAGGCTATCGGCCCGCGGACCCGCCCCCGCCGCGCCGTCCGTCCGCTGGAACCACGCTTGCCGGGCATCCCGGGCCCACCCGGCGGGCGACGGCCGGCCGGCGGCGTGGCAGGCTGCGTACGGGATGGATCAGCAGCCATGCCGCCAAGGAGGAAGACAGATGGAATCGGACGGCGCGGCGCGGCCCACTGCCCGTCTGGGGCCCGTCACCCGGTCACGCGTCCGGAGGGTGTCCGGATCGGCCGTACGCGACCGGCGTGACGACCTGGCCACGGAGGAACCGCTGGAGATCCGGCTGCTTGCCGGAGGCGAGAGCCGTACGGTGGCGATCACGATGCGGACGCCGGGCGCGGACTTCGAGCTCGCGGCGGGGTTCCTGCACGGCGAGGGCATCGCAGGCCCCGGCGACATCGCCGCCATCGGCTACTGCACCGACGAGGACCTGGACCCCGAGGCGCGCTACAACACCGTGACGGTGCGGCTCACCGCCACCCGGCTCCCCGACCTCGGCGCGGCGGCGCGCAACTTCCTGACGTCGAGCGCGTGCGGCGTCTGCGGCACGGCGAGCCTCGACGCCCTGCGCGACCGCTGCGCCGTGCCTGCCGCGCGCACGCCGGTCGCCGTGTCCGCCACGACCCTGTACGGCCTGCCCGACCGGCTGCGGGAGGCCCAGGGGGTGTTCGGCAGGACGGGCGGGCTGCACGCCGCCGGGCTGTTCACGCCCGACGGCACGCCGCTGGCCGTGCGGGAGGACGTGGGACGGCACAACGCCGTCGACAAGCTGGTCGGCTGGGCGATGCTCGGCGGCCGGACCCCGCTCGACCGGCACGTGCTGCTGGTCAGCGGCCGGGTCGGCTACGAGATCATGCAGAAGGCCGCGAGCGCCGGGATCCAGATCGTGTGCGCCGTGTCCGCGCCCTCCTCGCTCGCCGTCGATCTGGCGCGCGAGTTCGGCGTCACGCTCGTGGGCTTCCTGCGCGAGGAGCGCTTCAACATCTACGCCTGCCCGGATCGGATCGAGGTCGGGCGGATCGAGGCCGAGCAGGCCGAGACCGCCTGAGCCGCCTGTGCCGGTGGTCGCGGGCGTCGCCGCGCGCGACCACCGGCTCAGGCGGGCCGTCGTCAGCCCGTGTTCTGCAGGCCGGCCGCGACGCCGTTCACGCTGAGCAGCAGCAGCGTGGACAGGCGCTCGCGCTCCTCCTCCGAAAGGTCGCCCGGCGCCCGCAGCGCCGACAGCGCCCGGAGCTGGAGGTGGCTGAGCGCGTCCACGTAGGGGTCGCGGAGCTGCACGGCCCGCGACAGCACGCGCCGGTTCTCCAGCAGGCGGGCGTGGCCGGTCACTTCGAGCACCAGCCGCCTCGTCAGGTCGTACTCCTCCAGGACCTGCTCGGCGAAGTCGCTGCGGCCGCCCAGGGCCAGATAGCGGGACGCGATCGAGCGGTCGGTCTTGGCCAGCGACATCTCCGCGTTGTCGAGCATCGAGGCGAACAGCGGCCACTCCTTGTAGGCCGAGCGCAGTTCGGCCATCCCGCCGTCGGTGACCACGGCGGCCAGGCCGCTGCCCAGGCCGTACCAGCCGGGGAGGTTGACCCGCGTCTGGGCCCAGGCGAACACCCACGGGATGGCCCGCAGGTCGTCGAGCGAGCGGGGCGCGCCGAGGCCGCGCCGCGCGGGACGGGAGCCGAGCCGCAGCGAGCCGATCTCCTCAAGCGGGCTGACCAGCGCGAACCATTCGGGGAAGCCCGGTGCCTCGGTCAGCGCCCGATAGGCGCGCTCGGAGGCGCCGGCCACGGTCTCGGCCATCCGGCGGAACTTCGCCGCCGCCGCGGCCGTGCTCGACTCCACCGCCGAGGTGGACGCGAGCAGCACGGCGTTGGTGACCTGCTCGATGTGCCGCTTGGCGATCGCCGAGTGGCCGTAGCGCGCGAAGATGACCTCGCCCTGCTCGGTCACCTTGAACCGGCCGGCGACCGATCCCGGGGCCTGGGCGAGCACCGCCCGGTTGGCCGGGCCGCCGCCCCGGCCGAGCGCGCCGCCCCGGCCGTGGAAGAGCGTGAGCCTGACGTCGTTGGCCGCGGCCCAGGCGGTCAGCGCCGCCTGCGCGTCGTAAAGGCGCAGCGTGGCCGCCGCCGGGCCGAGCTCCTTGGCCGAGTCGGAGTAGCCGAGCATGACCTCCATGCGCCGCCCGTTGTCGGCGAGCCGCCGGCGTACGGGCTCCAGCTTGACCATGCCCTCCAGCACGACGGTGGAGTTGTCAAGGTCCTCACCCGACTCGAACAGCGGGACCACGTCGAGCACCGGGGCGCGGTCGCCCAGGGCGTGCCTGGCCAGCTCGTAGACGGCCGCGATGTCGTCGGCGGAGCGGGTGAACGACACGACATAGCGGGAGCAGGCGGCCACGCCGAAGCGCTCCTGGATCCACCCGATCACCCGGATCGTGGCCAGAACCTCCTCGGTGCGCTCCGACAGCGTGCCGGAGGCGATCTCCTTGAGCGCCGCCGCGTGCACCGCCGAGTGCTGGCGCACCTCCAGCTCGGCCAGGTGGAAGCCGAACGTCTCGACCTGCCAGATCAGGTGCTGCAGCTCGCCGTACGCCTGCCGTACCGCGCCGGCCCCGCGCAGGGAGTCCTGCGCGAGCCGCAGGTCGGCCAGCAGCTCGGCGGGCGCGCGGTAGGCGAGGTCGAGGTCGCGGCGGCGGGTCGCGGCGATCCTGGCCGCCACGAACATCAGCCACTGGCGGTGCGGCTCGCGCGGCGACCGGGTGGCCATCTCCGACACCAGGTCGGGGTGATCGTCCTCGGCCTGCGCGAGCGCGGACCGCAGCTCGGCGGACGGCGGCGTGTAGGCGCTGGCGAGGGTGAGCGACCTGCCGATCCGGGTGGTGGCGTTCTCCAGCGCGATCAGCACGTGCTCGGCCTGGATCTGGATGGCCTCCCTGGTCACCTTGGCGGTGACGTTGGGGTTGCCGTCGCGGTCGCCGCCGATCCAGCTTCCGTAGCGGATGTACGCCTTGGCCAGCGGCTCCCGCGTCCCCGTGCCGGGGCCGAGCGCCGCGTCGAGCGAGCGGTAGATCTGCGGCACCGTGCGGAACAGCGTCTCGTCGAACGCCGCCATCGCCGTACGAACCTCGTCGAGCGGGTCGAGCCTGGTGTGGCGGAGCTGGGCGGTCCTCCACAGGATGTCGATCTCCTCGAGCAGCCGCCGGTGGGCCTCCTCCCGCTCGGCGGCGCCGCGTCCGGGGGCGTTGTAGGCGTCGAGCTGGGCGCTGATCCGCTGGATGGCGGTGACGATCGCCCGCCGCCGCGCCTCCGTGGGGTGGGCGGTCAGCACGGGCCGGAACTCCAGCCCGTCGATCAGGTCCTGGAGCCGGTCGTCCCCCCGCAGCCGCTGCACGGCCTCCGCGAGGGACTCGCGCAGCGGCACGTCGTCCCTGTCGCGCTGCCGCAGGATGCGGATGCGGTAGTGCTCCTCGGCGAGGTTGGCGAGATGGAAGTAGCAGGTGAAGGCGCGGGCGATCTGCACGGCGCGGTCTACCGGCCATTCGGCCACCAGTGCCGCGACCTCGTCCGCCGTCGTCTCCCGGCGGCGGGCCGCGATCACGGCCTTCCTGAGCCGTTCCACGTCGGCGAGAAGCTCGGGACCGCCGTGTTCGGCGATCACCTGTCCCAGTAATCCACCCAATAGGCGCACGTCAGCGCGGAGTTCGTCCGGCATCTCCGCTACGGCGTTGTGACGTTCGGCAGGAGCGATGGCGGCCATGCTTCGAAGGCTAGCGAATCGCGCTCGGCAGCCCGAGGGCGGTCTCACCAATTGGACTAGACCACTCAAAACGCACCCCCGCGCGGAAGCAGGACAACGCCTCCGCGCGGAGACGCGGCAAGAGAGCACGGTCAGGTGGGGCGGGAGACGGCGGCGAGGAGCTCGGGGAGGCGGGCGAAGCCGACACCGGCGGCGATCCGGCGTCCCGCCCACGCGGCCGCCACGCCGTACGGCACGGCGAACACGGCCCACCAGGTCAGGCCCAACAGGACCGGCAGCACGACCGGCAGCGTGAGCACGCCGGTGACGACCATCGTGGCGAAGGAGGCCGCGAACGCCTGCCCGCCCTGCCCGGGAGCGGCGCCGCTGAAGGCGTTCAGGCGGTCGGGGTAGGTGTAGGGCGCGGTCACACTGGTGATCGCGCCGACGCCCATGGTGACGCCGAGCACGCCCCAGGCGACAGGAACGGCGGCGAGAGCCCAGGCGGCGTCGCCTCCTCCCACCACGCCGGCGAACAATGACACCGCGAGCAGCAGCGGCACCCCGATGACCGCCATGGCCAGGTGCCGCCCGGCCAGGTCGGTACGCAGGTCGCGCGGGGTGGAGAACGCCACGGCGTTCATCCACAGCGACCTGCCGTCGATGCCGAAGGAGTTGCCCGCCTGCAACCCGATCATGACGGCCGCCAGGCAGGCGGGCCCGATCACCGAACCAAGGCCGGCCTCGCCGTCCCCACCGCGCAGGGAGAGCGTGACGATCACGGTGACGCACAGCGCCATGATCCAGTTCACCCGGCCCCGGGGCTCCCGCGCGGCGTACTTCAGTTCCTTCAGGACGACCGCGCCGAGCATGCCGCCGGGCAGGAACCGGCCGATCGAGATCCGGCCCGACCTCCGGACGGAGCCGCCGCCCTGGCTGGAGGCGTCGGGCCGCACCAGCGCGTGCCGCAGCGCGGCGACCCACAGCCATCCCAGCACGACGACCGACATCGCGACGACGATCAGCTCGGCGACGCCGATGAGGCCCCCGTCGGCGATCGCGTGCGCGGCCAGCCCCGGCGGCGTCCAGCGCAGGGCGTCGCCCACCGACGCCAGCATCCGCGTGGGGTCGCCGGACAGGCCGCGGTTGACCAGCAGGTTCGGCACCTGGACGAGCAGCACCACGAAGATGGCGGCGACCGCCAGCAGATCGCGTCCCCTGCGGGTGCGCAGCAGGCCGGACAGCCCGGTGGTCACCAGGCGCGACGTGGTGAGGCAGAAGGCGAACACGAGGATCACCGCGGGCACCCCGAGCAGCACCCCGCCAGGACCGTGGGCGAGCGCGACCACGCCGCCGGACAGCGCGATCAGCGAGGCGATCGGCCACGGCCCGGTCGCCGACGCTGCCAGCATGCCGGTCGCGAGCTGCCGGGTGGTCAGCGGAAACAGGGCCAGCCGGGCCGGGTCGAGCGTCTCGTCCAGGCCGAACGCCGTCAGCGGCACGATGACCCACCCGATGGCGAAGATCGCGAACGCCGTCGCCACGAGGTCGAGGGCGATGTCGGACGGCGCGGACCGGATGAGGGACACCAGGGCGAAACCGGCGACGGCCGCGACAAGCGCGACGACCATGGAGAAGGCGAAGCCGGCCTGCCTGCCGGCGTCGCCGCGCAGGCCCCCGCGCACCAGGCTGAGCTTGAGCCGGACGAACAGCCAGGTCATGCCGGCGAGCCCAGCCACGACAGGCCCTCCTCCCCGTTGCCGCGCACGCCGACCAGATCGAGGAACGCCTCGTTGAGCGTCCGGCCCTGCCGTACGTCGTCGAGCGGGCCCTGCGCGACGACGAACCCGCGGTTCATCACCGACACCCAGTCGCACAACCGCTCGACCAGATCCATCACGTGGCTGGAGAAGACGACGGTGGAGCCCGAGGCGACATATCTGCGCAGCACCTCGGTCAGCGTGTTGGCGGAGACGGGATCGACGCCCTCGAACGGCTCGTCGAGGAACAGCACGCCCGGGTTGTGCAGCAGCGCCGCCGCGAGGCCGATCTTCTTGCGCATGCCGGTGGAGTAGTCGACCACCAGCTTGTCCTGTGCCTCGACCAGGTCCATGACCCTGAGCAGCTCGTCGGCGCGCTTTCCGACCTCGTCGATGGGGATGCCGCGCAACTGGCCGCAGTACATCAGCAGTTCGCGGCCGGACAGCCGTTCGAACAGCCGCAGGCCCTCGGGCAGCACGCCGATGCGCGCCTTGACGCTGACCGGGTCGGCCCACACGTCGTGGCCGTCGATCTCGATCCGCCCGCCGTCCGGGCGCAGCAGCCCGGTGACCATGCTCAGCGTGGTCGTCTTGCCCGCGCCGTTGGGGCCGACCAGCCCGGCGAAGCTGCCCCTCGGGACGACCAGATCGACACCGCCGACCGCCACCTGCTGCCCGAAGCGCTTGAACAATCCCTGCGTCCGTACGGCATCCGTCATGGAGCCCCCAGTCGTATAAAGCCGTCGTAAAGACGAACGAACGGCGCACGGGGCGCGTTCCTGCGGGGCATCCGTAGATCCCATTGCGCGCGACCCGGAGCGACCGCGCGATGCCGCTCTGGTTAACCTGTCGGGCATGGATTCGACGCGACCCGGAGCGGCGTTCGGGACCCGAGGGCCGCTGAGCACACGAGGAACGGTGAGCGGGCGATGAGCGCCGAACGCGTCCCCGAGATCGACATCCACACCACCGCCGGCAAGATCGCCGATCTGGAACGGCGCCGGAGCGAGGCGGCCCACGCGGGCTCCCAGCGGGCGGTGGAGAAACAGCACGCCAAGGGCAAGATGACGGCCCGCGAGCGGCTGGCGGCCTTCCTCGACGAGGGCTCCTTCGTGGAGTTCGACGAGCTGGCCAGGCACCGGGCCACCGCGTTCGGCCTCGACCGCGAGCGCCCGTACGGCGACGGGGTCGTGACCGGCTACGGCACGGTGGACGGCCGGCCGGTCGCGGTGTTCGCGCAGGACTTCACCGTCTTCGGCGGGTCGCTCGGCGAGGTCTTCGGCGAGAAGATCGTCAAGGTCATGGACCACGCGCTCAAGACCGGCTGCCCGGTCATCGGCATCAACGACTCGGGCGGGGCGCGCATCCAGGAGGGCGTGGTCTCCCTCGGCCTGTACGCCGAGATCTTCAAGCGCAACGTGCACGCCTCCGGCGTGGTCCCGCAGATCTCGCTGATCATGGGCCCGTGCGCGGGCGGCGCCGTGTATTCCCCCGCGCTGACCGACTTCGTCCTGATGGTGCAGGAGAAGTCGCACATGTTCATCACCGGGCCCGACGTCATCAAGACCGTCACCGGCGAGGAGGTGACGTTCGAGGAGCTGGGCGGCGCGCACACGCACAACTCCCGCTCCGGCGTCGCCCACTACGAGGCGTCCGACGAGCAGGACTGCCTCGACTTCGCCAAAGCGCTGCTGTCCTATCTGCCGTCCAACAACATGGACGACCCGCCCGCCTTCGACGTCGAGGCGGACCTGGAGACGACCGACGAGGACCGCGAGCTCGACACGCTGGTCCCCGACTCGGCCAACCAGCCGTACGACATGCACACGGTCATCGAGCACGTCCTCGACGACGGCGAGTTCCTGGAGATCCACGCGGGCTTCGCGCCGAACATCATCGTCGGCTTCGGCCGGGTCGAGGGGCGGTCGGTGGGCGTCGTCGCCAACCAGCCGATGAGCTTCGCCGGCACGCTCGACATCGCCGCCTCCGAGAAGG
>NZ_VJVX01000330.1:0-289 GCF_008033685.1 Microbispora sp. CSR-4
TTTCGGTACGGTGCGCGGCCTTTGGTGATCCAGCGTTCGACGGTCTTGGGGTCCACCTGGATCGCGGTCGCCAGCTCGGCGATGCTCACCCCGCGTTCCAGGAGGGCCGCGCGTAGTCGCTCGTTGGCCATTTCACCTGCCGCGTCAGGACGTCCAGGGACCTGGCAATCGTAGACGGGACGTCTTGAACATGTCCCGTCGTGTAGTGATCTCGTCCTGCCCTTCCGTCGCACTCTCGGTGTCACAACGCACCACTACCTGCGACGGAAGGAGAACAGACCATGACAGA
>NZ_VJVX01000331.1:0-284 GCF_008033685.1 Microbispora sp. CSR-4
TCCCACTGTTCGAGATCCTTGCCGTTGTGGCGGTGAACTGCGAGGTCGCCGCGGAGACGATGCTGACGCTCGTGATCTGCTCGCGAGCGTGGATCCGTGCGCAAAGTTTCAAGACAGCGCCGTGCGTTGGCCAGGGCGTGCCTGCACAGTTCGTCCCATCCCTTTGCCGCATCACTGGTGGCGAAGCGAAGGTCCCACTCATCGCCAGGAGGGGGAACGGTGACACGATCCCCGCGTTTGGGACTCATACAGAGACCTCAACCGGTCCGAAGTCTCCGCTCGTA
>NZ_VJVX01000332.1:0-281 GCF_008033685.1 Microbispora sp. CSR-4
CGGGTGGGGCGTCGGGCCAGGTGCGGGGCTGGGGGTCGGGGACGGGCTGGATGATCTTCGGGAGTGGGCTGCGGTAGGGGTGTCCGAGTGGGCTGGTCCAGATGATCAGGTGGGGGCCTGCGGTGGTGACGCGCCAGCCGCCGAGGTGCTTGGCGCGGTGGTCGTGGCGGCAGGCCAGGTGCAGGTTGGCGGCGGTGGTGGCGCCGTTGTCGGCCCAGGCCTGGATGTGGTCTTGGTCGGTGCGGGTGGCGGGCATGCGGCAGCCCGGCCAGGAGCAGACC
>NZ_VJVX01000333.1:0-280 GCF_008033685.1 Microbispora sp. CSR-4
AGGCCTCGTTGACCACGTCCCAGTAGGGGATCTTGCCCTTGTAGTGGGCCATCACGCCGTTGATGTGGTTGATCATCGCCTGGCGCAGCGCGCTGCCGCTGAGGGACTGCATCCAGCCCGGCTGCTGGGAGTACCACGCCAGCGTGTGCCCGCGCACCTGCTTGCCGTTCTGCACGGCCCAGTTGTAGATCCGGTCGGCGTTGGTGAAGTTGAACTGACCCTGGTTCGGCTCAGTCGCGTCGATCTTCATCTCGTTCTCGGCCGTGATCATGTTGAACTC
>NZ_VJVX01000334.1:0-278 GCF_008033685.1 Microbispora sp. CSR-4
CGAATTTCCGCGCGAGTTGGCCGCGGACCTCGCTGGAGATCGCCATACCATCTCAACGAGCCGAAGATCACGAAGCAACGCCTTATTTCTTGACGGCTTCACTACCTGCGGAACCTGCTCACCACCGTGCCCAAGTCGGCTCAGCCGTGGGTGGCCACCCTGGTGCGGACCATCTTCGAGAGGATGTCCCGACGTTCGTGGAACTTGATCGGCGGTCCCGCGGTCAGGCGACGTTCTCGTTGTAGCAGTTTGAGGTCGGGTTCTGGGCTGCGACGTGC
>NZ_VJVX01000335.1:0-277 GCF_008033685.1 Microbispora sp. CSR-4
CGGTGGGGTCGGTGGTTTCGGGGTCGGTGGGGAGGGATTCGGCGCTGACCACGACGAGGAGCTCGGCGGCGATCTTCTGCTCCAGCAGGGCGATCAGCGCGTCCGCCTGACGTACCGTCAACGGGCGGTCATCCCCCTGAGCCCTCAGCTTGGCGTACGCCTGCAACAACGCCATCAACCGGGCACCGGCCTCACGCGGCAGGTAGAACTCCCCTTCCACGCCGCCGCCCTTGCCCGGGCGGACCCGCAGGAACCGCCGCCCGTAATCGGCCCGCTC
>NZ_VJVX01000336.1:0-273 GCF_008033685.1 Microbispora sp. CSR-4
GAGCTGGCGGCGGGGGTGGTGGAGGCCATCTGCGCCGCCGTGGCCGGACTAACCGACGAGCAAGCCACCCTGGCGGAGCCGATCCTGGTGGACCTGGCCGGCAAGGCCGGGGCGGCGGAGGTCGCCAAGGCCGGCCGCCACCTGCGGGCGGTGCTGGACCCCGATGGGGAAGAACGGGATGAGCGGGCCGATTACGGGCGGCGGTTCCTGCGGGTCCGCCCGGGCAAGGGCGGCGGCGTGGAAGGGGAGTTCTACCTGCCGCGTGAGGCCGGC
>NZ_VJVX01000337.1:0-270 GCF_008033685.1 Microbispora sp. CSR-4
CGTGGTCGGGGTGGTGTGCGGTCGTCGTGGGTGGTGGTGGGGTCGGTTCGTGAGGTGGCCCAAGAGCTGGCGCTGACCCCGCTTCCCGACGATGTGGACATGTGCCTGGCCGAGGCGGAGGAGTTGCTGTTCGCCCGGGATCGGATCACCTGCGCCCTGGCCGATCGGGTGGGGCGGGTGCATCGGGCGGGGCAGGCCAGGCAGCATGGGCATGCCTCCACCCGGTGCTGGTTGCGCACCAGTGGGGGGATGACGGTGGGCGGTGCGGGC
>NZ_VJVX01000338.1:0-270 GCF_008033685.1 Microbispora sp. CSR-4
GAGGTGCCCGAGGTGGTGCACCGGGCCCTGGCGTTCAAGGTGCTGGTGGCGGGAGCGGCGGGCGACGACGCGGCCCGCCGGGCAGCGGCCTCCTGCCTGGACGAGCGGTCGGCGAACGGCACTCCCCGGGCCCGGCTCGCCGCCGACCTGGCGGTGGGCTGGACGTTCCAGGATCGCGCGCGGGCCGGCGCGGCACTGGAACAGGCACGCGCCGACGGCCTGCCGTTCGAGGAGGCGCGGGCCCGGCTGGTCCTCGGCGTGCTCGGCGAC
>NZ_VJVX01000339.1:0-270 GCF_008033685.1 Microbispora sp. CSR-4
CGCGCGTGGGAGGACGGTCGTCTCGCCGAGGACACCTACATCGCGGCTCGGGCGGAGCTCGGTGCGGCCGAGGAGGCCCTGCAGACGGAGGCCCTGCAGACGGAGGCCCTGCAGACGAAGGTCCTGCAGACGGAGGCGCTGCAGGGCAAGGGCAGGCTGCCCCTGGCACTTGAGAAGCTCCGCGGGTTGATCCGCGGCGTCGGCGAGCGGGCTGATCCGCCATCCGGCGGCCGAAGTGGCGCGCCGATGGAACAGCCGATGGAACAACGG
>NZ_VJVX01000034.1:0-95227 GCF_008033685.1 Microbispora sp. CSR-4
GGCCTGCCAGTTCCACAACCGCGACCGCTACCAGCACCCCGACCGCTACACCCGCCGCAACGTAGGCGAAGACCGCTGGGCCTTCACCTACCACCGCCTCGGACGAGCCCGACGACTACACGACTGAGGCCGGTGGTACGGGGGTGAGCGCCGCGCGGACAGGCCCCGGCGGCTGGGCGAGTAAGACGGGGGCACAAGGAGGGCGACGCGGCACCGGGCGACGCGGCACCGGGCGACGCGCGGACAGGCCCCGGCGGCTGCGGGAGTAAGGCGGGAGGCGCCGGGCGGGGTGGACGCGCAGACAGGCCCAGGCAACGCGTAGGACAGGCCCGGGCGACGCACAGGGCATGCCCGGGGGACGCGTGGGCCGGCCCGGCGGCTGCATCCGTTACCACCCGAGCCGAGGGCCGACGCGAGGCACGAGGCAAGGCACGAGGCAAGGCATGAGGCGGCGGCTGCCGGTGCACTGTCCACTGGGCTTCACGATGATCACAGGCATTCACAGCGCGCCGCAGTGCTCGACGGCGCTCCACGTGCTAACAGTGCTTCGCAGCGCACCGCAGGGCTGCGCGATACGGCCAGACGACCGGGGGGACCGCGGTCGGGGCCGCGCGATACGGGCGGGCGGCTGAGGGGCTGTGGTCAGGGCGTCGTGACCACGGACTCGATGCTGCGGTGCCGTGCGGCGCCGTGCGCGAAATCGGGCACACCCGAAGCGCCGCCCGAGGTCCTGCCCGAGCCGCAACTCAAGGCGCTGCCTGAGCCGCCGCCCGAGGCGTCGCTCGAGATCGCACCTGAGCCGCCGCCCGAGGCCCCGCCCGAGGCGATGGAGCCGCTGGCCGAGGTGCCGCCTTCGCGCAGGTCGTCCAGGAACCGCTGGTAGGCGTACGCGACCGCGTAGGCAGGTGCGTCGGCGTGGGGTCCAGCCTGGGGACACGGACGTACCCCAAGAGGGACGCGAGCTCGTCGAGGTGTGCGCGAGGGCGTGGGCAAGGGGATGGTCACCAGTGTCGTGCCGTCGGCGGCCTCACGGCCCCGTCCGCGCCGAGACGAGGACGGGGCCGGAGCGAGGCAGGGAGCACGGCCGGTGCGGGGCCGCTACGGGGTCGCTACGGGGCCGGTGAGGGCCAAGGGCAGGCTGCCTACCGGGTCAGGCCCGGCACGGGACCGGTCACCTGGGCGTGGCCCGCGGGGCGGCTGGTGAAGGAGCCCCTGCCCTGGGTCCGGCCGCGCAGCCCGGTCGCGTACCCGAACAGCTCGGCCAGCGGCACGGTCGCGGTGACCACGACGGTGCCCGCCCTCGCCGCCGAACCGGTGACCCGGCCGCGCCTGGCCGCGAGGTCGCCCAGCACCCCGCCGACGGCGTCCTCGGGCACGGTGACCGTGACCTCGGCCAGCGGTTCCAGCAGCGCCATCTCACCGGCACGCAACGCCTCCCGCAGCGCGAGCCGCCCGGCCGTGTGGAACGCCATCTCCGAGGAGTCCTTCGGGTGGGTCGCGCCGTCGGTCAGCGTGACCCGCAGGCCGGTCACCGGGTGGCCACCGAGCGGGCCCTCGGCGAGAGCGTCCCGGCAGCCGGCCTCGACCGCGCCGACGTACTCGCGCGGCACCCGGCCGCCGGTGACCGTCGACCGGAACTCGAAGCCCGCGTCATGGTCGAGCGGCTCCACGTCGAGCACGACGTGCGCGAACTGCCCGGCGCCGCCGTCCTGCTTGACGTGCCGATAGAGCAGCCCGGACACCCCGCGTACGACGGTCTCCCGGTAGGCGACCCTCGGCCGTCCGACGGCGACGTCGAGCCGGTGGTCGCGGCGGAGCCTCTCCACCGCGACCTCCAGGTGCAGCTCGCCCATGCCCGACAGCACCGTCTGGCCGGTCTCGGGATCGGTGCGGACCGACAGCGAGGGGTCCTCGTCGGCCATCCGGGCCAGCGCGGTCGCGAGCCGGTCGGCGTCGCCGCTCCCGCGCGGCTCGACGGCCACGGAGACCACCGGCGAGGCCGTGACCGGCGGTTCGAGGACCAGCGGTGCCCCGGGAGCACAGAGGGTCGCCCCGGCGCGGGCGGCTTTGATCCCGGCCACCGCGACGATGTCACCGGCCGTGGCGTGGTCCGTCTCGGTGTGCCGGTCGGCCTGCACCCGGAGGATGCGTCCGATCCGCTCGGTGCGGCGGGCGCCGGCGTCCAGCACGACGTCTCCTCTCCTGATCGTCCCCGAATACACGCGCAGGTACGTCAGCCGACCGGTGGGGGCGGCGTGCACCTTGAAGACCAGCCCGGCGAAGGGCGCCGCCGGGTCGGCGGGCCGCTCCTGCCCGGGATCGTCCCCCGCGGCGCGTACGGGCGGCACGTCGGACGGCGCGGGCAGGTAGGCCACGATGGCGTCCAGCAGCGGTTCGACGCCACGGTTGCGGTACGCCGAGCCGCACAGCACCACCACGGCCTCACCACGCAGGGTCAGGTCGCGCAGGGCGGCGACCAGGGTCGGCGCGGAGATCTCCGGAAGGGCGCAGAACTCCTCCAGCGCCGCCGGATGAAGCTCGGCGACGTTCTCCTCCAGCAGGCGCCGGCGCCGGCGGGCCTCGTCGGCGAGGGCGTCCGGCACCGGGCCTTCGGTGACCGTGTCACGGCCGGTCTCCCACACCAGCGCTCGCACCCGCAGGAGGTCCCCCACGCCGGTGAACCCGTCCTCGCGCCCGATGGGCAGCTGGACGACCAGCGGGATGACGCGCAGCCGTTCGCGGATCGACTCGACCGCCGTGTCGAGGTCGGCCCCGGCGCGGTCCATCTTGTTGACGAACGCGATGCGCGGCACGCCGTACCGGTCGGCCTGCCGCCACACCGACTCGCTCTGTGGCTCCACGCCGGCGACGGCGTCGAACACCGCGACCGCGCCGTCGAGCACCCGCAGCGACCGCTCCACCTCGTCGGAGAAGTCCACGTGACCCGGGGTGTCGATCAGGTTGATGCGGTGGCCGTCCCACAGACAGCTCACGGCGGCGGCGAAGATGGTGATCCCACGGTCGCGCTCCAAGGGGTCGAAATCGGTGACGGTGGTGCCCTCGTGCACCTCACCGCGCCGGTGGACGGTGCCGGTGAGGCAGAGGATCCGTTCGGTGACGGTGGTCTTACCCGCGTCGACGTGGGCGAGGATGCCCAGGTTGCGGATGCCGGTCAGCGGTACGAGGTGATTGCGGTTCAGGTCGGCGCGCATGGCCATGCCCTTCGGAAAGGTGCGTACGGTGGCGGGCGCGATTGGCCTGACGAGACGAACCGGCCGGATTCCGGCCGGGCGCGACCCCTGCGGGAGACCCTGCGAGGACCGCCGGGGAGCCAGGCGGACGGCAGGCGGACGGCAGGCGGAGCGGGCACGTGGCACCACCCCGCGAGCCCGCATGCGGCCCCGGCGTTATCGGCACAGTGCGCCCGGCGTTATAGGCACAGTGCGCCCGGCGTTATAGGCACAGTGCGGCCGCAGGCTCCGACCTCAGCAGAGGTCTCAGCGGAGATACGGAAGTCTCAGCAGGGGTGCGAAAGCTCGTCAGGAACGTCCGGTGCGGGCCGCGCGGCGGGCACCGGGGAGCGACGTAGACACCAGGATCACCTCGTGCCGTGACCGGAGGACGACGACCGCGACGCGCTGGCGCATGGTCAACTCCTCTCACTCGGTCAGGGCGCACGCCGCGGCGCGGCGCGCGTGATCACTGGCGAGTGTACGGAAACCGCCCCGGCGCGCAAAGAGTTTTTCGCTCGGGTGTGCGGGGCGGCACGCGGCGCGGGGAGTGCGAGCGACGGGGGAGACATCATCCGGGGGAAGATTTGACGGACACTTCCCGAGGGCCCTTTAGGAGAATGCATGCAGGTCCACGACCTGTCCGCAGGCGGTGACGTCCTCACGCGCGTCGAGGGGGTCGCCCGCCGCGCCCTTCGCCACTACGACGTTTCCCCCGACGCCTCGGTGACGCTGCTCAACGTCTCGGAGAACGCGACCTTCACGGTCGCCGACGGCGGGCGTACGACGATCCTGCGGGTCCACCGGCTCGGCTACCACTCGCCGGAGGCCATCGCGAGCGAGCTCGCCTGGCTCGACGCGCTGCGCGACGAGGCCGGGATCGTCACGCCGCGCGTGCTGCCCGCCCGCGACGGCTCGCGGGTCGTCACCGTCCGGGAACCGGGTGAGCAGCCGCGTCACTGTGTGATGTTCGAGTTCCTTCCCGGCGCGGAGCCGGCCGAGGACCGGCTGGTGGAGGAGTTCGAACGGCTGGGCGCGCTGACCGCCCGCATGCACCGCCACGCCCGCGCCTGGGCGAGGCCGGCGTTCTTCACCCGCTTCCACTGGGACCTCGACGCCGCCTTCGGCCCCGAGGCGCGGTGGGGCAGGTGGCAGGACGGCGTCGGCGTCGACCGGGAGGCGCACACGGTGCTCGCCCGGCTGGAGGCCGAGCTGCGCCGCAGGCTGGAGCGGTTCGGCAAGGGCCCCGACCGATATGGGCTCATCCACGCCGATCTGCGCCTGGCCAACCTCCTCGTGGACGGCCGGGCGGGCACCAGCGTCATCGACTTCGACGACTGCGGCCTGGGCTGGTATCTCTACGACTTCGGCGCCGCCGTCAGCTTCATCGAGCACCGGCCGGAGGTGCCGCACATGGCGGAGTCGTGGGTGCGCGGCTACCGGTCCGTGCTCGACCTGCCGAAGGAAGACGAGGCCGAGATCTGGACGTTCATCATGTTCCGCCGCCTCCTCCTCGTCGCGTGGATAGGCTCCCATTCGGCCGCCGACATCGCCGGGGAGCTCGGCGCGGGCTACACCGAGGGAAGCTGCAATCTGGCCGAGCGCTACCTCGGCGGATCACTCTGAGAAGTCGCTGTGACCACGCCTGATCGCAGGATGCGCCGAGCGGGTTGTGGTTCAATCGGGCGGACCATGCTCTGTCATGGTTCGTCCCCGAGAAGCGGAGAGGGTGAGCAGGTGTCCCGCGACCCCGATGGCGAGAACGCGGCCGAGGCGGTGCGGCGGGAGGCCCTTCGGCCAATCACGAGCCGGCCCACCGCGAGCCGGCCCACCGCGAGCCGGCCCACCGCGAGCCGGCCCATCACGAGCCGGCCCAGCATGAGCGGCGAGCCGCTCGCCGCGCAGCCCCGGCTCGTGCCGGAGGTGACGGGGTGAGGGCGCACACCTCCCCCTGGGAAGTGCGAGTGGCGAGCGCGCCCGTCAACTTCGGCGTCTACCGCCAGGACGGCGCGCCGCTGGGGCCGCAGGAGATGCTCGCGACGATGCACGAGGCCGGGTATGACGGCACCGACTCCGGCCCGATCGGCTACCTGGGCACCACGCGGACCCTTCCCGAACGGCTCGCGGCGCAGGGTCTCGGGCTCGCCGGCGGCTGGGTCGACCTGCGGTACGGCGACCCGGACGGCTTCCGCGAGGACCTGGCCGCGCTCGACGCCGCGCTCGACGTGTTCACCGCCGTCGGCGACGCCGAAGGGGCGGCCGATCCGCGGTTCGCGCCGCGGCCGACGCTCGCCTGCCCCGACCGGCCCGAACGGTTCGCCCGTCCCGGCATGCCGGCCGACCGCAGGCTGTCCCTGCCCGACGGCGACTGGCCCGCGTACGCCCGGAGCATCGACGAGGCGGCGGCCCGCTGCCGCGACCGCGGCCTGGAACCCGTCTTCCACCACCACCTGGGCACCGACGTGGAGACGCCGGAGGAGATCGAACGGCTGCTCGGCTCGACGGACGTCTCGCTGTGCCTGGACACCGGGCATCTGTGGCTGGCCGGGGGCAACCCCGTGGCGGCGATCCGCGACTGGTCCTCGCGCATCCGGCAGGTGCATGTCAAGGACGCCTCCCGGGACGTCCTCGCCCGGGTACGCGCCGGCGGCGGAGACCTGTGGGACCTGGTCGCGGCGGGTGGTTTCCCGCCGCTCGGGCAGGGCGACCTGGACCTGCCCGCCGTACTGGCCGAGCTGCGGCGGTCGGGCTACGAGGGCTGGATCGTGATCGAGCAGGACGTCCCGGCCTTCCACGACTCGGACACCGAGGCCCTCGCGCGTGCGGTCGCCGACCAGCGGGCCAACCGCGCCGCGTTCGGCGAGGCCCTCCGCGCCGCCGGCCTCGCCTGACCGGGCCCGCGCCGGGCGCCCGCCGGGGAAGCAGGGCCCGGCGATGACCCGGCGAATGACCCGGCGATGATGGCGGGATGACGACCGCCGCGCGTCACGCCGGCTTCGCCGCACGAGAGGCGCACGAGAGGCGCACGAGAGGCCATGGGGCACTGGCCGGCGGTCGAGGGGGAGATGCGCGCCCTGGCCACGCAGACGAACGAGGCCGGCCGAGGTCTCCCTTCCGGACCCGGCCGGCCGGACCCGGTCGGCCGGACCACGGCCCGCGAACCGGTGCGTCCGCGCGGCTCATTGCGAGCCGAGCAGCCTGCCCAGGAAAGCCCGGAGGCGGGACCTCGGGCGCGCGTCGCCCTCGTCGGTCAGACCGCCCGTGCCGCCGCCTGTGCCGCTGTCCTGAGCGCTGTCCTTCGCGGCGGGCGGCGCCGGCTCACCGGCGGATTCAAGCGTGAGGGCGAAGCTCCGGCTGATCTCGTAGTGCACGGGCAGGGCGCTCATCGTGCGGACGAAGGGGGAGACACGCCAGGGAAGCCGCTCGGCCGGTTGCGTGAACCGCAGCGCCGAGAACCGGTCGAGTAGCTGGCGCACCGCGATCGTGCACATCTGGGTGGCCAGCCGCTGGCTCGGGCACCTGTGCGGGCCCGCGCCCCACGCCAGGTGGGCGCGGGTGCTGCGGACCGAGTCGCGGGCGAGCGCGCCGCCGAAGCGGGGGTCGGTGTGCGCGCCCGCGATGGACAGCATCACCGGGTCGCCGGGCGCGATCGTGAAACGGCCCAGCTTCACCTCCGATCTGGCGTAACGGAAGGTCAGGTTGGCCAGCGCCGGGTTGGTAAGGGCGACGCGGTTGACCACCTCCTCTATCGCGCCGATCGACACGCTCTCCCTGAGCCGGGGATTGGTGATCGCCTCGAAGATGACGTTGCAGATCAGGCTGCCGGTGAAGTCGAGGAAACCCGACAGCATCATCAGCTCGCGGGCGAGCTCCTCGTCGGTGAGGTCGGGCTTCGCCTCGATCATGTACGACGGCAGGTCGTCGCCGCGCCGCTGCCGTTTGGCCTGCGCCAGTTCGAGGAGGGCGGCATATAACCGCTGGTAGGCCCCGGCGGAGTCGGGGCCGTTCAGCAGGCGCCACTGGTCCTCTATCATCTCCTCGCCGCGCTCGATCGTGACGCCGAGCAGGTGGTTGGCGACGAGCAACGGGAACGGCCGCCCATACTGGGCGGCGAGATCGGCCTGCCCCGCGGGCCCGCCCTCCGCCAGCACGCCCGCGAGGTCGTCGCAGTGTCTCACCATGGCGCGTTCGAGCCGCTGCGCCTGCTCGCTCCCGGGATCCTGGAACGGCCGGAGTCCCGCGATCCAGGGGCCGCGCAGGGCCCGGTGCCTTTCCCCGTCGTGGAAACCCGAGTTGTCGGCCTGGAGGAGGGCGAGCAGCGGCCAGTCGGCGGGAACGCGCCCCTCCGCGTACGCCCGCCAGTGGTCCACGCGCTTGCTCCACATGTCGCGCGGGTTCTGCATGATGTGCAGCACCTCGTCGTAGCCGATCGCGAACCAGACCGGCACACCGAGGACGTCGATCGGGGCCACCGGGCCATACCTGGCGCGCAGGCGCTCGTGAACGAGCGCGGGATCGGCTTCGTAGTCCTCCGTGAGCAGGGACTCCAGCGGCAGCGAGATGAGCCCTTCCACGGCCGACGGGGACCATCTATCGGAGATCACGGGGTGCCCGCCTTTCCAGCCACATATGCGGTTATGGGCGGCGATCTTAGAGCCTCCGGGCCCCGGATGTCAGCGAACCGGCACGAGACGTGGCTTCCGGGCGGCGGCGGAGCGGCGACGTAGTGTGGCGGCATGACGCTGGAGCTCGACGGCAGGATCGTGAAGATCACGAATCCGGACCGCGTGGTCTTCCCGCGGACCGGGCACACGAAGCTCGACCTGATCTCCTACTACCGCGTGGTCGCCGAGGGGGCGGTGCGCGGCGTGGCCGACCGGCCGGTGATACTCAAGCGCTTCGTGCACGGCGTCGACCAGGAGGCGTTCTTCCAGAAACGGGCGCCCGCCAAGCGCCCCGAGTGGGTGGAGGTCGTCGAGCTGCGCTACCCCTCGGGCCGTACGGCGGACGAGGTGGTGATCCGCGACCTCGCGCACCTGCTGTGGACGGTGAACCTGGGCTGCGTCGACCTCAACCCCCACCCCGTGCGGGCCCACGACCTCGACCATCCCGACGAGCTGCGGATCGATCTCGATCCCGTGCCCGGCGTCGGCTGGGCGGAGATCGTCCGGGTCGCCCTGGTCGCCAGGGACGTGCTGGAGGAGCACGGCCTGACCGCCTGGCCCAAGACGTCGGGTTCGCGCGGGTTCCATGTCTACGCCCGCATCGAGCCGCGCTGGACCTTCCGCGAGGTGCGGCGCGCCGCCGAGGCCGTGGCCAGGGAGGTCGAGCGCCGGGAGCCGGACGTCGCCACCAGCCGGTGGTGGAAGGAGGAGCGGCAGGGCGTCTTCGTGGACTACAACCAGAACGCCCGCGACCACACCGTCGCCTCCGCCTACTCCGTACGGCCGACCGGCCTGGTCTCGGCCCCGCTGACCTGGGACGAGGTGCCCGGGTGCCGGCCGGAGGACTTCACGCTCGCGTCGATGCCCGACCGGTTCGCCGAGACGGGCGACCCGTGGGCCGGGATGGACGAGCGGGCGGGGTCGCTCGACGCCCTGCTGGAGCTGGCCGAGGCCCAGGGGCCGCGGCCGGACAAGCCCGCCGCCTCGCCCAGGCAGGGACGGCGTCAGTCCGTCATGCCGCTCGTCGAGATCGCCAGGGCCGCCACGCGCGACGAGGCGATGGCCGGGCTCGAACGGTGGAAGGCCCGCCACCCCGAGGCGGCCCGCCTGCTCCAGCCGGCCGACGTCCTGGTCGACTCGATGCGCGGGCGCAGCTCCACGTGGACGAGGATCAGGGTCAACCTCCGGCACGTCCCCGAGCCCGACCGCCCCGGCCAGGAGCCCCTCGAGGTCGACTACGACCCCTATGAGTCCTACCGGAGGGATCAGCCGGGGCCGTAGACATCCCACAGCTCGCCGAGGAAGAACCGGCAGAAGCGCGTCACGGCCGCCGCGCCGTCCGGCCCCGCAGTACGGAAGGTCGTGAGCATCCGCACGAGGTCGGACGGCAGGATGCGCAGCGTCCCCGTGGCGACCACCGTGGCGTCCTCGTCCCCGTCCTCCTCGACGTGCCCCTCCAGCAGGCGGGCGTGCAGGGTGGAGGTGTCCAGCCACAGACGGGTCGGCGCGCCCGGCTGGATCTCCTTACGCCCGGCCAGGGTGCGGGGCCGGTCGTCGGCGTCCCAGAAGTGCAGGCGATAGCACATGCGCCGCTGCTCGGACGTCTCCCCGGGGACGAACAGGTTGAACGAGCCCCGGGCGATCGGCCGCCTGCCCCCGCACATGTCGGCCTCGATCCAGCCCTCCGCCCTGGCCTCGTGCTCGGGTTCGGTGAGGAAACGGTCGATGTCGTCGATGGTGATCGTGAGGCGGAAGGAGAACGGGGACCCGGCCCCGCCCACGCGGGCCGCACGCCGGGCCGGGCCGGGCGTCAGGCGTCCCCGCATCTCCTCCACGAACCACAGCGAAGTCCGGCCCTCGAACACGCTCGGCTCGTCGGCGGGCCCGCCCGCGAAGGTACGGCCGCCGCCGGACACGGCGGCCGGAACCCCGGCCTGCGCCTCCGCCGCCACCTCGATCGGCGGCACGGCGGACACCCGCACGGCCTGGGCCCCCGCCACGGGCGTGGCGCGGGACGTGCGGCCCTCCAGGATCCGGGTGCTCATGCGGTCGGCGAGCGCGGCGATCGTCAGCGACGGGTTGGCGCCGACCGGCCCCGGCAGGGCCGCGCCGTCCGCCACGTACAGGCCCGGGAAGCCGAAGACCTCGCCGTACGCGTCGCAGACCCCCTCGCCCGGATGGCGGCCCATCGGCGCGCCGCCCAGCGGATGCACGGTCATGACCCGCTTGCGCCACCACGGCGGGCTGTCTGCGTACTCCGCGCCGAGCACGTCGCCGATCCTGCGCATGATCGAGCGCAGCCGCTCGTAGTAGTCCTCGCTGGTCTCGCCCTCCCAGTCGACGTCGAGCCGGCCGTCGCGCAGGCGCAGCCTCCCGTCGGGGACGTCGCGGCCCATGCCGAGCAGCGGCAGCGAGGTGCCCGACAGCTCGCCCCGGCCGATGAGGTCGGCGAACTCCGCCGACAGGTTGGTGTCGTGGGTGAGGATGTTGCGCAGCCGCCGCAGCAGGAACCGGGCGATCCGGCCCGGCCTCATGTCCGCGCCCTCGACCAGGTAGTCGACGAACTCGGGATAGCCGCCGTCCTCGATGTAGGCGCCGCGCCCGTCCGCGCCGTCGTCGAGCCGGATCGCGCTGGTGATGACCGGCCCGCGGCTCGCCCGGATGGGCCGGGTCCTGCTCCGGTCGGTGGCCCGCAGCAGGAACGCCAGCATGTCCCCGTTGCCGCAGAAGCGGGTGCCGAGCGTCCCGCTGAGGCCGGGGAAGGCCGCCCGGTTCTTCAGCAGCAGGTAGGACGTGCCGTACGTGCCGGCGGCCAGGACGAGCCGGTCGCAGCTGATCGTGTGCGGCCCGGTCCACCGGGGCGGCCCGTCGGCGTCGTCCACCGCCTCGTCGCCGCGCGGCATGTGCTCGATGTACTGCACGTCGTAGCCGCCGCCCACGCGCGGCCTGATGCGCCGCACCTCGTGCAGCGTGCGCAGGTCGGCGCCGTGGCGCCGGGCGGCCGACAGGTAGGTGTGGTCGAGGCTGTTCTTCGCGCCCTCGTTGCAGCCGAGGTCGCACTCGCCGCACAACCGGCACGTACGGCGTGGCACGCCGTGCAGGTTGCCGTACGCGGGATCGGTGAGCGGCACACCCTGGCAGGGCTGCGCCCCGGGCGACGGCGCGAAGCTGACGGCCAGCGGCGGAAGCCGCCAGTCGAGCCCCAGCTCGGCGGCCGCGTCCCGCATGGCGAGCGTCTTCAGCGTGTCGTCGAAGCCGGCGTGGCTCAGCGGGTAGGGCGAGACGCCGATCATGCGCTCGACCGCGTCGTAGTGCGGTTCGAGATCGGCCCTGGTCACCGGCCACGACTCGTAACCACCGCCGGGCAGCGCCTGCTCGTGGACGAACCAGTCTTCGTCCTTGCGCAGCATCACGTTGGCGTAGATGAGCGAGCCGCCGCCGAGGCCGCTGGCGACCACCGAGTCGCAGTCGGAGAAGCTCCAGATGTCGAACATCCCGTACAGGTTCTCGGCGGGGTCCCAGAAGGCGCGGCCGAGCTGGGCCGGGCCGCGCGGGAAGTCCCCCGGCGCGTACGCCCTGCCGCGCTCCAGCACCACCACCGACAGCCCCGCCTCGGCGAGACGGTAGGCGGCGACCGAGCCGCCGAAACCCGAACCGACCACGACCGCGTCGACGTGTTCCATGAATGATCTCTCAGTAATGGTCTCTCAGCGCCGTGGTCAGCGACCGCTGTGCCGCTTCAGGAAGTCGAGGATGTGCGGGAAGACGTCCCGGTGCGCGTTCCGGCCGATCAGGGGATCGATGTGCCCGTAGCCGGGCAGGACCCGCAGCTCGTGCCGTCCCGGCGCCGCCTTCGACAGGACGCGGTGGCAGACGATGTTGGAGTCGGTGAAGACGTCGTTGTGGTCGCCCGTCAGGAACAGGATGGGCGTGTCGACGTCGGCCGCGTTGACGAGGTAGTCGTCCGGCAGCGCGGCGAACCTCGGGTCGCCGGTGTCGTACTTCACCGCGCGCCCGGCGGCCACCATCTTCCGCACGTGCCGGTAGTAGTGCAGGTCGCAGGCGCCGTTGAGGTCGGCGAGCCGCTCGTGCACGTGCGTGCTCGGCGACAGGTTGCCGTGGCGGTACATCGCGGGCCTGCCGCTGCCCCACATGAAGCTCTGCATGTGGCAGGCGGGCTCCCGGCACTCGGGGTGGAAGTAGGAGACGGCGCGCGCCAGCAGCCACCGCCGCGACAGCGGGGGCGCGTCCTTGAACCGGGGGTCCAGGTAGGGCAGGCCCGTGCCGTACTCCAGCAGCGTGGGGCCGAGGGTCAGCTTGAGCCGGGCCCAGGGGTGCACCCGGGGGGTCAGCGCGACGCTGTTGGCGACCACGCCGGCGATCCCGCTGACGGCCCCGGAGAACAGGCTCATGTGGAAGCTCACCGACCCCAGGCAGTGGGCCACCACGTGGATCCGCCGCGCCCCCACATGGCGGCGGATCTCGCGCAGTGCTGCCGGGTGGTCATACTGGGCGATGTCGTCCAGCGTGTGCCTGCGGGTCTCGATGTTGTACGGAAACCTGTTGCTCATCCGGAAGTCCAGCGCCCACACGTCGCCGAACCCGTTGTCGTGCAGGAACCGGACCAGGTTCGTGTGCTCCGGCATGATGAACATGTCGCTCGACGAGGTCAGTCCGTGCACGAGCAGCACGACGTCGTCCTGCGCCCCCTGCGCCGGCGTGTCGTGACTACGGAACCGGGTGAGCTGTAACCCCAGCTCGTCCTCCGTGGCGAACGGATGGACCGTGACCTCGGCGTTGCGCACGCCGTCGAGCGTGAACCGGGGTATGCGGTGTTCCATTCGATCGCCTTTCTGCCCGGGGCTACGATCCCAGGACCGGCTATAGCGGCGACATCGTGGAAAACCCGTACTTGTCCGCACTCAGCGCGTAAGGGCGGTGGCCACGCCGACCCGGGAGGTCACCTCCAGCTTGGCGAAGATCCGCGACAGGTGCGTTTCCACCGTACGCACGCTGAGGAAGAGCCGCTCGGCGACCTGCTGGTTGGTCAGCCCCTCGGCGACCAGCAGCGCCACCTCCAGCTCCCGGGGCGACAGCCCGAACCTGGCCGCCTCCCCGCTCGCGGCCGTGGTCGCGCCGCCGCCCACCCGTACGCCGAGGCGGCGCAGCTCGCGCTCGGTGCGTGCCTTGAGCGCGCGGGCGCCGCAGGAGTCGAAGATCTCGGCCGCGGCGCGGAGGTTCTCCCTGGCGCGGCTACGGCCGCCGGGCGCTCCGAGATGCGCGAGCCCGGCGGTGAGCAGGGCCCGGCCCGCGTCGAGCCGCCGCTCGCCCGCGGCCAGCGCGCGGGCCGCCTCCTCCGCCGCCGCGGCCGCGGCGGACGGGTCTTCGCGGGACAGCGCGTGCGCGCGGGCGAGCGAGGCGAAGCCGCAGTAGGCCGGCAGCCGCGGTTCCTCCAGGCGTACGGCGAGCGCCGCCCACTGCCCCGCCCGAGCCACCGCCTCGGCGCCCGCCTCGGTCCCGGTCCCAACGCCGAGCACGGCGCCGGCCACGGCACTCGTCTCCCGGGAGGCGTCCGCGTAGGCGAGCGCTTCGCACGCCTGGAGCAGCGTGCCCGGGTCCACCCGCGGCGAGTCGAACCGGTTGCACGCGTCCAGCACCGCCTCGACGCCCTCGGCGAACCGGCCCGCGTTGACCAGGGCCTGTCCTCGGGCGTAGCGGGCCGTGGCCTCCCAGGTCTCGCCCGCCCCGACGCCGCAGCGTACGGCCTCCTCGCCGGCGCGGATGGCCGCCTCGTCGTCGCCGCTCCACGACTCGGCCAGGCAGAGCTGGGTGAGCGCGAACACGAGCTGCTGGCCGGAGTCGAGCAGCCGGGCGCACTCGACCGACTCCTCGGCGGTGGCCCTGGCCTCCGCCAGGCGGCCCGTCGCCACCAGCGTCTTGGCCCGGCCCGCCAGCAGGTTGGTCAGGATGTAGGTCTGCCCGGTCGACCGCGCGACGGCCGCCGCCCGGTCGAAGTGGCGCAGCGCATCGCCATAGCGGCCCAGGTAGGACTCGGCCCAGCAGAGCCAGGCGATGGCGTCCAGCCACTCGGACAGGTGCTCGTCCGGCGCGTCCGCGAGCAGCTTGCCGGCGATGTCGGCGTAGCGCAGCGCGTCGTCGATGCGGCGCGCGGCGAGGGCGGGCATCGGGCGCAGCGCCGCCACCGCGACCGCGAGCCCGGGCTCCCAGTCGTCGGCGTTGTCGGGCATCAGGTCGAGCACGGCCTGGGCGGCCCGGAAGTCCACCCGCATCATGCTCTCGGCGACCAGGCGCATGCGCATCGGCACCGCGGCGGCCGCCCGGGGGTTGGGCATCCGGCTCAGCTCGTCGAGCAGCAGCGCTCTGGCCTCCTGCGGGCGGTCGAGCTGGCGCTCCATCAGCGCGCAGACCCGGGCCGCGCGGCCCCTGCGGGGGTAGTCGTCGTCGGGCAGCATGCGCAGCAGCTCGCGTGCGGTGTCGCGGCCCTCGGCCAGCCTGCCGCTGATCCCCTGGGCCCAGCTCAGCTCCAGCATCAGCGCGAGCCGTTCCTCCCGGGCCGCGGCGTCGTCCGGCATGAGCCGCAGCGCCGCCTGCAGCCAGTGCGCCGAGGTGGCGGGCGCGTGCGCGGTCACCGCGCGGGCCGCCTCCACCAGCACCTCCACCGCTCGCCGGTCGCCGAACGACCCAGAATGCTCCACGTGGTGGGCCTGTACGGTCGCCGGGGCGCCCAGCTCGGCCAGGTGGGCCGCGATCCTGGCGTGCGCGCCCAGGCGCCAGCCCGCCGCCGCCGACTCGTAGACGGCCCGCCGTACGAGCGGGTGGCGGAAGCGGAACCGGCCGCCCGCGCTGCGGACGATGTCGCGCTCGACCAGTTCGTCGAGCGCGGCCAGCGTGACGGCCGGCGGCACCTCGGCGGCCACGGCGGCGACGGCCGGCTCGAACTCGTCGGCGGCGACCGCGGCGGCCTGGGCCACCAGCAGGGCGCCGGGGGACAGGTCGGCCAGCTCGACCTGGAGCGCGGCGAGCACGGTCGGCGGCAGCTCGGTCACGTCGGTGCCGTCCATCCGGGCCAGCGCCTCGAGATAGAACGGGTTGCCCCCGCTGGCCTCGTACAGGGCCATGCTGCGCCCCCGGCTGACCTGGGGGCCGAGGAACTGCCGGACCTCGGCGGCGCTGAGGGGACCGACCACGACCTCGTGCCCGCGCGGTCCCGCCGCCGCGGCCAGCCTGGCCACGCGGGGGGCGGCCTGGGCCGGGCGGAAGGCCACGGCCATCAGCACCGGACCGGCGGGCGGGTGCCGCACCATGTGGTCGAGGAACTCGATGGTGCCGTCGTCGGCCCAGTGGACGTCGTCGAGCACCAGCAGCAGGCCGGACGGCCCGGCCAGCGCGCCCACCAGGTGCCGTACGGCCCGGTAGAGCCGATAGCGGGCCAGGCCGCTGCGGTCGTCGGCCAGCGCGGGCTCGTCGGCGGCCGGAGCCCCTTCGGCCGCGAGCCCGGGGAAGACGCCGGACAGCAGGGCGGCCTGCCCGGCCCCCACGGCCCTGACGACCTCCTCCCGGCGTGCGTCGAGATGGTCGTCGAGCGCGTCGACCAGGGCGCTGTAGGGAAGCATCTGCTCATACTCGGCGGCGCGTCCCCACAAGGAGGTGAAGCCGTCCGCGCCGGCCATCGCCGCGAGCTCGCCGAGCAGCCGCGTCTTGCCCGCGCCCGGCTCACCGGCCAGCGCGAGGAACTGGAACCCGTCGCGACGGCTCGCGGCCATCGCGCCGCGCAGCGCGGCCAGCGCGTCCCGCCGTCCGACGAGGGGCGTGGACGTGCCCGTGACGACCGGACCGGTCGTGCGTCCGTCCATTCGCACCCCACACGCGAACGCGCGGGCCGCCCCCCGCCAGGCCGCGCCGACATTATCCAGTAAATGCACTTTACAGATCACGGGACCCGTGCAGGGGGCAGGTCCGGCATTGACACCCTATGGAAAGTATTCGAAAAGGAACCGGTCAGTTCGGGCGATTCCGGGATCAGAGGTGCACGGCACCGGGTACGGGACGCCTCGTTCGGGCGTCGTCACCGCGGAGGTGCCAGGTGCTGGACCGCATCGCCGATCCCAGGGGGCGGCGCACGCCGTACGGACCTCCCGACGCGGTGGAACGGCTGGCCGCGGCCCTGCCGAGCCACATGCGCGACGCGCTTCCCCCGGTCATCCGCCTCGGCAGCCCCTGGCCGGTGCGGGTGGACATGCTGACGGAGGACGGCGCCGCGGAGCCGAGCGCCGAACGGTGGGTGCCCGCCGTGTCCGCGGCGGGCTCCAACGGCGACGCCCTCGACCTGGCGGTGCGCGGCGGCCGGATCGTGGGGGTGCGCGGCCGGGCCGGCGACCGCGTCAACCACGGCAGGCTCGACCCCCGGGAGTGGCAGGCGTGGCAGTCTCGCGCGGGCCGGCTCACCCGCCCCCTCGTACGCGAGAACGGGCGGCTGGTGGAGACGACGTGGGACGTCGCGATGGAGCGTGTCGTCGCGACGTCGCGGGAACTGCTCGCCCGGCCCGGCGGCTGGGGCCGTCTCGCCTTCCACACCGGCACGCGGCTCTTCCTCGAGGAGCACTACACCCTCGCCGTCATCGGCAAGGCGGGGATCGGCACCCCGCACATGGACGGCGACACCCGCTGGGGCGCGGCGGCCGCCGCGGCCGCGCTCGCGGCGAGCTTCGGCACCGACGGCCAGCCCGGGTCGTACACCGACGTGGACCACTGCGACGCGCTCGCGCTGTGGGGGCACGACTGCGCCGCCATCCATCCCGTGCTGTGGGAGCGCATGCTCGACCGGCGGCTTGGATCCCGGCCGCCCGCCATGATCGTGGTGGGCCCGGAGGGGACGGCGGCGGCCGTGGAGGCCGACGTCCACCTCGCCGTGCGTCCCGGCACCAACGTGGCCCTCCTCAACGGCCTGCTGCACGAACTGATCGCGGGCGGCTGGTACGACGCCGCCTACGTCGCCGCGCACACCGTGGGGTTCGAACGGCTGTGGCGGATCGTCGAGGCGTACCCCGCCAAGCGGGCGGCGGAGATCTGCGCGGTGCCGGTCGCGCAGATCGAGCAGGCCGCCGAGATCCTGGGCGCGGCCGAACGGCTCGTGTCCACCGTGGGCCCCGAGTTCCTGGGCTCCAACCAGGCGACCGCCGCGGCCTGCCAGGTCAACAACGTCCACCTGCTGCGCGGCATGCTCGGCCGGCCGGGGGCCGGGCTGTTCCAGCTCGGCGGTCCCGGATGCGACGCGCTGGTGACGGGCTCGGCCGCGGACCTGCCCGGGCTGCGCAACTGGGCCGACACCGGGCACGTGCGCGAGCTGGCCGACCTGTGGAACGTCGATCCCGCCGTCATCCCGCACTGGGGACCGGCCACGCACGCGACCCAGATCCTCAGGTACGCCGAGGAGGGCTCGATCGGGCTGCTGTGGATCACGGCCTCCGATCCGGCCGCCACGATCCCCGGCTTCGACCGGATCCTCGCGAGGGAGGACCTGTTGGTCGTCGTCCAGGACGCGTACCTGACCGAGACCGCGCGGCTGGCCGACGTGGTGCTCCCCGCGGCGGTCTGGGGCGAGAAGACCGGCACCGTCACCGGCGCCGACCGCACGGTGCACCTGTGCGAGAAGGCGGTCGAGGCGCCGGGGGAGGCCAGGGCCGACCTCGACATCCTGCTCGACTACGCGCGGCGGATGGACCTGCGCGACCGGGACGGCCGGCCGCTCGTGCACTGGACGGACGCCGAGTCGGCGTTCGAGGCGTGGAAGGCGTGCACCAGGGGCCGTCCGTGCGACCACACCGGGATCACCTACGACCGGCTGCGCGCCGGGGGCGTCCAGTGGCCCTGCACGCCGGCCGGCTCCCACGGCGTCGAGCGGCTGTACGCCGGGGGGCGCTTCGCCACCAGGCCGGGGGACTGCCAGACGTTCGGGGCCGACCTTGCCACGGGGGCCGAGCTGGGCGAGGAACGCTACCGCGCGCAGAACCCCGGGGGACGGGCGTTCCTCCACGCCGCGGATTTCGAGCCGTCTCCCGAGGTCGCCGGTGACGAGCATCCGCTGGTCCTCACCGTCCACAGGGGGCCGCGCCGCGGTCCGGGCCGTCGCGGCGATGCCGTCGCCGGGCCCGAGCCGTTCCCGGCCGGGCCGTGCCTGGAGGTCCACCCCGGCGACGCCGCGCTGCTCGGCATCGAGGACGGCGACCTCGTCCGGGCCGAGTCGCCTCTGGGCGTGCTGGAGGCCGTCGCGCGCCTGTCGGGCGGCGTGCACCGGGGGGTCGTGGTGCTGCCGCTCGACGGGCAGGACGAGGCCCTGGCGCGCGTGGTGGCGGAGCTGACGCTCACCGCGTGGGACCCGGTGTCCCGCAGGCCGCTGCGTACGGCGGTGGCGGTCCGGCTGGTGAAGGCCGGGCGGCGCGGGGAGGCCCCCGTGGGGGAGGGGCTCTACTCGGCCGCCGCCACGCGCCTCGGCCGCGGCGCGAGCACGCGGCCCGAGGTGGCGGCCGCGGCCGGTGGAGGGGAGGCGCCGGAGCGATACGAGGAGGTCTGACGTCCGCGATCGCCGGAGATGAGGTGGGTCGGCCTACCGGAAGGAAGCGACGACACATGGCCCTTGCAGGCACACGCACCGCTTGGGGGGACGCCGTCCGCGGATGTGATGAGCGGTGAGCGAGCATCTGGCGCGCTACCTCGAGACGCTGTCCCGCACGCAGCACGCGCTGTCGTCCGGGTTCCGCGCGCTGCGGCGCGGCCACCCCCGCGAGTCCGACCTCTGCGGCGTCTGCGAGCGCCTGGCCGCGCAGTGCCGCGATCACACCGAACGGCTGGAGCCCTTCCTGCACAGGTACCGCTCCGCGGAATCGCGCGATCCGGGTTCCGCCCCGTCGCGGCCCACGGGGCTGGACACGTTCGGCACCGGTGGTTTCGACGCGGGTTTCGATTCAGGGTTCGACGCCGCGGGTTTCGGTACGGGTTCATTCGACGCCGGTGGCTTCGGCAGGGGCGAGTTCGATACCGGCGAGTTCGATACCGGCGGCTTCGCCGCCGGGGCTTTCGACGCCGCGAGTATCGACGCCGCGAGTATCGACGCCGCGAGTATCGACGGCGGGGATTTCGAGGCCGCGGGCGCGGAGACCGGAACCGCCCGCCGCCCACGGATGACGCCGGGCTCGCGCGGGGACGGCGGCGGCCTCGCGCTGCTGCGCGAGCTGCACGGGCTGTATCTCCTCGCCACCGAGTGCGACCTGTCGTGGAGCGTGGTCGCACAGGCCGCCCGCGGGCTCAGGGACGACGAGCTGCTCGGCCTCGCCCGCCACTGTGCCCCGGAGACGGCCGTCCAGTTGCTCTGGCTGCGCACCCGGATGCATCAGGCCGCGCCACAGGTTCTCGTCGTGCAATCCGCGAGCCCACAAAAGGGCGACAAAAGCCGTCATTAAGAAGAAATCTAGACAAGCATCGGACTATTTCCGGTTAAATGGTTTGTGTTCGCCCTGGACTAATCGATAGAAGATTATCTCGGCGGCGATGACGGGCAGGGATCCGCCGTGCCCATCGGGATACCGGTGCTCTTGGCGGGGGCGCGCCGGTGGCGGCGGGAATGCTTCGCCGGAAATGGCGAGCGCCGTGCCGCGATTCCTCGGCGGCGCCGGCCGCGTGTCAGCGGCCGGCGCCGCCGCGGATCCAGGCTTCCACGGGCGAGATCGGACCGCGAAACCGCTTTTCCGGCGCGGCGTAGGATGGGGGCCGACTTCACGGGAGGGCCGAGATGGGCGGGGTCGCCGTTCGTGACCAGTCCGGCCATGCCGGCGGAGGCCAGCGCCGGCACGGAGCGGAGTTGCAGCGGGCCATCTTCGACGCGGTCTTCGCCGAGCTGAGCGAGGTCGGCTTCGCCCGGATGACCATGGACAGCGTCGCGCTCGCGGCCCACACGGGCAAGGCGGCGCTCTACCGCCGCTGGGGCAACAAGAAGGAGCTCGTGCTCGACGCGCTCAGCAGCGTGCTGCCGTCGCCGTACGACGTCGAGCTGACCGGGCACGTCCGCGACGACCTGATCGCGCTGCTGTCGTGCATCCGGCGCGCCGCCGACGCGACCCGGGCCGGCGCGTTCCACGCGATGGCCGTGGAGGGCGACGGCGACTGCCGCAAGCTGTTCGACCAGCGGGTCCTGCGGCCCTGCAAGGAACTGATCGCCGAAGTCCTGCGGCAGGGGGCGGCCAGAGGCGAGGTGGCGTCCGAGGCGGCCGATCCGCTGGTGGCCGCGGCCGGCCCGGCCCTGCTCGCCGACCACATCCTCACCGAGGGCACCGCCATCCCCGAAGACCTGGTCGTCTCGGTCGTCGACCGCGTCCTGCTGCCCCTGACGGCGGCAACCGGCGTCAGGGGCGGCGACGCCCCTGGTCGGTAGGCCGGGTCAGTAGGCACGGTCAGTAGGCACGGTCAGTAGGCCGGACCGGCCTGAAGCCGCCGATGAGGCTGATGACGAGCAGCACGACGCCGAGCATCGCCGCCGCCAGGAACGCGCGAGTGAAGCCGTAGGCGGCCGCGTGCTGCGCCTGGGCCTGCGCGGACAGGCCGGCCACGGGATGGGCGGCGGCGTGGCGTGCCGCCGTGCCCGCGACGGTGACGAGCGCGGCCAGGCCGAGCGCCGTGCCGAGCTGGGAGGTGGTGTTGAGCATGCCCGAGGCGGCGCCCGACTCGGTCGCGGCCACCCGCGCCGTCGCGCCGACGGTCGAGGGAACGTAGATGAGGCCCGCGCCGATGCCGAACAGCACCAGCGGAACGGCGACCCCGGGGAAGTAGCCGCTGGTCTCGTCGAGCCGGCCGAGCCAGAGCAGCCCGGCCGTGACCGCGAGCGCCCCGATGGCGGTCGGGATCGCCGGTCCGGTCTTCGGCAGCAGCGCCGCGGTGCGCTGCGCCGACACGACCAGGACGAGCGAGACGGGCAGGAACGCGAGACCCGCCTGGAGCGGGCCGAATCCGAGCACCTCCTGCAGGAACTGGGTGAGGAAGTAGAACATCCCGCCCATGCTCGCGCCGACCACCAGCATCGCCGCGTACGAACGGAGCCGCAGCGGGTCGCGCAGCAGGTGGAGCGGGGTGATCGGCTGGGGGGCGCGGGACTCGGCCAGCGCGAACAGCGCCAGCGACACCACGGCCACGCCGATCGCGATCGAAGTGACCCGGTCGCCCCAGCCGGCCGAGGCCGCGTTGATCAGCCCGAAGGCCAGGGCGCCCATGCCGGTCGTGGAGGTGAGTGCGCCGGGGAGGTCGAACCTGCCGGGCGACCGCTCGGCCTCGCGGACGAACAGCGGTGTGAGGACGAGCACGGCGACGGTGATGGGCACGTTGATGAAAAGGACCCAACGCCAGGAGGCCACGTGGGTGAGGACGCCGCCGACGATGAGCCCGAGCGTGGCCGCCGAGCCGGAAACCGCTCCCCACAACCCGAGGGCGCGGGTGCGTTCGGGCCCTCCGGCGAAGTTGGTCGAGATGAGCGCGAGCGCGGACGGCGAGGCGAGCGCCGCCCCCAGCCCCTGGACGGCCCGCGCCCCGAGCAGCCAGCCCGGGGCCGGGGCGAGCCCGCCGACCAGCGAGGCCACGCCGAACAACGCGACGCCGGTGACGAAGACCCGGCGGCGGCCGACGATGTCCCCCGCCCGCCCGCCGAGCAGGAGCAACCCGCCGAAGGTGACGGTGTAGGCGTTGAGCACCCAGGCCAGGCCCTCGGAGGTGAAGCCGAGCGTGTCGTGGATCTGGGGGAGCGCGATGTTCACGACGGTGACGTCGAGGACCAGCATGAGCTGGCAGAACAGCAGGGCGGTGAGTACGAGGCCGGGCCGGTGCCGGGCCGGGCGGGTGGACCGCGTGTCGGTCGTGGGGGTCGGCAAAGCGGGCTCCAGGGAGCGGCGGGGCGGTCGTGGGGACCCACCGATAGTGAACGTGGACGTCTACTACGCTCACTATAAGAAGTAGTGAACGCCGACGTCTACAACTCGCCGGACGGCCGGACCTCAGCCGAACCGCGTCGTGAGCGCCGGATGGAGCCTTGGGTGTCCGCCTCGTTCATGTGCGCAGAGGCGATGTCGCCGTCCGGGCGGATCGGCATCCGGCGCGTGCATCGGGCCCACCCGCTGGGGCCGCGCGGCGACGGGAACGAACGCAAAAAGCCGAGCCGCGAAAGCGGCCCGGCCTTTGACGGGATGTGGTGGACGATACTGGGATTGAACCAGTGACCTCTTCCGTGTCAGGGAAGCGCTCTCCCGCTGAGCTAATCGTCCGTGCCCGGATCTCGTCCGGGCTCCGAGCGGAAGACGGGATTCGAACCCGCGACCCTCACCTTGGCAAGGTGATGCTCTACCACTGAGCCACTTCCGCAGCGATCGCTCGGGTTTTTCCCGGCGACGCAGGAATAACTCTAGCGGATCCCGGAGGGTGCCGGTGCCAACTGGCCTCAATCCCGGCGCCCACGCGGCACGTGACCGAAGGAAGCCGAGACGTTGACCCGCGGGCGAGGCCGTGCGCACGATGAGGCGGCAACCGTACGCACGAGGGGGTTACGCCATGGCGAAGGTGCTGATCATCACCGGTGACGCGGCCGAGGACCTCGAGGTGATGTACCCGTACCAGCGGCTTCTGGAGGAGGGCTACGAGGCGCGCATCGCGGCGCCGTCCGCGAAGAAGCTGCAGTTCGTGGTGCACGACTTCGTGGACGGCTTCGACACCTACACCGAGAAGCCGGGCCACACCTGGGCGGCCGACGTCGCCTTCTCCGACGTGAACCCGGACGAGTACGCCGCGCTGGTGATCCCCGGCGGCCGGGCCCCCGAGTACATCCGCGGCGACCGGGACGTCCAGGAGATCGTCCGCCACTTCGCGGACGCCGGAAAGCCGATCGCCGCGCTCTGTCACGGGCCGCTGGTGCTCGCCGCCGCCGGGGTGCTGAAGGGCCGCGAGAGCAGCGCGTACCCCGCCTGCGCGACCGACGTCGAGAACGGCGGCGGCACGTGGGTCGACAGCGAGGCGCACGTCGACCGGAACCTCGTGACCGGGCGGGCCTGGCCGGACCACCCGGCGTGGATGCGTGAGTTCATGAAGGTGCTGCGCGCCGCCGCCCCGGCGGCCTGACCGCCCGCGCCGGCCTGCGGGGGCGGTTCTTCCCGGGTCCGCCCCCGATCGCCCGCGCCGCGCACGCCGCGCGTCCGGAGGTCCGCGCGGTGTGAGCCGAGGCACTAGAGTCACCCGCCATGACCGAATCCGCCCCCTATCCCACCGCGACGGCCCAGGCGTACGACTCCGTCGCCGACCTCTACGCCGATCTCTTCCGGGACTCGCTCGACCGCCTGCCGCTGGACCGCGCGGCGCTGGCCGCGTTCGCCGAGCTCGTACGGACCGACGGGGCAGGGCCCGTCGCCGAACTCGGCTGCGGCCCCGGTTATGTGACGGCGCACCTTCGGAGTCTGGGGCTGGACGCCTTCGGCATCGACCTGTCACCCCGGATGATCGAGCTCGCCCGTGCGGCGCACCCCGGGCTGCGCTTCGAGGTCGGTTCCATGCACGCGCTCGACCTCGCCGACGGCGAGCTGCGCGGCATCCTGTCGTGGTACTCGGTCATCCACACCCCGCCGCGGGAGCTGCCGCCGTACTTCGCCGAGTTCCGCCGTGTGCTGGCCCCCGGCGGCCACCTCCTGCTCGGGTTCTTCGAATCCGAGGGCGATCCGGTGACGGAGTTCGACCACAAGGCGGCGCCGGCGTACCGCTGGCCGATCGACGGCCTCGCCGAGCCGGCGCGCGAGGCGGGCTTCGCCGAGGTGGCACGGATGCTGCGCGAGCCTCTCGACGGCGAGCGGTTCCGCCAGGGCCGCCTGCTGCTGCGCAGGAGCTGAATCCCGGCGGGCGGCCTCGCGGACACTGCCCTGACCGCAACGAGGGGCTGTCATGGCGCCGTTTGGAGCCTTCGCGGAGCTGATCCTGCCCGAAAACGGGCAGGATCCTTGTTAGTCGGTATCGGCGCTGCGTTAGGGTCCTGCTCTGTGTCCACGGCACGGCATCCCTTCGAGGATCTGATCGGTCACCTCACCCGGACCACGTCACTGGGGCCCGGGGAGGCGGCTCGCGTGGTGGCCGACGTCCTGGCGTACTTCGGCGAGCCCGCGGAAGAGTACGTGCGGCGCCGCCACGGCGAACTCAAGTCGAGGGGGCTGACGAACGACCAGATCTTTCCCAGAATCTCCGCCGAGCTCGCGGGAAGGCGTGTCGCGGCACCGGAGCTGACCCTGCGCCAGCTCCGGCGGATCGTTTACGGATAGGAGCGGTTATGTGCGGAATCGTCGCTTATGTCGGGCCAAAGGATGCGGCACCCATCCTGCTCGAAGGTCTCCAGCGACTGGAGTACCGGGGCTACGACTCGGCCGGCCTCGCCGTCGTGAACGCCAAGAGCCTCAAGACGCGCAAGGTCAAGGGCCGGGTCGCCGACCTGGCGGCGGCCGTACCCGCGAAGTTCAAGGGCACGAGCGGCATCGGGCACACCCGCTGGGCCACCCACGGCGCGCCCAGTGACGTGAACGCGCACCCGCACCTCGACCAGGAGCAGCGCGTCGCGGTCGTGCACAACGGCATCATCGAGAACGCCGACGAGCTGCGCCGCCGCCTGGAGGGCGAGGGCGTGAAGTTCGAGAGCGAGACCGACAGCGAGGTGCTCTCGCAGCTCGTCGGGCGCATGGTCAAGGAGACCGACTCGCTGCGCGAGGCCGTCTCACGGGCGCTGAAGAGCGTGGTCGGCACGTACGGCATCGCCGTCATCGACGCGCAGCGTCCCGGCGAGATCGTGGTGGCCCGCAACGGCAGCCCGATCGTGCTCGGCCTCGGCGAGAAGGAGATGTTCGCCGCCTCCGACGTCGCCGCGCTCATCCGCTACACCCGGCAGGTCGTCCACCTGGAGGACGGCGAGCTCGCGGTCATCAAGGCCGACGGGTTCAACACGTTCACCAGCGACGCCAGGGAGACGGCCAAGGAGCCGTTCACGGTCGACTGGGACGCCGGCCACTACGACAACGGCGGCTACGAGCACTACCTGCTCAAGGAGATCTCCGAGCAGCCCGACACGGTCGCCCGCACGCTGCGCGGCCGGATCGACGACCGGTTCCACATCGCCCACCTGGGCGGCCTCAACATGGACGCCCGCGAGACCCGCTCGTTCCGCCGCGTGAAGATCATCGGCTGTGGGTCCGCGTACTACTCCGGGCAGATGGGCGCGCAGCTCATCGAGGAGCTGGCCCGCATCCCCGCCGACGCCGAGCCCGCGTCGGAGTTCCGCTACCGCAGCCCCGTCGTCGAGCCCGACACGCTGTACGTCGCGATCAGCCAGTCGGGGGAGACGTACGACACGCTCGCCGCGGTGCAGGAGCTCAAGCGCAAGGGCGGCCGGGTGCTCGGCATCGTCAACACCGTCGGCAGCGCCATCGCCCGGGAGACCGACGGCGGCATCTACCTGCACGCGGGCCCCGAGGTCTCGGTGGCGTCCACCAAGGCGTTCACCTCGACGGCCGTGGCGTTCGCGCTGCTCGCCCTGCACCTCGGCCGCGTACGCGACCTGTCGCCCGCCGACGGCCGCAGGATCTGCGAGGGCCTGCGCCGGCTGCCCGAGCAGATCAAGGAGATCCTCACGCTGGAGGACCGGATCAGGGATCTGGCGAAGAAGTACGCCGACTCGCCGGGCATGATGTTCGTCGGCCGGGTGCGCGGCTACCCGGTGGCCCGCGAGGGCGCGCAGAAGCTCAAGGAGATCTCCTACGTCCACGCCGAGGCATACCCGGCGAGCGAGCTCAAGCACGGCCCGCTCGCGCTGATCAGCCCCGAGCTGCCGACGGTCGCGATCGTCCCGGACGACGAGCTGCTCGACAAGAACCTCACCACGCTGGGCGAGATCCGGGCCAGGCACGGGCGCATCCTCATGGTCGGCCACCGCACGTCCGAGGCGGCCGACGACTGCATCGTGGTGCCCAAGAACGAGGTCGAGCTCGACCCCATCCTGCTCACGATCCCGCTGCAGCTTTTCGCCTACCACGCGGCCGTCGCCCTGGAGCGCGACGTCGACCGCCCGCGCAACCTCGCCAAGAGCGTGACGGTCGAATAACCGTCCGCACGCCGTACGGCCCACGCCGCGTGCCGGTGCGGGCCGTACGGAGTCAGGCCCGGGACGCCGCGCGCGACCGGACGGCGGCGACGACCTCGCTCGTGTCCAGGCAGGCGATGCCCATCCCCGCCAGCTCGCGGTCCGCGCCGGCGGTCCAGCCGGACAGGGCGTCGCGGACCGCGACGGCGCGCAGGTCGCGCTCGGTCGCGTCGACGAGGGTGGAACGCGGGCAGTTCGGGTAGTTGCACCCGGCGACGACCACGGTGCTCACCGCGCGTTCCGCGAGGTGCTCCAGCAGCGGGGTGCCGTAGAAGGCGCTCCAGCGGGGTTTGTACAGGATGTGCTCGCCCGGGCCGACCTCCTGCGCGCGTCCCGCGAGGAGCAGGTCCGGGTCGAGCTCGCGTTCCGCCGTTCCGCCGGGGAGCCCGCCGGGGAGCAGTCCGGCGGCCAGCTGGGAGCCCGGGGAGTGCGGGTTGACCATGCCGCGCAGCGTCCGGCGGCACAGGTCGGCGTTGCTGCCGTCGGGCAGATAGAGGCGCACGACATGCACGATGGGCCGCCCCGCCTCGCGGAACGCGTGCGTGAGGCGCCGGACCGCGGGCAGCACCTCGGTGGTGCCGGCGATGCCGGCGACGAAGTCGCGCTGCAGGTCGATGGTGAGCAGCGCGCTGCGGGAGAACTCGGGCCCGGTGTATTCGTCCATGCCCGGCAACGCTAGGCGCGCGAGCCGCGCCGGTCTTGTACGTCGTTGCGCGCGAACCGGCCCGGGGTGGCCGCGAACGTACGGCGGAAATGGCGGTGCAGGTGCGCCTGGTCGTAGAAGCCGCTCTCCGCGGCGGCCCGCGCGATGGTGTGCCCGGCGGTCAGGAGCTGCTGGGCGCAGCGCAGGCGGAGCTGGAGCAGGTAGCCGTGCGGGGTCACGCCGGTCTCGCGGCGGAAGGCGCGCAGCAGCCGGAACCGGGGCAGGCCCGCCACCTGCGCGAGCTCGTCCAGGCTCGGGGTGCGCCGCAGGTCTTCGGCCAGATGCCGCTGCACCTTCGCGACCGGCCCCGCCGGCGTCGTGCGGATGGGCGCCGGGGCGATCCCGCGGCGCGTGTAGCGGACGAGGATCTCGGTGCACAGCGCCTCGAACTCCTCCTGCGCGGCGAGGGAGGTCTGGTCCCGGCGGCGGTGCAGCCGGATCAGGCGGGCGGCCAGGCGAGGATCGTACGGAGCCGGTGTGGAGAAGGCCGGCCGGTGCCCGGCGAGCTCCGCGAGCAGGTGCTGCGGGATGTAGAAGACCCGGTAGTCCCAGCCCTCGGGGATGCCGGGACGGCCGGCGTGGATGGTGTCGGCGTCGAGGAGGAGCAGGCTGCCCGCGGGTGCGTGCTCGGTGGCGCCGCGATAGCGGACGGCCTCCACCCCGCGCTCGATCGCCGCTATGGCGTACTCGCTGTGCGCGTGCGGAACGAAGTGATGCCTACGGAAGGACGCCGTCATCAGCCGTATGTCGTCGCGGCCGTAACGGTGCTCGACAAGGTCCTCCATGCCTGCCTTTGTATACGACGCCTGTATCCCTGACCGAGCGGGTGTTGCGCACGCGGAACTGCTCGCGCGAGCCAAGCGGGTCGAGGTGATCAAGCCCGACCCGCGTGCCCACTGTCACACCTGCTGTGCCGCACTGGGCAGTCACCATCGCAGCGAGGACGACGGCTTCTTTCCGAGCTCCTGCGGCAGGCGCCTGACCCGCGACCACCGCGGGATCGCCCTCCACCCGGCGAGAACCACCCATCGATCGCCGCAGCCGTAACGTCCGTTATGTGGTGACATGGTGTAGTTACTCATAGTCTGTGCGTGTAAGGGACTCTTCGGGGTGGAGGGTGCCGACATGCGACGCCGTACGGTCCTCGCACTGGGAGTCCTGGCCCTCGCGGGCGCATGCGGTGTCCCCGCACCCCCGCGCCGCGGGGAGCTCTCCCTGATGGTCCCGGGCCCGCCCGGCGGGTGCGGGGAGGGCGTCGCCGCCGGGTTCAAGTCGCTCGTGGAAGGGCGTGGCTGGGCCCGGGCCGTACGGATCAGGCGGGAGACCGGTGGCGGCGGGACGGCTCTCGCCGACCTGAACCGGCCGGGGGCCGGCCTGGTGGTCGCCGACTCCGCGCTGCTCGCCGCCTGCGCGCTGGCCCGCGACCCCCTCCTCGTGGCCCGGGCCGTACCGCTCGCGCGGCTGGCGGGGGAGTGGGAGGTGCTGGTCGCCTCGCCCGACTCGGGCTATCGCACGTTCGACCAGTTCGCCGCCGCGCTGCTGCGGAACCCGGGGGCGCACCGGGTCGCGGGCGGCGCCGACCGTGGCCCGGAACACCTGCTGTTCGGCATGACCGCCCGGGGCCTGGGAGCCGACGTCCGCCTGCTCGACTACGTCGCGTTCGGCAGCAGGGCGCAGGCCGTCGCCGCGGTCGTCGACGGGCGGCTCGCGCTCGGGTTCGGCAGCAGGCGCGAGGTCGCCCCCCATGTGCGCGCCGGACGGCTGCGCCCGCTCGCCGTCTCCTCCGCCGAGCGGCTGTCCGGGGTGGACGCGCCGACGCTGTCGGAGTCGGGCGTACGCGTCGTGTTCGCCGACTGGACCGGGCTGATCGCCCCGCGCGGCACGCCCGAGCCGGACGCCCTGCTCGATCTGTGCCGTGCCGTCGCCGACACGCCGGGCTGGCGGCGCCTGTGCGAGCGCAACGACTGGACGCCGATGTGGCTCGACGGCGACGACTTCCGGCAATGGCTCGCCGGCGAGGCACGCCGTACGGCCCTGCTCCTCAATGATCTCGGACTCCGCTGAAAAACACAACTTGTAGGGGTGCTTGCGGGAAGGGCCACTAGATGTAGGATCCATCGCGTTGCTGGTTCACCTTGGTGAGGCAAGAGGGAACCCGGTGGAAATCCGGGACTGCCCCGCAGCGGTGAGCGGGAACGACCGCCGTCGGCACAGCACGGTGCTGTGCTCCGAGCACTGGGCGCGAGCGCGCCCGGGAAGCGACGGCCAGTAGGACCGGCAGGGCGCGAGCCCGGCCGGGCGCCCGCGAGTCCGAAGACCTGCCAGCGATGCGCGCGCATGGGCGCGCGCCCCGCGCCGGGCCCCGAGGGCGGGCTCGCCGCATCGTCACGGCACGAATCCCTCTCGTGCGCGTGCGCCGCGGCATGCCTCCCTCCGGTCCGGCCGGGACACGAGACGACGAGGAGAGGGCATCTGATGACGATCACCGACCCGGCCTCCGCTTCCGCGGACCCCGCGTCAGAGGTACGCGGCGGGCCGTGGGCTTCGGCGGGGAACTCCGGACCCTCCACCGGTGCCGTACGGCGGGCATCGGCCGGCCCGGACGGCGGCCCGGACGGCGGGTGGGACGGCGGGTGGGACGCGGCGCAGGTCTGGCAGGCCATCGAGGAGGCGGCGGCCGGGGTCATCGCCGACCCGGAGAACTCGCGCCGGGCGGCCAGGCTGCTGAGCGGGCTGATCGCGGAGGAGGCGGCGGCCGAGGGGGTGCGCACGTTCTCCGAGTCGGTCGCCGCCGCCCACGCCGCCGGGCTGCTTGGCGACGCCGTCGCCGCCTTCGTGGCCGGTGAGGCCGAGGCGCTCGACGCGCTGATCGACCCGGCGGCCGACGACCGGTTCGAATACTTCGGGCTGCGCACGGTCTACGACCGCTACCTGCTGCGCCACCCGGTCACCCGGCGCGTGCTGGAGCGCCCGCAGCACTTCCTGCTGCGCGTCGCCTGCGGGCTGTCGGCCACGGTGGCGGAGGCGGCCGAGCTGTACGGCCTGATGTCCACGCTGGCCTATCTGCCCAGCTCGCCGACGCTGTTCAACTCGGGCGCGCGCCGGCCGCAGCTCTCGTCGTGCTTCCTGCTCGACTCCCCGAGGGACGAGCTGGAGAGCATCTACGAGCGGTACGGCCAGGTGGCCCGGCTGTCGAAGTATTCGGGCGGGATCGGCATCGCCTGGACGCGGGTGCGCTCGCGCGGCTCGCTGATCCGGGGCACCAACGGCCTGTCCAACGGCATCGTGCCGTGGCTGCGCACGCTCGACGCGTCGGTGGCGGCCGTCAATCAGGGCGGCAGGCGCAAGGGCGCGGCCTGCGTCTACCTGGAGACCTGGCACGCCGACATCGAGGAGTTCCTGGAGCTTCGCGACAACACGGGCGAGGAGTCGCGGCGCACGCACAACCTCAACCTGGCCAACTGGGTGCCCGACGAGTTCATGCGCCGGGTCGAGGCGGACGGCACGTGGTCGCTGTTCGACCCCAAGGAGGTCCCCGAGCTGACCGACCTGTGGGGTGAGGCGTTCGACACCCGTTATCGCGAGCTGGAGGCCGCCGGGCGCTACGTCAAGCAGGTGCCGGCCCGCGCCCTCTATGCCCGGATGATGCGCACGCTCGCCCAGACCGGCAACGGCTGGATGACGTTCAAGGACGCCTCCAACCGCGCCTCCAACCAGACCGCGCGGCCCGGCAACGTCATCCACCTGTCCAACCTGTGCACCGAGATCCTGGAGGTCACCAGCGACGGCGAGACCGCCGTGTGCAACCTCGGCTCGGTCAACCTCGCCGCGCACCTGACCCCGGAGGGCGACGCCGTCGACTTCGGCAGGCTCCGCGCCACCGTCCGCACCGCCGTACGGTTCCTGGACCGGACGATCGACCTCGGCTTCTATCCGACGCCCGAGGCGGAGGCGGCCAACCGCAAGTGGCGGCCGGTCGGCCTCGGCGTCATGGGCCTCGCCGACGTGTTCTTCGCGCTGCGCCTGCCGTTCGACTCGCCCGAGGCGCTCGCGCTGTCCACCCGCATCGCCGAGGAGATCGCGCTCGCGGCGTACGGCACCTCGGCCGACCTGGCCGCGGAGCGCGGGCGCCACCCGGCGTACGGGGAGACGCGGGCGGCGGACGGCGTGCTGCACCTCGACCACTATCCGTGCACCCCGGTCCACCCGGAGGAGTGGGCCGCGCTGCGGGCCAGGATCGCGGAGACCGGACTGCGCAACTCCCTGCTGATCGCGATCGCGCCGACGGCCACGATCGCCTCGATCGCGGGCTGCTACGAGTGCGTCGAGCCGCAGGTGTCCAACGTCTTCAAGCGGGAGACGCTGTCGGGGGAGTTCCTCCAGGTCAACCGTTATCTCGTGCGGGACCTCCAGGCCCTCGGCCTGTGGACGCGGTCGATGCGCGACGCGATCAAGCTCAACGACGGCTCGATCCAGGACATCGCCGCCATCCCGGCCGAGCTCAGGACGCTCTACCGCACCGCCTGGGAGCTGCCCCAGAAGGCGCTCATCGACCTGGCCGCCGCGCGGCAGCCGTACGTCGACCAGTCGCAGTCGCTCAACCTCTTCATGGCCGCCCCCACCATCGGCAAGCTCTCGTCGATGTACGCCTACGCCTGGCGGTCGGGCCTGAAGACCACCTACTACCTGCGCTCCCGCCCGGCGACGAGGATCGCCCAGACGACCGTCCCCGCGGTCACGCCGGTGGACGCCGTCGCCTGCTCCCTTGAGAACCCCGAGATCTGCGAGGCTTGCCAATGAGAACGATGCTGCTCGACCCCGGCATGGACCTGACCCTGCGCCCGATGCGCTACCCCGGGTTCTACGAGAGGTATCGCGCGGCGATCAGGAACACCTGGACGGTCGAGGAGGTCGATCTCGCCTCCGACCTCGCCGACCTCGCGACCCTCGACGAGGGGGAGCGCCACCTGATCAACCGGCTCGTGGCGTTCTTCGCGACCGGCGACTCGATCGTGGCCAACAACCTGGTGCTGAACCTCTATCAGCACGTCAACGCCCCCGAGGCGCGGCTGTACCTGAGCAGGCAGCTGTTCGAGGAGGCGGTGCACGTCCAGTTCTACCTGACCCTGCTCGACACCTACCTGCCCGATCACGACGAGCGGGCCAAGGCGTTCGCCGCCGTCGAGCACATCCCGTCGATCCGCGACAAGGCCGAGTTCTGCTTCCGCTGGATCGACTCGATCAGCGAGCTGAACCGGCTGGAGACCCGGGAGGACCGGCAAGCCTTCCTGCTCAACCTGATCTGCTTCGCCGCCTGCATCGAGGGACTGTTCTTCTACGGCGCCTTCGCGTACGTCTACTGGTTCCGCTCGCGGGGGCTGCTCGGCGGTCTCGCGACCGGCACCAACTGGGTGTTCCGCGACGAGTCGATGCACATGGAGTTCGCCTTCGAGGTGGTGGACACCGTACGCCGCGAGGAGCCGGACCTGTTCGACGACGAGCTGGCGGCCCAGGTGACGCGGATGATGGAGGAGGCGGTCGCCGCCGAGCTCGCCTTCGCCCGCGACCTGTGCGGCGACGGGCACGGCGTCATGAGCGCGGACAACATGCGGCGTTACCTGGAGTATGTCGCCGACCGCAGGCTCGCCCGGCTCGGCCTGCCCGTGCGGTACGGCACGGATAACCCCTTCCCGTTCATGGAGTTCCAGGACGTGCAGGAGCTGGCGAACTTCTTCGAGCGCCGTGTCTCGGCCTACCAGGTGGCCGTCGAGGGCGACGTCAGCTTCGACGAGGCCTTCTGATCCGCCCGCTTTTCGGCGCCCGGCTCGCCCGGCTCGCCCGGCGCATCCGGATCGGACGGGTGCGCCGGGGTTTCGGCGATACGTCATTCAATCACTTGATTGATTATGATGTGCCGTACGTCCGGCGCGTCCGGCTCGCCGAACCGACTCCCGTTCAGGGGGCGTTGGACGGCCGCAGGAGCCTGCTCGCGCCGGCGATGAGCGCGGTGGCGAGGATCCAGCCCGCCGCGATCAGTCCATTCGCCAGCCACTGGGTCCATCCGGCCGGCTCCCAGGCCCCGCGCTGCTCGAACACGCTCACCGGCACCAGCAGGTCGAGCGTGTAGACGAAGGCGTTGAAATGGCGTGACTCGTCCAGGCCGATCTGGTGCGGCGGCCACCGCGTGAAGATCGCCGTGCCCGTCGCGAGGAGCAGCGCGGCCCACAGCCCGGCGAGCCAGGGCCGGTATCCGTACCCGACGAGCCCGTCGAGCAGCCGGCCCCACAGCCGCCCGGGCGGCCGCAGCGTCCGCCGCCGCGCCCGCTGCCTGGCCAGCAGCACCCGGCGCGCGTCCGGCTCGTGGCCGATGCGCCGGCAGTAGGCGGCGAGCTGCTCGTACGGCTGGGGGCGGTAGCCTCCGGGGTCGCGCCGCAGCCAGGAGAGCCGGTCGGACAGGGTCGCCGGGCCGCGCAGCGACTCGTACGTCAGCCCTTCGAGCCGCACGTGGCCCGGGTAGCTCTCCGGGCGGTCGAACAGCACACCGAAGCGGGAGTAGCCGAGGTTGACCTCGCCCTCGATCGACTCGGGCAGCAGGATGAGCTCGTCCGCCTGCATGTGGCTCAGGTGCAGCGCCCGTCCGGTCGCCCGCAGCACCGCCCCGTGGAACGACAGGACCCCGCGGATATGCGCGCCGCGCAACCGTACGGTGCCGTGGGCGGTGAAGCCCGCGCCGAGCTCGGCCGCGTCGGCCTGCAAATGGTCGGCGTGCACGGCGGGGACGCCGTCCGCGGTGACGACCGCGCCCTGGAGGTAGAGCCCGCTGGCGAACCGGGCGCCGATCAGCCGCAGCCCGCCCGTGGCCCGCATGTTCCGTAAGAAGGCGCTGCCGTCCACGACCAGCCCGCCGGCCCACAGCGCGACCGACTCCCAGGTGCGCGGCTCCTGCGATCCCTCCGGCCCGCTCCAGTGGGCCTGCTCCAGGAGGGACGGCGCCCCGGGCGGCGTGCCCCGGTAGGGATTCTGGCCGGGTGTGCCCAACCGGGCACCGGAGAGCCGGAGCTGCCCGGTCACGTGGGCGTTGTCCAGGCGCACCCCCTCGCGTACGGCCGATCCGTCGAGGTCGAGCAGCCCGTCGATCGTGGCCCGGCTGGCCCGGAAGCGGACGATGTCGCAGCGGCGCAGCCGCACGCCCCTGGTCCTGGCGTCGTTGAACGAGACCGTCCCGGCGATGTGACAGTCGAGCAGGTGGATCTTCGCCTCGATCGTGGCGTCGGACAGGTTGAGATCGCCGATGATCCGGGCCCCGGCGAGCCGGACGCCCGGCACCCGGGCCGAACCGCCGGCGCCCCGGTCGAGCACCAGGGCGGAGATCACCTCCGCCCTGACCACCCGGGAGCGGCCCCACTCGCCGCCCGAGGAGGGATCGGTCTCCCGGCCGTGGCGCAGGTCGACCCAGTCGCCGGAGGGATAGGCGTCCCAGAGCCGGCGCTCGGCGGGGGTGAGCCGGCGGAAAGGGGGGCGCGATCTTCCCATGGGCCGACGATAGCGCCGATCCTCGCAAGGGCCGCCGCGCTGCTCACCTATCTGATGGACCGCCGCCCGGACGGACCAGCTGCCGCCGTACCATGGCGTGAGCTCCGATACCTCTGACCATTCGTCCTTCTCGTCGCCATCCCCTCGTCGGCGGGAATGCTCCTCTCAAAGCCCCGGCGGCAGGCCACGATCAGGTATCGGCCCCGCGCCCGCGGGGATGGTCCCTCCCTGTTCACCGCGACGACCACGACCGGCTTCCACGGCCGCACGAGTCATGCGGTTCCCTACGACCGCCTCCTGGGCACGGACGGCCCGGCCGCGCCCGCGTGAGCCGTCAGGCGCCGCAGTCGCAGCAGCAGCCGTCACCACAGCAGCAGTTGTCCCCGCAGCAGCAGCCGTCGCCCGAGCAGCAGTCGGAGCATGACGAGCAGCAGTCGGCGCAGTCACAGCAGTCCGAGCAGTCGGGGCAGTCGCAATCGCCGCACCAGCAGCGCTCGCTCCACGGCGCACCCCGATATTCGCTCCACGGCGGGCGGTAGAGCCCGCAGGTCAGGAAGACCCCCATCCCGGCCAACGCGGTCAGCGCGATCCCCGGGCGGTCGCCGGGACCCCTGGGGGAGCCGCCGGGCGGGGCGTCGGGCGGCGTGGGGGAGGCGTCCCCGGCCGCCATGCGGTGTGTGCCACAGGCGGCGTGGGCACGCGTCCCGAACGCCCGGTCGACGGCACGCCGGGTCTCGTCGCACAGCAGCGCCTCGACCAGGTGCCGCTCCTCCAGTTCGAGGTCGCGTACGGCCAGGCGCAGCCCGTGCAGCGCCTCCTCGCACACGCGCCGGGCCTCGGCGGGCGAGGCGCCGGTCGCGTCAAGCGGGTTGTACGCCCCGCGGGCCCGGTCCTCGGCGAGGTCCTCGACCGCGTCGATCACATGCGCGATCCGGCCGAAGAAACGGCCGGCCTCACGCAGGCTCTCCACGTTGCCCGGCCGGCCGGCGAGCACGGCGGTGTGCGCGAAGGCCGCGGCCACGGCGGTCTCGGTGGGCTCGGTGACGTCGAGCAGGCCGCGCCCGGGGGACGACTCCAGCAGCGCCTGGCGGGCGGAGACCTCGGTCAGCACGGCCGTGTCGAAGCCGATCGACTCAGCGCCGCGCCGGGCGGCCGAGGCCCAGGCCGAGGCCATGGCGCGCAGGGGGAGTCCGGCCACGCGCCGGGCCGCGATCCCGTCGCCGTCGGACGCGTGGTCGCGGATCTTGCCCGAGGCGAGGGCCAGCGAGACCACGGCCGCCAGGCGGGCGCCCGGGTCGTCCGACGGCACCACCTCCGCCCGCTGGAAGCCGCGCAGCGCGCAGGGCCCGGCGGTCCGCCGGTTCTGCGACAGGTCCCCCGTCTGAGCCCGCGTCTGTGCCCGCGTCTGTGCCCGTGTCTGTGCTTCGGTCAGGACCGACAGGATGAGGCCGTCGTAGTTGGTCGCCATCCGGGCCGGCTGCCCGTGCCGGTCGCGCAGCGTCAGACAGAGCCCGCACAGGTGCGCGCGCCAGGCCGCGTGGACGGACGGGCAGGAGTGGCGGGCACACGGCCGGAGGATCCCGAACACCGAGAGACTCCTTGGGGGGAAGGCGTACGGGATCGTCCCGCTGCGCGGCGATTATGCCATCACGCGTCGGGACCCCGCTGGCGCAGCGGGACGGGCGAACCGGACAATCGAGAGATGGAAGTTACCGACGGGTTCGACCTGACCCTCGACGAGCACGTCGCCACCCTCACCTTCGACCGGCCCGCCAAGCGCAACGCCGTGACGGCCGCCATGTGGCGGGCGCTGCCGGGCATCCTCGCGGACCTCGCCGCCGACGCGAAGGTACGCGTCCTCGTCCTCACCGGAGCGGGCGGAACTTTCTGTTCCGGTGCCGATATTTCGGAAATTCATGAGCTTGGCGATAACGAGGATGACACCGGTCTCACCGTTGTCGCAGAGCACGCGCTCATGACCTTTCCGAAACCCGTGATCGCGATGATCGAGGGATACTGCGTCGGCGGCGGATGCCAGCTCGCGCTCGCCTGTGATCTGCGCGTCGCGGCGGACGGGGCTCGCTTCGGCGTCACCCCGGCCAAGCTCGGGATCGTCTATCCGCTCAGCTCCACGCGGCGGCTCGCGGAGATCGCCGGACCCGCCACGGCGAAGCTCCTGCTCTACTCGGCGGAGCTCATCGGCGCAGATCACGCCTTGCGCACCGGCCTCGTCGACGAGGTCTGCCGTCCGGAGGACCTCCGCGAGCGCGTGTACGGCCTGGCGGCCACGATGGCCGGCCGGTCCCGGCTGACGCTGGCGGCGGCCAAGCAGATCATCGACGGCCGGGCCGGGGAGGCCGAGGTGCGCGCCTGGCAGCGGGAGGCCCGGGAGAGTGGCGAAATGGCCGAAGGTGTCCGGGCATATCGGGAGGGGCGTTCCCCTGGATTCTCTTGGGATGCAAAATAGGCATAAACGGGACTCGCAGTGGTAATGACCCTGTGAGGTGTGAGATGTCGCAGAATCTATTCGCCAGGTTCGCTCGCTGGCTGGGACTTGACAGGAATCCGCTTCGGCGCCGGTGCGACCGGGTCGAAGCGGTGGTTCGGCTTGTCGCGGTGCTGGGGATCGTGGCCGCGATCGTGTTCGGCGTGATGCTGGGCATGCGCGAGTACGGCAAGGGCCTGAAGACGGAGGCCGAGCAGGCGCGCACGCGGCATCAGGTCGTCGCCACACTGACGGGCAACGTGACGACGCCCCGGCTGTCGGTGGCCGGAGCGGCGGTCGGGCATGCCCAGGCCACCTGGGTGGCCCCCAACGGCACGGTGAGAGCCGGTGTCATCGAGGTCTCGCCCAACAGGAACGCGGGAGAGACCGTGCGCATCTGGACCGACGACAAGGGCGTGATCACGCCCCGGCCACAGGACCGGGAGACCACGGTGGTCGCCGCGCTGACCGTCGGCACGGGCATCCCGCTGGCCGCGACCGCGATCCTCGCGCTGCTGGTGACCTGCACCCGCCTCCTCAACCAGCGCAGGGCCCGCCGGGTATGGGAGGCCCAGTGGACCGTGGTCGAGCCCATGTGGCGGATCAACGGCCGCTGACCGGACTCACGCCACAGGCTTCACGACTCAGAGCTCGCGACTCAGGGCTCGCGACTCAGGGCTCGCGACTCAGGGCTCGCGACTCAGGGCTCAGCGGTTGCCTGAAGAAGGTGCCGACGGGCCCGGCTCCACGTGTCCTCGAACTCGGCCGAGGTCAGCGCGTGGGGCTCGTATCCCTCCCACTCCTGCACAGGACTCTCGGCGGTCAGGCCGTAGGTCGCCTCGTACCGGCCGATCCGCCCCTCCTCATAGGCCTGTTGCCATTCCTCCAGCGACGCCGCGGCGACGGGGACGCCGCTCGGTCCGCTGAGCTCGATCTGGCGGGTCACCCAGCCGCCGGCATCCACCTCGAAGTAGAACCAGATGTCCTCTTCGTCCGAATAGGCGCGGAACCAGTGCGTCATGGCGTCATGGTGCCGCATCCGAGGATCCGGCCGGCTCGATCCACAGGTCTCCGGGGTGAAAGTTTCAGCGACACGGCGTGCGGCGAGCGCTGGTCGTCCCGGAAACCGGACGGACCATCGTCGGCTACGCCCAGGCGCGGTGCCGCCAACGTAAAGTGACGCATAACGTCCAGATGACCAAATGTCGCCTATGTGATTAACGCCGAAACAAAGATCGTTTCACTGCGTGCGTGACTGTCCGCCTGTACGCCATCGAAGGGCCGTGTCACATGTCTGTGGCTGACCTGTCAGACGCCAAGCGAGAACTGCTCCGACGCAGACTGCGGGCCCGCTCCGCACGCGACTCCATTCCCCGGCGCCCGGAGGGCGTCGAACCCCCGATGTCCCCGGCCCAGGAACCGCTGTGGTTCATGGAGCAGTTCACGCCGGGCACCACCACCTACACCCTGGTGCTCGCCGTACGGCTGCCTGAGCCGCTGGACGAGGACCGGCTGGCCCACGCACTGGCCGCGCTGCCGGCCCGGCACGAGGGCCTGCGCCAGCGGTTCACGGCGACCGAGGAGGGCGCGCCCGCCGTCCACGTCGTGGACACGGCGGAGGTGCCGCTGAACCGCACCACGGCGGCCACCGACGAGGAGGCGATCGCGCTCATCGGCGCCGAGACCGCCATCCCGCTCGACCTCGCCGAGGGCCCGCTGCTCAAGTGCGTCGTCGTCAGCAAGGCCGAGGACGAGCACATCGTCGCCCTGCTCGTGCACCACATCGTGGCCGACGGCCAGTCGCTGCACCTGCTCATGCGCGACCTGCTCGCGCTCTGGCACGGCGAGGAGCCGCCCGCGCCCGCCGTACGCTTCGGCGACGTCGCCGTGTGGCAGCGTGCGCGGTCCGTGGACCGCGAGCTGGACTACTGGCGCGGGGAGCTGGCCGGGCTGCCGCGCCTCGAACTCCTCACGGACCGGCCCCGCCCGGCGCTGCAGACACTCGACGGCGCGACCCACGTGCGCCTCCTCCCGCCTGATCTGATGGACGGCGTCGCCGCGCTGAGCCGCGACCACGGCGCGAGCACGTTCATGACCCTGCTGGCCGCCTACCAGGTCCTGCTCTCCCGGCTGACCGGCCAGGACGACTTCGCGGTCGGCGTGCCGGTGGCCGGGCGGAGCAGACCGGAGTTCGAGAACGTTGTGGGCATGTTCGTCAACATGCTGGCGATACGGGCCCGGCTGGACGGCGAGCCGACGTTCGCCGAGCTGCTGGCCCGCACCAGGAGCACGGTCCTCGCCGCGCTCGATCACGAGGAGCTGCCCTTCGCCCAGCTCGTCGAGGCCCTCGGCGTGCCCCGGGACACCAGCAGGCCGCCCCTGATCGACACGATCTGCTCGATGAACGAGTTCTCCCCGGGCGACGGCATCGAGGTCCTCCCGCTGGCCCCCGTGTCGGCCAGGCACGACGTGGAGCTGTACGCCGCGCCCACCGGAGACGGGGGCCTGAACTGCGCGTTCACCTACCGGCCCGAGCTGTTCCGCGAGGACACGATCGCCCGGATGGCCGGGCACCTCGAAGACCTGCTGCGCGCGATCGTGCGCGACCCGCACGTCCCGATCGGCCGGCTGCCGCTGACGGGCGACGACGCGCTGATCGCCGGCTGGAACGCGACCGGCGCGGACTACCCGGACACGGCCACCCTGCACGGCCTGATCGAGGAGCAGGTCGCCCGCACCCCCGAGGCCGTCGCGGTGACCTTCGCCGGGCGGTCGTGGACCTACCGGCAGCTCGACGAGCGCGCCAACCGGATCGCGCACCGCCTCACGGGGCTCGGCGTGCGGCCGGGCGGCCTGGTCGCGGTCTGCGCCGAACGCTCGCTCGACCTGGTCGCCGCCCTGCTCGGCGTGCTCAAGACCGGCGCGGCGTACGTGCCGCTCGACCCCGGCTATCCCGCCGACCGGCTGGCGTTCATGCTGGCGGACTCGGGCGCGCCCGTCGTGCTGACCCAGCAGGACCTGGCCGAACGGCTGGCCACCGGCGGCGCCGTCATCCTGCCGCTCGACCTGGACGCCGTATGGGACGGGCTGCCGGCGACCTCGCCCGAGGCGAGGGGCGGGCCCGGCACGGCCGCGTACATGATCTACACCTCCGGGTCCACCGGCCGGCCGAAGGGCGTGCCCAACAGCCACCGCGGCATCGTCAACCGGCTCGACTGGATGCAGAAACGGTTCCGGCTCACCGACGCCGACGTGGTGCTGCAGAAGACCCCGGCCGGGTTCGACGTCTCGGTGTGGGAGTTCTTCTGGCCGCTGCTCACCGGCGCGCGGCTCGTGCTGGCCGAGCCCGGAGGCCACCGCGACCCGGCCTACCTGCGTGATCTGATCAATGCCGAGCGGGTGACCGTCCTGCACTTCGTGCCGTCCATGCTCGGCGCGTTCCTCGCCGAGGAGGGCGTGGAGACCTGCACCTCGCCGCGCGTCATCGTGTGCAGCGGGGAGGAGCTGCCCGTCGACCTGGCCGAGCGCTGCCTGCGCACGCTCCCGGCCGAGCTGCACAACCTGTACGGCCCCACGGAGGCGGCCATCGACGTCTCCGCCTGGCAGTGCACACTGCCCGCGCTGGCGGGCCGGGCGCGGGTGCCGATCGGCTCGCCCATCCAGAACATCACGCTGCACGTGCTCGACCGCCACGGCGAGCCCGTGCCCGTGGGGGTGCCCGGCGAGCTGTACATCGGCGGCGTGGGCGTCGCGCTCGGCTACCACGCCCGCCCGGAGCTGACCGCCGAGCGCTTCGCCGGAGGCCGCTACCGCACCGGCGACGCGGCCCGCCGGCTGCCGGACGGCACGATCGAGTTCCTGGGCCGCCTCGACGGCCAGGTCAAGCTGCGCGGCCTGCGCATCGAGCTCGGCGAGATCGAGGCCGTGCTCCGCGAGAAGGCCGGGGTGCGGGACGCCGCGGTGATCGTGCGCGAGGACGTGCCCGGCGACCCCCGGCTGGTCGCCTACCTCGTGGGCGACGACGTGCCCGAGCCGGCCCAGGTGCGCGCGGCGATCAGGGGCACGCTGCCGGAATACATGCTGCCGTCGATGTTCGTCGTGCTCGACGCCCTTCCGCTCACGCCGAACGGCAAGCTCGACCGGGCCGCCCTGCCCGTCCCGCAGGCGCAGGCCGACGTGCCGTACGCCGAGCCGGAGACCGAGACCGAGCGGGCCGTCGCGGCAGTCTGGGCCGACGTGCTGGCGGCCGAGCGGGTCGGGGCCGACGACGACTTCTTCGATCTCGGCGGCCACTCGCTGCTCGCCGTCCAGGTCGTCGCGAAGCTCCGCAGGGCCCTGCCCGCCGGGTCGGCGCAGGTCGGGCTGGTGGACATCTTCACCTACCGGACCGTGCGCGAGCTGGCGGCCTACGCCGGATCCGGCGAGGACCGCCCGCGCCCGCTGCTCCAGCGGCTCACCCCGGCGCGTACGGCGAGCGTCACCTACGTGTGCGTGCCGTACGGGTCGGGCAGCGCCGTGGTCTACCAGCCGCTGGCCGACGCCCTGCCGGCGGACCAGGCGCTGTACGCGCTCGCGATCCCGGGCCACGACGTGGGCCTGGACGAGGAGCCGATGGAGTTCGGCGAGCTGGCCGCCCGCGCCACCGAGGAGATCCTCGCCATCGAGGGTCCTTTGGTGATCTACGGCCACTGCGGGGTCGGCGCCGCGCTCGCGGTCGAGCTGGCCACCCGGGTCGAGGCGGCGGGCCGTGCGGTGGACGCCGTCTACGCCGGGGCGATCTTCCCGTTCGCCCGGCCGCGCGGGCTCATGCGGGCGCTGTCGAGAATCGGGGAGTTCGACCGCCTCCGCAGCAGCCAGACCGACATCAACCGCCTCAAGGCCCGCGGCGTGGACCTGGAGGAGCTCGATCCGGGCGTGGCCGACCGCATCATCCGCACGATGCGCCACGACTCGAAGGCCGCGGAGAAATACTTCACCGGGCTGTTCGACGCGCCGGACCGGCCACGGTTACGCGCGCCGATCATCTCGGTGGTCGGCGAGCGCGACCCCGCCACCGACTTCTACACCGAGCGCTACCGCGAGTGGGGCTTCCTCACCGACGTCACCGCGCTGGTCGTCCTGGACGAGGGCGGCCACTACTTCCTGCGCTACCGCGCGGAGGAACTGGCCGCCGCCCTGCGCACCCACACCCACATGGAGGTCTCCGACCGCTCGGCCAACCCCTCGTGGTGGGTGCACGCGGTCTCACGCGGCTCCGACGCGCCCGGCCCGGACGCACCCAAGGTACGGCCCGGCATGGGCCGCTTCCTCACGATCTCCGCCGGGCAGCAGCTCTCGATGATCGGCTCGGCGCTCACCGGGTGGGCCCTGCCGCTGACCGTCCTCATGGACTCCGGTTCGATCGGGCAGTTCTCCACGCTGGCCGTGCTCAACCTGGCCGGGCTGCTGATCTCACCGCTGGCCGGGGCGATCGTCGACCGGGCCGACCGGCGGCGCGTGATGCTGTGGGCCGACTGCGCCTCGGCCGGAATCCAGGCCGTGCTGGCCGCGCTGCTCCTCTTCGGCGACATCCGGATCTGGCAGATCTACCTGCTGATCGTCGCTCTATCGGTGGCGGCGAGCTTCCAGCGGCTGGCCTACCAGTCGGCGGTGCCGCAGCTCGTCCCCAAGCACTACCTCGGCCACGCCATCGGCGTCACCCAGATGACCAACGGCGTCGCGCAGCTCGTCGTCCCCCTCGTCGCGGCCGGGCTGCTGGCCTGGATCGGGCTCGGCGGCATCGTGGCGATCGACGTGGCGAGCTACGCGTTCGCCATCGTCACGGTGCTGCTGGTCCGCTTCCCCGACACGCTGCCCTGGCGGCCGCGCGAGCCGCTGAGCACGGAGATCGCCAAGGGCTTCACGTACACGTGGCACGACCGGGGCCTGCGCTCGACGCTGGTGTTCTTCGCCGTGCTCAACGTGTTCCTGTCGCCGCTGCTCCTGCTGGTCTCGCCGCTGGTGCTGTCCTTCGCCACGCTGAGGGACGTCAGCGTGATCTCGCTGGTGTCGGGGCTCGGCGTGCTGCTCGGCGGGCTGACCATGTCGCTGTGGGGCGGCCCGCGCCGCGGGCGGTTCCGCGGTGTGCTGGCCTTCGCCGTGGCCATCGCGGCGGGCGCCGTCGTCACCGGCCTCGCCCCATCGCTCGTCGTGGTCGGCGCGGGGGCGTTCGCGCTGTCCTACTTCCTCACGCTGATGAACGGCATCTACGTCACGATCGTGCAGATCAAGGTGCCCGCGCGGTTCCACGGGCGGGTCTTCGCGCTCAACACGCTGGTCGCCTGGTCGACGCTGCCCATCGGCATCGGCCTGGTCGCGCCGCTCGGCACCGCGCTGTTCGACCCGCTGCTGGCCCCGGGAGGGGCGCTCGCCTCGACCGTGGGCGCCGTGATCGGGGTGGGCCCCGGCCGTGGGATCGCCTTCCTCTATCTGGTGTGCGCGCTGGGCATGATCCTCGTGGCGGCGGGCGCCCTGCGGGTGAGGCGGCTGGCCCGCCTCGACACCGAGATGCCGGACGCGCCGCCCGACGACCTCGTCGGTGTCGAGGCCATCCGGAGCCGCGCCGCCTCGAACTAGCCGCGAACTAGAGGCGCCGGGTCAGCGCGCCGAGGTTGGCCTCGACCCAGCGGAGCCGGGCGAGCGTGCCGGTGGGCTCGTCTCGCCCGGCTCCGCCGAGGAAGGCCAGATAGCCGCGCACCCAGCCGCCGAAGACCCAGGGCTCCGCAGGGATGTCGCCGCCGGCTTTGCGATAGCCGCTCACGGCGGCGTCGAACCGGTCGAAATCGACGCTCCCGTCGAGGCGGGCCGCCCAGTCGAGGGCCATGCCCGCGGCCTCCTGCTCGGCGACGTACGGACCGGCGGTGTCCCAGTCGATGATCGCCAGGCTGCCGTCGAACCGGAGCAGGGCGTTCTTCGGGTGCAGGTCGCCGTGCGACATGGTCAGGGTGCCCGCGCCGGACGGCCGCGCCGTCGCGGCTTCGAGGCCGGCCGGCCCCCACGCCGGATCCCCGGCCGGGTGGCCGCCGGGGCCGGAGGGGTCCGCCCGGGGTGGTTCCTGGGGAGCGACGGCACGACCGGCCGCGTGGACGGCGGCCACCAGCTCGCCCATCGCGGCCGACAGCTCGGGGCTGAGATCGCCGAGGGCGGGCGCCTTCCCGTCGAGCCAGCGGTGCACCCGCACCGAGCCGTCCCCGATCGGGACGACGTACGCCCCCGTCGCGGGCGACGGGACCGGCTCGGGCACCGGGATGCCCGCCCGCCAGGCCGCGACCTCGATCTCCACGGCGGGCGCGGCCGACGGGGGCAGCCGCTTCACGGCGTACGCGCCGGTGATCGTGTCGAGCCGCCACACCTCGTTGTGGTAGTAGCCGGCCACCCGCAGCCCGCGGGTCACCGCCAGGCCGAGGCCGAACGCGTCACAGACCACGCCGATATCGAGATCCATCCCCGCATTCTGCCCCGCCCGGGGCTCAGCGGTCGACGATCTCGTTCTTCCCGATCACGACCACACCGCTGCGGGTCACCGCGAAACGCTGGCGGTCGTACTCCAGGTCGAAGCCGATCCGGGCGCCGTCGGGGATGACCACGTTCTTGTCGATGATGGCCTTGCGCACGATCGCGCCCCTGCCGATCTTGACCGAGCCCATCAGCACCGAGTCTTCGACGTGCGAGTGGGAGTGCAGCACCACGCCGGGGGACAGGATCGAGCGCACCGCGGTGCCGCCCGACACGATCACCCCGGGCGACACGAGCGACTCCAGCGCGTGCCCCACCCGGTCGCCCTCGTTGTGCACGAACTTGGCCGGCGGCAGCGGGTCGTTGCCGGTGTAGATCGGCCACCGGTCGTTGTAGAGGTTGAAGACCGGCTGCACCGAGATGAGGTCCATGTTGGCCTCGTAGTAGGCGTCGAGCGTGCCCACGTCGCGCCAGTAGCCGCGGTCGCGCTCGGTCGAGCCGGGCACCACGTTGTTCGCGAAGTCGTACACCTCGGCGCCGCCGCTCTTGACGAACATCGGGATGATGTTGCCGCCGAGGTCGTGCCTGCTGCCGGGGTCGAGGGCGTCCTCGCGCAGGGCCTCGATGAGGGCCTGGGTCTTGAAGACGTAGTTGCCCATCGAGGCGAAGATCTGGTCGGGCGCGTCGGGCAGGCCCACCGCGTCCTTCGGCTTCTCGCGGAACGCGACGATCCGGCGGCCGGAGGGGTCGGCCTCGATGACCCCGAACTGGTCGGCCAGTTCGAGGGGCTGGCGGATCGCGGCGACGGTCACGTCCGCGCCCGAGTCGACGTGCTGGTCGACCATCTGGCGGGGATCCATCCGATAGATGTGGTCCGCGCCGAAGACGATCACGTGATCGGGCATCTCGTCGTAGATCAGGTTGAGGTTCTGGAACAGCGCGTCCGCCGATCCGGCGAACCAGCGCGGCCCGAGCCGCTGCTGCGCGGGCACGGGAGTCACGTAGTTGCCGAGCATCGACGACAGCCGCCACGTCCGGGAGATGTGCCGGTCCAGGCTGTGGTTCTTGTACTGCGTCAGCACCACGATCTGCCAGTAGTGCGCGTTGGCCAGGTTCGACAGCACGAAGTCGATGAGCCGGTAGATGCCCCCGAAGGGCACGGCGGGCTTGGCCCGGTCCGCGGTCAGCGGCATGAGCCGCTTGCCTTCACCACCAGCGAGCACGATCGCCAGGACCTTCATAGGCAGGACCTTAACCCGCGAAATGGCTAACAAACACCAGTTACACCGGCAAACAGCGCGGATCGGGACTCTAAGCTCACTCGTATGCGTGTCGATCTGCTGAGCCGCGAGTATCCGCCCGAGGTGTACGGCGGCGCCGGAGTCCATGTCGAATACCTCGCGCGGGAGCTCCGCCGGCTGGCCGACGTGCGCGTCCGCTGCTTCGGCGCTCCGCGCGAGGAGCCCGGCGTGCGGGCCTATCCGGTGCCCGGGGGGCTGTCGGGCGCGAACGCCGCACTCCAGGTGCTCGGGGTCGACGTCGAGATGGCGGCCGGCTGCGAGGGCGCCGACGTCGTGCACAGCCACACCTGGTATGCCAACTTCGCCGGCCATGTCGCCAAGATGCTGTACGGCGTGCCGCACGTGATGACCACGCACAGCCTGGAGCCGCTGCGGCCGTGGAAGGCCGAGCAGCTCGGCGGCGGATACACGCTCTCGTCGTGGGCGGAGCGGACCGCGCTCCACGCCGCCGACGCGATCATCGCGGTGTCCGAGGGCATGCGCCGCGACGTGCTCACCGCATATCCCGAAATATCGCCCGATCGGGTGCGGGTGATCCACAACGGCATCGACACCGAGGAGTACGCGCCGTCCCGGGGCGCCGAGGCCCTGGTGAAGCACGGCATCGACCCGGCCGTGCCGTACGTCGTCTTCGTGGGGCGGATCACCCGGCAGAAGGGCCTGGTGCACCTGCTCCACGCGGCCCGGTCGTTCGACCCGGCGGCGCAGCTCGTGCTGTGCGCGGGCGCGCCCGACACGCCGGAGATCGCCGAGGAGGTCACGGCGCTCGTACGCGAGCTGTCGGCCTCCCGCAAGGGCGTGGTGTGGATCTCCGAGATGCTGCCCAGGCCCGAGGTGATCCAGATCCTCACGCACGCCACCGTGTTCGTGTGCCCGTCGGTGTACGAGCCGATGGGCATCGTGAATCTGGAGGCGATGGCGTGCGAGACCGCCGTCGTGGCGACCGCGACCGGAGGCATCCCCGAGGTCGTCGCCGACGGCGAGACGGGCCTGCTCGTCCCGATCGACCAGGGCGCGGACGGCGAGCCGCACGACCCGGAGGTGTTCGCCGCGGCGCTGGCCGAGCGGGTGAACGCGGTGCTCGGCGACCCGCGCCTGGCCGCCGCGATGGGCGAGGCCGGGCGCGTGCGCGCGATCGAGCACTTCTCCTGGCGGCGGATCGCCGAACGCACTCACGAGCTCTACGCGTCGCTCAGCCGGACGAGCTCGGGATGATCATGGTGACGCCCGGATGCGCGCCCGGCCGGGTCAGCGCGTCCGGCGCGTCGTCCAGGCCGATGGTGCGGGTGACCAGCAGGCCGGGGCGGAGCACGCCGGCCGCGATCAGCTCCAGCATCGGAGGATAGGCGTGGGCGGCCATGCCGTGGCTGCCCACCAGCTCCAGCTCGTGCGCGATGACCCGGCCCATCGGCAGGGACGTCTCCCCGGGGAGCAGGCCCACCTGCACGTGGCGGCCCCGCCTGCGCAGGCCGCCGATCGACGCGGCGCAGGTGGCGGCGGCGCCCAGCGCGTCGAGGGAGACGTCGGCGCCGCCCCCGGTGGCCGTCCTGACCCGCGCGGCGGTCCCCTCGGGACCGTCGCCCGCCAGGACGCACTCGGCCGCGCCGAACCGCTTGGCCAGGTCGAGCGCGCCGGGGGAGACGTCCACCGCGACGACCCGCGCCCCCACGGCCACCCCGATCATCACGGCGGACAGCCCGACCCCCCCCGCAGCCGTGCACGGCGAGCCACTGGCCCGCCCGCACCCGCCCCTGCTCGACGACCGCGCGGAACGCGGTGGCGAAGCGGCAGCCCAGGCTCGCCGCCGTCGTGAACGCCATGCCGTCCGGCAGCCGCACGAGGTTCACGTCGGCGTGGCCGATCGCCACCAGCTCGGCGAACGACCCCCAGTGGGTGAAGCCGGGCTGCGTCTGGCGCTCGCACACCTGCTGGTTGCCGGTCGTGCACTCGCGGCAGCTCCCGCAGGCGCAGATGAACGGCACCATCACCCGGTCGCCCGGCCGCCAGTCGCGCACCCCCGGCCCGGCGGACTCGACCACACCCGCCAGCTCGTGCCCCGGCACGTGCGGCAGCACGGTGATGTCCGCGTCGTGGCCCATCCACCCGTGCCAGTCGCTGCGGCACGCCCCGGTCGCCTCGACCCTGATCACGACGCCGTCCGGCGGCGCCACCGGGTCCGCCACCTCGCGCACCTCGGCCCGCCCGCCGAACTCCTCGTACACAACCGCGCGCATGTCACGCTCCTTTCCCGGGTCGTACGCTAATCGGGTGATTGTGATCGATCGGGTGCGGATGGCCTTCACCGACCGGCACGGCGGCGTGAGCACCGGGCCGTACGGCACGCGCAACCTCGGCGGGGCGGTGGGGGACGACCCGGCGGCGGTCGCCGAGAACCGGGCGAAGACGGCCGCGGAGTTCGGGCTCGACCGCGTGGTCTTCATGCGCCAGGTCCACGGGACCGACGTCGCCTACGTGGAGGAGCCGTTCGGGGAGGAGCCGCCCGCGCTGGACGCGGTGTTCACCGACCGTCCCGGGCTCGGCCTGGCGGTCCTGGTCGCCGACTGCGCGCCCGTGCTCGTGGCCGACCCGGTGGCCGGCCTGGTCGGCGGCGCGCACTCCGGGCGGCCGGGCACCGAGGCGGGCGTGGTGCCCGCCCTGGTCGAGGCGATGGCCGCGCGGGGCGCCCGGCCGGAGCGGATGACGGCCGTGATCGGGCCGTCGGCCTGCGGCCTGTGCTACGAGGTGCCGGAGGACCTGTGCGAGCGCGTCGCCGCCCGCGTGCCCGAGACCCGGTCGCGGACCCGGCAGGGCACGCCCGCGCTCGACATCCGGGCCGGGATCGCGGCCCAGCTCGCCCGGGCCGGCGTCGCCGACGTCCGGCACGACGACCGCTGCACGATCGAGACCGCCGGCCTCTACTCCTACCGCCGGGAGCGGCGCACCGGGCGCTTCGCCGGCTACGTCTGGCTCACCGCCCCCTGAGCCGCCCCTGAGCCCGCCCCGCCGCGGCCCCACAGCCGCTTCGCCGCTCGAAGCCGGTCCGCCGCCGCTTCGCCGCGAAGACCGCGCCGCCGTCGGAGACCGTCCGCGACCGCCGCGCGGCCTCCGGAGGGAGCTCAGGCCCGGGCCCGCGGCTCCAGCCCGGCGTACGCCTTCCTGAGCAGCGCGTGGAGGGTCGCCCGCTCGTCCTCGTCCAGGGCGGCCAGCAGGTCGTCGCGCACCTCTGCGGCCTCGCGCAGGGCCGCCTCCAGCGTGGCCCGGCCCTCGGGGCTGACGGCCACCCGGTAGCGCCGCCGGTCGTCGGGGTCGCGCTCGCGCTCCACGAGGCCGAGCGGCACGAGCGTGTCCATCACCGCCACGAGGTCGCTGGGGTCGATGCCCAGCCGGGCGCCGAGCTCGCGCTGGGACGCCGGGCCGAAGTCGCGCAGCGCGGCCAGCACGGCCATGTCCCACAGGCCGATGCCGTGCGCGCGGAGCCGGTCGCCCATGCGGCGCCGTCCGGCGATGCCCACCTTCGAGAGCAGGAACGCGGTGATCCCGAGCAGGGACGGGGGAAGTTGCGGCACGTCGCTCACGGGAGCAGGATAGGACATATCCAATCGTTGGTGCCTACCAAGGGATTCCCATGGACGCTCTCTATCCTCGCGTGCTCGCCTCCCGATTCGCCGAGTGCTTCCGCTTCTACGACGGCCTGCTCACCGAGGTGGCGGGCGCGCGCCTCGCCAAGGGCGCGGAGACCGGTCCGTACGCCAACTGGGACCGGGACGGCGAAGGGGTGCTGGCCCTGCTCGACCGCGAGATGCTCGCCACGGTCATCGGCGTGGACCTCGACGGTGGACACGACGGTGGACACGACGGTGGACACGACGGCATTATGCTGGTCCTCACCGTGGACGACGTCGACAAGGCCGCCGCCGTGGGGGCCGCCGCCGGCGGCCGGATCGTGGCGCCGCCGAGCCCCCGGCCCGAATGGGGGCCGACCTGCCGCACCGCCCACCTGCGCGACCCCGACGGCAACCTGCTGGAGCTCCAGTCCTACTGAGCATCGCCCTGAGCATCGCCACGCGGCCCGCGCAGCGCGCCCAGGAGGCCGAGGGTTCGTGCGCGCTCGTGAGGGTCTCCGAAGAGGCTCACCACGAGTTCGGTCACGCCCGCCTCCGCATAGGCCCGCACGGCCTGCTCGACCGCCGGCTCGTCCCCGGCCACGATCGTCTCCTCCACCCCCGATTTGCCCTGGCGGTCCAGCATCGCCCGGTAGCTGGGCAGGTTGCCGGCGGGTCCGAGGGACTCCGCGACCCGGCGTCGTACGCCCTCGGGGTCGGCGGTCACACTCATGATCACACCGGCGACGACGCGTGGCCGCGGCCGTCCGGCGGCCGCGGCGGCGCGGGTGACCGCCGGTGTCACATGGCGGGCGATCGTCTCCGGGCCGGTCCAGACGGTCACCGCGCCGTCGGCGAGTTCGCCGGCCATCCGCAGCATGACCGGCCCGAGGGCGGCCAGCAGGACCGGCGGCGGCTCGGCGCCGGGCACCATGACCCGCCCCGCCGCGGTCAGCGTCTCCCCGTGGTAGTCGACCTGCTCGCCCCGCAGCAGCGGCACCAGAGCGGACAGGTATTCGCGGACGTGCCGTGCCGGCCGGTCGTACGACAGGCCGAAGTGGGTCTCGATGAGCGGCCCGTGACTCGGCCCGATGCCGAGCGTGAAGCGGTTGCCGCTGGCGGCCTGGGCGGTGAGCGCCTGCCCGGCGAGCGCCAGGGGATGTCTCGGGTAGGTCTGGGTCACCGCCGTGCCGACGGCGATCCCGGGCACCTCGCGGGCGGCGAGCGCCGCGAGCGTGACGGCGTCCCACGACAGGACCTGACTGAAGTAGGCGCTGTCGAGGCCGGCCCCGGCCGCCTCGCGCACCTGCCCGATCAGCTCGTCCAGGCCCAGGCCGTTCCCTCCGGCGAGCACTCCGAGTCGCATCGCGCCTCCAACGTGAATCGGAAATTCCGCTTCCAGGTGCGCACCCTACAATAAGCTGAACCTCGGATTCCGGTTTGGAGAGACCTGTGCGAGCCGACGCCCGGCGCAACCGCGCGCTCATCGTGGACGCGGCCGCCGGCCTGTTCGCCGCCCGGGGCCCGGAGGTCTCGATGGAGGAGATCGCGCAGGCGGCCGGCCTCGGGGTGGGCACGCTCTACCGTCACTTCCCGGACCGGCGGGCGCTGCTGGAGGAGATCGCGGCCGGCGCGTTGCGGACCCTGCTCGACGTGGCCCGGGACCATGCCGCCCGCCCGGTGAGCCGGTGGGACGCGCTGCTGGCGTGCGTCCGGCGTGGCGCCGACCTCCCACTGGCCCTGACCAAGTCGCTGTCGGACGGCGCCGAGGCCCATCCGGAGCTGGGTCCGCTCGTCCGCGACCTCGACGCCGTGCTCGAAGACCTGGCCGGGGGAGCCCAGCGGGAGGGTGCCGTCCGCGACGACATCACACCGCGCCAGGTCGTCGGGCTGCTCAGCGTCGCCGTGTGCCGCCCCGGTGCCCGGCCCGACGACGCGCTCACCATCGTCATCCTCGACGGACTCCGTACGCGGGTGGCCTCGTGCGAGGTCCGGACCTGACCACAACGCCACAGACGCCACAGACGCCGCCGGCGGCGCGGGCGCTTGCGGGCGGCTTGCGGCGGTTGCGGGCGGCTTGCGGCGGTTGCGGAAAGCCTGCGGCAAGGGATGTGCAGGCGGGCGCGCCTATCACTGAGGTGCACGGACCCGGCGGCGACGGCCGGACCGGGACCGCCGACCAGCACCCTCACCCCCGCAGCAGCACAGGAGACTGTCATGAAGCGCACCCTGCTCGGTCTGGCCGCCGCCACGATCTCCGGTCTGGCCGTCACCGCCCCCGTCACGCTCATGGCCGGCCCGGCCTCCGCCGGCGGCGACTTCGGCCCCAACACCTGCCTGGAGGGCTACGTCTGGCGTGAGGCCCGCACCGGCGACGTCGTCTGCGTCACCCCCGCGACCCGCACGCAGGCCAAGGCCGACAACGCCGTCAAGGCCTCCCGCTGGACCCCCGGCCCGTTCGGCCCGCACACCTGCGTCAACGGGTACGTCTGGCGTGAGGCGTTCAACGGCGACGACGTGTGCGTCACCCCCGCCGTCCGGGCGCAGGCCAAAGCCGACAACGCCAAGGCCGCCGACCGCAGGGTCTCGGCCCGGCTGTGGATCAGCCGTTACACCGTGCCGCCCGTCGACAACGGCGACGGCACCTCCACCCGCACCTCGGTCGACGACATCCCGCGCCTCAAGCTCAACGGCGACCACTACAACTTCGGCCAGGTCAGGCTCTACATCCGCTACAACAGCGGCAGGCTGTACTGGAGCGGCACGGTGAACGCGAGCGCGCACAGCGGCTACGCCGGCGGCAGCTTCGGCAAGAAGACCGGTGTGTTCGACTGCTCCGGTGGCGGCAAGGCGGCCAACGCCTACGCGCAGGCCCAGGACGTCGTGTCCGGCCGCTGGTCGCCCCGGGTTCCCGTACGCGTCGGCTGCGCCGTCCTCTGACGGACGGCCCGCGACGACGGCACAGACCCCAGCACAGACCCCAGCACAGACCCCAGCACAGACCCCGGCACGGACGGCAGCACGAACGGCAGCACGGACGGCAGCACGGAGGACCGGCCCGGTCGGGCCGGTCCTCCGGCATGTGACGGGAGACCCCGGGAAAGTCGGTGGATCTTTTTGAGAGGCCTGGCGTTCCAAGCATCATGATCGGGGTAGTCGTGGGCCTGCGGGGGCCGCCGGAGGCCCGCCCGCGACCCGGCCTCCGGCGGTCCTCACTTCCTGATCATGTGAGGGCTGACATGGAGAACCGCGCCAAGCGGCGGTTTGGCGGCCGGCACGGCGGCGAGCAGGCCGGCTCCGGCCACGCCCCGGCCTCGCCGCGGGAGCGGCGGCCGGCCGGGAGCGGCCGATGAACCGGTGGCGCGGGCGGCTCGATCCCGAGCACGCGCCGGGCCTGCGGCCGACGGTGGCGACGGCGGTGCCGGCGCTGATCGCGGTGCCGTTCACGGTGCTGCTGGTCTTCGTCAAGACCGCCTTCGGCCCGCTCACCGAGATCGACCGTGGCGCGGCGTGGCACCTGCACGCCTGTGCGATCGGCAACCCGGGCTTCGCCCGGCTGATGCAGGTGATCAGCGACGTCTTCTCCCCGCTGACCTGGCGGATCGCGGTCGGCGTCGCGGTCGCCTGGCTGGTCTGGCGCGGCGCCTGTCACCTCGCCCTGTGGGCGGCCACCACGATCACGGCCGGCGGCCTGCTCGGCCTCGCCCTGAAGGTCGTCGTCGCGCGGGCCCGGCCCAGCCTGCCGGACCCTGTCGCCGTCGCCCCCGGCGCGGCGTTCCCCTCTGGGCACATGGTCAACGCCACGGTCGGGGCCGGGATCCTGCTGCTGCTCGTCCTGCCCCTCGTACGGGAGCGCGGCCGGGTGCTCGCCTGGACGCTCGCCGTGCTGATCCCCTCGGTGGTCGGCTTCAGCCGGATCGCGCTCGGCGTGCACTGGGTCAGCGACGTGGTGGGCGGGCTGCTGTTCGGTGTGGCGGTGGTGGCCGCCACGGCCGCCGCCTTCGAGACCTGGCGCCGCCGCGACGCGGGCCGCCGCCCGGCCCGGCCGTTACGCGAGGGCGCCGGGCCCGAGGCGAAGCGGGAGATCGCCCCCCGAAGAGGACGATTTGTCCAGTAGTCGTGCCGCGGCGCGCCGGAGAAGCGGGCCGTACGCGGGGCCGCGCTGAGATGACCCGGCGCGTGCTTCGCACGGCCACAGGGCGCACAGCGCGCATGGGCGGCCACCGGCTCGACGGGGAGCCGGTGGCCGCGAGTGGTCAGGCCGAGACGCCGGTGAGACGGCAGGCGTCCGCCCAGCGCGCGGGATCGACCGCCGCGGGTTCGGAGACGGTCCCCGCATCGGATGCGCCGCCGGATCCGGCTCCCGCGGCGGGACGCAGCAGCGCCCAGCAGTCGTCGATCGCGCCGGCCAGCAGGTCGCGCAGCAGCGGATCGGGGTCGGGCACGCACGCCTGCGCGATGCCCCGCACCGCGAGCTGCACCGTGTTGGGCGCGGCATACCTGCGGAAGCCCTTGGGCGAGATCCGCACGCCGCGCCCGAAGGTGTAGGCCCACCGGGCGGCGTCCGGCACCTGGGCCAGCGCGTGCCTGCTGCGCTCGTCCAGGTGGCCGGCGGGGCGGCCCTCCAGCTCGCCGAGCACGTGCTCGCCCGCAAGGATCGAGACCGCCATCGCGAGCTGGCGCTCGTGTGCGACGACCGGCAGCGCGGCCCTGGCCGCGCACAGGGCGATCCGCGCGTCGAGGCGCGGATCGTCGCCCGTCAGGCCGATCACCGACGGGATCAGCTCGGCCAGGCGAGGCCGGGCGGCGTCCGAGGTGTGGTCGTTGACGAGGCGGGCGAGCCCGGCGAGCAGCGGATGTGTGCACGACGGATGGTCGCTCCACCGCTCGCCTGCGAGGTAGGACGCGAACTCCATGAAGCAGGCGCCCTTGCTGGGATTGCGATGCTTTCCACGAGAGAGCATGGGCATCGCTGGAGGCATCTGACCGTGCACGAGCTACTCCACGCTGAATCGCCTGTTGTGTCCCTTTCAGTGTGCGCCCGCCTTCGGACGTTGAGAAGAAGCCTTACCGCGACTTGTCCATCGCGTGCCGGGACGCGTCCGTGACACGGCGGGGATGAGGAGAGCGTCCGCCCGTGCTCGCCCGGTCATGGATCCGGGACAGGGACCGGCCGGGGCCGCCGGGCCCCGGCCGCCGAGCTGCGGCGATTCGCGTCGTGAAGCTCCGAGCACGCCCCGCGTCGAGGCGTCCGGCGCGCCGTGTCGCGGCGTCCGGACAGAAAAAAAGAGGTGGAGACGGGATTTGAACCCGTGTACGCGGCTTTGCAGGCCGCTGCCTCGCCTCTCGGCCACTCCACCAGAGCGAGGCCCGCAATCGTGACCTCTCGGAGCGGAAGACGGGATTCGAACCCGCGACCCTCACCTTGGCAAGGTGATGCTCTACCACTGAGCCACTTCCGCGTCCGCCTTGCGGCGACGTGGCTACTGTACCGGGTTTTCGGCTGGGGTGTGTACTCGGAACGGCGCTCCGGTGTCCGGCTCGGAACCGCGCCGTGGCACGCGGCTCGGAACGGCGCCGCGGCGCGGCTCAGAACGGCCGGGCGCTCGGCTTGCGGAACGCGCGGTCGGCGCCCCGCTCGATCGCGGGCAGGGTCAGGAAGATCTCCAGGATCCGGGTGAGCCGGTGCACCTCGTTGCGGTGGAAGTATGGCCCCTCGGCCCTGGCCAGCATCAGCGACAGCGCCAGCGGCGGCAGCGGCGCGACGATCACGTGCAGGCCGGACGGCAGCGTGGCGGCCGTCGGCCGGGGCGGGGTCTCCTCCGGGAACGGGATGTCCTCGGGCGCCCGCCAGCTCGCGTACACGGTCACGCGCGGGTCCTTCTCGGTCGCCGCCGCCGCCCAGTCGGCGCTGAACAGCACCGGCATGGAGTCGATCAGCGTGCCGAGCGCGCGGTCGCCCGCCGTGGTGAGGAACTTCAGGATCTCCAGCTCCGGATAGGTGCCGGGAGCCTCCCTGGTGCTCCAGATGCCGTCGATGCTGACCCCGTCCACGCCCTCCAGTGCCCGTACGAGGTCCTCGCGGGGAGCGGCATCGGGCCAGTAGACGGTGAAGTCGTCGAGGGCGCGCCCGTCACCCCGGTCGAGCACCGTCACCTGTGTGATGTCGGCGCCCGCGGACCCGAGGATCCCGGTCACCTGACTCAGCGAGCCCGGACGGTCCGGCAAGGCGATTCTCAGCCGCAGCAGCATGACGACCTCCCCCACCGATGGTCCAGGTCAGATTATCCGGGGCAAATCCCTCACGTCCACGATCTTGTACGGCTCACAGTCCGCAGCGGGGAGAATGAACAGGTGAAAGTCGGCGCGTTCGAGGTCTGGCCCCCGGTGGTGCTCGCTCCCATGGCGGGCATCACGAACATCGGTTTCCGGACGTTATGCCGGGAGCAGGGCGGCGGCCTGTTCGTGTCCGAGATGATCACCTCGCGCGCGCTGGTCGAGCGGGTGCCGCTGACGTTCCAGATGATCCGGTTCGGCGCGGACGAGTCCCCACGCAGCATCCAGCTCTACGGGGTCGATCCGGCCGTCATCGGCAAGGCCGCCCGGATGATCGCCGAGGAGGACCTGGCCGACCACATCGACCTGAACTTCGGCTGCCCGGTGCCCAAGGTCACCCGCAGGGGCGGCGGGTCGGCCCTGCCGTACAAGCGCAACCTGCTGCGCGCCATCCTGCGCGAGGCGGTGACCGGCGCCGGGCCGCTGCCGGTCACGATGAAGATGCGCATGGGCATCGACGAGGACCACCTGACCTACGTCGAGGCGGGCCGGATCGCCGTCGAGGAGGGCCTCGCCGCCGTCGCCCTGCACGCCCGTACGGCCCGGCAGCACTACGGCGGCACGGCGCACTGGGACGCGATCAAGCGGCTGAAGGACGCGGTGCCCGAGATCCCGGTGCTCGGCAACGGCGACATCTGGAGCGCGGACGACGCGCTGCGCATGGTCGCGGAGACCGGCTGCGACGGAGTGGTGATCGGCCGGGGCTGCCTGGGGCGGCCGTGGCTGTTCCGCGACCTCGACCTCGCCTTCCGGGGCTCGGCCGAGCGCGTCCGGCCGACCCTGGGACAGGTCGGCGCGATGATGCTGCGCCACGCCGAGCTGTTGTGCGAGGTCATCGGCAGTGAGCCGCACGGCCTCGCCGACTTCCGCAAGCACGTCGGCTGGTATCTCAAGGGCTTCGTCGTCGGAGCCGAGACCCGCCGCGCCCTCACCTCCGTCACCCGGCTGCCGGAGATGGCCGAGCGGGTGGCCGAGCTCGACGCGGACCAGCCGTGGCCGGAGGAGGCCGACGGCCCGCGCGGCAAGAGCGGTGAGCGGTCGAAGGTGTCGCTGCCGCACGGCTGGCTCGACGACCCCGACGACATGACGATCCCCGGCGCCGGAGCCGAAGACCCCACCTCCGGCGGCTGACCACGCCTGTGGCACCTGCGCATAGGCTCTGGGCATGGCGAACGCGATCATCACGGCCCGTGGAGTCGGGCTGGACCTGGGCGGTGTGCCCGTGCTGCGCGACGTCGATCTCACCGCCGCTCCGGGCGAGATCGTCGCGGTCATGGGGGAGAACGGCGTCGGCAAGTCGACGCTGCTGCGCTGCCTGGCCGGTCTGCACCCCTCGCCGCGCGGCGAGATCGACGTGCTCGGCGGGCCCCCGGCGGACCTCCCGGACTTCTGGCGGCGGGTCGTGCAGGCCGGCGACGAACCCGCCTGGTATCCGGGCCTGAGCGTCCGCGAACATCTTGAGCTGATGAGCGCCGTCCACCAGGACGCCCGCCTGACGGTCGACGAGGCGCTGGAGACGTTCGAGCTGACCGCCCGGGCCGATCTCGCCCCGTTGTCGCTGTCCACCGGCCAGCGGCAGCGGCTGTCGCTGGCGATGGCGCTGCTGCGGCCGAGCAGCCTGCTCCTGCTGGACGAGCCGGAGCGCGGCCTGGACGCCGGGTTCAGGCAGCGCCTCGCGGGGATCCTGCGCGGTTACGCCGCCGAGGGCGGCACGGTCGTGATGGCCACCCACGACGAGCTGCTGGCGCGGGAGACGGGAGCCCGTGTGATCACGCTGCGGGCGGCGTCGTGATCCCGGCGACCGCGCGGACGCACCCCGCCTTCGCCTACCTCCGCGCCCGCCGGAGGCGGCCGGCGTCCTGGTCGGACCGCTACACCAGCGTGTTCGTCCTGCTCGTCGCCGCCGCGGTGCTCGGCCACCCGGTCGCGGAGGCGCTCGCCGGGCTGGCCCGTCAGGCCGACCCCGCACGGCTCGGCCCCGGGCTGGCGCTGGTCGCCGCGGCCTACGCGGGATTCCTCGCCCTGGCCCGGGCCCTCGGGCCCGTCGTGCTGCCCGCCGCCGACGCGTCGTGGCTGGTGACGTCGCCGCTGCCCCGCCGGGCCGTGCTCGGCCGTACGGCGCTGCTCCTGCTGGTGGCGGCGGTGCTCGCGGGGGCCGCGCTCGGGCTGACCGCGCTGTGGCTGTTCGGAGCCCCCGGTCAGCTCGGGGTGCGGCTCGCGGCGGCGCTGGTGCTCGGCGCCGCCGCGGGCGCGGGCGGCATGGCCACGGCGGTGCTCGGCCAGCAGTCCCCGGCCGCCGACACCCGGCTGCAGCTCCTGATCGGCGGGGCTCTCTCCGTGGCCGTGCTCGCGGCCGTGCTCGGCGCGGGCCCCGCCCGCCGGATGCTCGCCGCCGTCGCCGAGGCGCCCGCGTCCCTGGGCGCGGCGGTCGCGGGCGTCGCCTCCGTCGTGGCCGCCTTCCTCGTACGGCGGGCCTGGGCGGCGCTCGACCGCATCCCCGCCCACCGGATCCTGGCCTCCTCGACCAGGACGGCGCGGGTGACCTCGGCGGCGACCACCCTTGATCCCGGGATGCTCACCTGGGTCGCGGAGGACGCCCACTGGCGCGGCCGTGCCCTGCGTTCGCGTCCCTGGCCGCGCCTGGTGTCGCGGCTCGGCCCGGCGTCCGCGCCGGCCTGGCAGGAATGGCTGCGGGTGGGCAGGCGGCCCGGCCGCCTGGCGGCGCTGCTCGGCGCCGCGGCCCTGCCCGCCGTCTGCGCGAACGCCACAGGAGACGGGCTCGGACCGGCCGCCGGGCTGCTGCTGTGCGGGGCGCTGACCGCCGCCGCGATGTGCACGGCGGGGGTCCGGCGCGACGGCGGCGACCCGGCCCTGGCCCGCATGCTGGCCGTGGACGGCAGGGCCGTGATGGCCGCCCGGGCCGTGCTGCCCGCGCTGCTGGCCGCCGCCTGGTCGGCGCTCGCCCTGGGAGTGCTCCAGGCCGTGGGCGAGCTGCCGCCGGGAGCCTGGTGGGCGCTCGGTCCTACGGCCGCCCCCGCGCTCGCCGCGGGCGCGCTGCGGATGGCCCGGCGGCGTCCCGTCGACCACTCCATGCCGGTCATCGACACCCCGGGCGGCGCGGTGCCCACCGGACCGCTGTTGTGGGCGTTCACCGGCGTGGACCTCGCGCTGGCCGGGTCGCTGCCCGCGCTCGCCGCGCTGGCGTCGCGGCCCGCCTCGGTGGCGCCGTATCTCGCGGCCCAGGCCGGCACCGGGGCCGCGGTGCTCACCGCCTACGTCTTGCGGTCCGCCCGCGGCAGCCGCCCGTGAACCCGGGCCCGGATCACCCCCGGGCCCGCCGCACCGGCTGCCGCGCCGCCGGGTGGTCGCGGTCGCGGTCGCAGACGCAGCAGCGGTCGAAGCCGAAGCGCCGGTCGCCCGACTCCTGCCAGATCCCGGCGCTGTAGGGGTCCGTCGACGCCGGGTTCACCAACCTGGCGATCACGAGGGCCACGACCGCCCTGGCGCCTCGGCCGATGAGCGCGGACGCGGCGCTCTGCACGTGGGCTCCGGACACGAACAGGTCGTCCACCAGCAGCACCCGGGCGCCCTGCACCCCGTCGCCTCGCACCCCGTCACCTTGCACCCTGTCGCCCTGCCCCCTGTCGCCCAGCACCCGGAACGCGGCCGGGTGGGAGTCGCGCGCGGCGAGCACCGGAGCGTACGCGTCCACCGCCTGGAGCAGGAGGGGCCGGTGAAGGCGGGCCCACGCGCCGACCTTGCCGATGACCTTCTCCATGTAGTGGAACGCCTCGATGGGGCGCTCGGTGCGCGTGCTCGGGATCGTGGCCACCGTCGTGAAGGGCCCGCCGGCCAGCCCCTGGAGGCAGGCGGCGTGTTCACGGAAGAAGTGGGTCAGGGTCGCGGCCAGGAAATCGAGCCGGTTGCGCCGTGCCGTGCCGATGGCGGGTTCTCGCCTGCGCACCAGGACGTCGTACAACTGCGTGTCCTTGATGGTCAGCGAGATCGGCACGACGTGCTCGGTGTGGCCGGTCAGGCGCTCCGTCGTGCGTTTGCAACTGGCGCAGATGGGCCACGGCCGGCCGTCCGCGCGGTCGTTCGGCCCGGAATGGCAGATTCGGCAGACACCCGGCCGGGCGGGCGGGACGGCACGGAACAGCGGCAGGAAATCACGAGTGAACGCCTCGGCGTCACCCATCATCAGCAGGTGTTCGTTCGGGGGGCCATATCTACGAGATTCACCGCCTGCGCGCACAGGTCGTCAATGTCCTGAACGGCAGTCATGCCTCCCCGTGCGCCCGCTCGCCGCGCCCACGGCTGTTCCTGGTGGAGCCGCTGTGACACGAACACATGCTTGCCGGTGTTCAGCGCCTCCTCGACGTGCCGGGAGGAAGGGCCGCCGTCGGCGCCGTCCACGACGTACAGGCAGTCGGCCAGTCCGCAGGTCACGACGCATGCGTGGTCGGCGGCGCGGCCGCCGGGGGCGGTGCCGGGCCAGCAGGAGGAGACGACCGCGCCGCGCTCGGCTATCCGCCCGGCCACACTGGCGTACTCCCCGAGGGCTGCCGGGCCGCCGACGCCGCCCTCGGGGACGCCCAGGGTCCGTCCACCGGCGGCCGGCGCGGCCCGGTGGACGGCGGCGTCCACCGGAGTGCGGAGAGGCGAGACGACGACCAGTCCGGCCTCGGCCAGGGACCGTGCCGCGTCGGCGGCGTGGCCGGCGTCGCGCTCGGCGATCACGGCGACGGCCCGATGGTCTCCGGATCGGAACCCGCCGCGCACCCAGAGGAACGGCGGCCGGTCGTACGCCCAGAGCAGGTTGCCGGGGTAATCGGCGTCGAGCACGGTGACGAGGCGGACGCCCTCGGCCCGCATGGCGGCGACGAGCTCACGCCCCCACGCGAGGTCGGCGGGCCCGACACGGGCGGCGACGGCGGCGGCGTGCGCCCGGTCGTCCTCGTCCCGGCTCGCGCACCCGCCGTCGAGCAGCTTCAGCGCGCTGCCGGCGTCGAGGATGACGCGTGCGGTGTGGAACCAGGGCGCGCCGTGCGTGGCCCTGGTCAGGGCGAGGACGGCCGCCTGCTCCTGGATCGTGGTCATGCTCATCACCAACTCGGATGTGCTTCCGGCGTGAACGTACGCGCCGCCACCGACATTCGCGGACGGGGATCGTGGTGGTGCTGGCTATCGTGCCGAGACCGGCGGGGCGGCGCGTGGTGTTCCCCCGAACGGGCCATGCCCGATCGGGCTTTGACAGCCGGAGCCCCTCGCGCCGTGCTGGACGCCTCCAGGGCGGGCCGGTTCTTCGCCGCGTTCCGCCGCTCGCGCTCCGCGCCGTGGCGCACGGTCACGCTCGCGGGGTTCCTGCTCGGCACGGTGAGCGGCTCCGGCGTGGCGACGACGGTGAGCGTGGGCAGCGTGGCCTGGCCCATCCTGCGCCGCGCCGGCTACCCGCGCGAGCAGGCCGGGGGAGTGCTGGCGGCGGCCGGCATCGGCGCGATCCTCTCGCCTGCCACGCTGGGCGCGGCGGCGTTCATCATCGCCGAATACCTGCGCGTGAGCTACCTGACCGTGCTCGTCTACGCCACGATCCCGACCGTCCTCTACTACCTGGGCGTCTTCCTCGCGATCGAGATGGACGCCCGCAGTGCACGCGGCGGCCAAGGAGATCACCTTGGCGACGCGCCGAAGACCGACCCCGTGCCGCTCCATGAGGGCGCCAGGAAGTTCTACGGCTGAGCGGGCGCCGTACGCCGCCCCTCAGAGGTGGACGCGGCTCAGAGGCGGGTGAGGCCGGTGACGTGGAGCACGGCGTGGCCCTCCTCGTCGGAGGCGGCCAGGTCGACCTCGGCGCCGATGCCCCAGTCGTGGTCGCCTGCCGGGTCGTCGATGATCTGACGCACCCGCCACAGCTCCTTCTCCTCCTCGATGAGCAGCAGGGCCGGGCCGCGGGCGGCCGGGCCGGTGAGGATCTCGTCGTGCTCCTCGTAGTAGGCGTCGAGGCCCGCGGCCCAGTCGACGTCCGGGTAGAGCTCGACCAGCTCCTCCTCTCGGTCGAGCGCGGCGAGCTCCACCAGCCGGAACATCGCGTTGCGGACCAGCACCCGGAAGGCACGGGCGTTGGCGGTGACCGGGCGGGTCTTGGTCTCCAGCTCCTCCCCGGCCGCCAGCGCCTCGGCGGGGTTGGCCAGCTTCTCCCACTCGTCGATCAGGCTGGAGTCGACCTGGCGCACCAGCTCGCCGAGCCATTCGATGAGGTCCACCAGGTCGTCGGTCTTCAGGTGCTCGGGCACCGTCTTCGACAGCGTCCGGTAGGCGTCGGCCAGGTAGCGCAGCACCGTGCCCTCCGAGCGGGCCAGCTCGTAGAACTGGATGTACTCGGTGAAGGTCATGGCCCGCTCGTACATGTCGCGCACGATCGTCTTGGGGCTGACGACGTGGTCGCCGACCCACGGGTGGCCGCGCCGGTAGGTTTCGTACGCGCCGAAGAGCAGGTCGGCCAGCGGCATCGGATGGGTGATCTCGGCGAGGCGCTCCATCCGCTCCTCATACTCGATGCCGTCGGCCTTCATCTGCGCGACCGCCTCGGCCCTGGCCTTGTTGAGCTGGGCGTGCAGGATCTGCCGGGGGTCGTCGAGCGTGGACTCGACGATCGAGACCATGTCGAGCGCGTACGTCGGGGAGGCGCGGTCGAGCAGCTCGAAGGAGGCCAGCGCGAAGGTGGACAGCGCCTGGTTGAGCGCGAAGTCCTCCTGGAGGTCGACGGTGAGCCGGGCCATCCGGCCGTGCTCGTCGGGCTCGGCGAGCTTCTCCACGATGCCGCCGGCCAGCAGCGAGCGGTAGATCGCGATGGCGTGGCTGATGTGGCGGCGCTGCGCCTTGCGGTCCTCGTGGTTGTCGGTGAGCAGCCGCTTCATCGCCTGGAAGCAGTCGCCGGGCCGGTTGATGATCGACAGCAGCATGGCGTTGCTGACCTTGAACCGGGAGGTCAGCGGCTCGGGCTCGGCCGTCTGGAGCTTCTCGAACGTGTCCTCGCTCCAGCCGACGAACCCCTCCGGGGGCTTCTTGCGCGCGTAGCCGCGGCGCCGCTTGGGGTCGTCGCCGATCTTCGCCAGCGCCCGCTCGTTCTCGATCACGTGGTCGGGCGCCTGGCAGACGACGTATCCGACCGTGTCGAAACCGGCCCGCCCGGCCCGCCCGGCGATCTGGTGGAACTCCCGCGCCCGCAGCCGCCGCACCTTGGTGCCGTCGAACTTCGACAGCGCCGTGAACAGCACGGTGCGGATCGGGACGTTGACCCCAACGCCGAGCGTGTCGGTGCCGCAGATGACCTTCAGCAGGCCCGCCTGGGCCAGCCGCTCCACCAGGCGGCGGTATTTCGGCAGCATGCCCGCGTGGTGCACGCCGATGCCATGCCGTACGAGCCGGGACAGGGCCCGGCCGAAGCGGGTCGTGAAGCGGAAGTTGCCGATGAGGGCGGCGATGGCCTCCTTCTCGGCCTTGGTGCACATGTTGATGCTCATGAGCGCCTGGGCCCGCTCCATCGCCGCGGCCTGCGTGAAGTGCACGACGTAGACCGGGGCCTGCTGGGTGGACAGCAGCTCCTCCAGCGTCTCGTGCAGGGGAGTGGTGCGGTAGGAGTAGATCAGCGGCACCGGGCGCTCGGCGTGCTTGACCACGCTGGTGGGGCGGCCCGTGCGGCGGGTGAGGTCGGTCTGGAAGCGCTCGACGTCGCCGAGCGTGGCCGACATGAGCACGAACTGCGCCTGCGGCAGCTCCAGCAGCGGCACCTGCCAGGCCCAGCCGCGGTCGGGCTCGGCGTAGAAGTGGAACTCGTCCATGATCACGGTGCCGACGTCGGCGTCCGCTCCGTCGCGCAGCGCGATCTGGGCGAGGATCTCGGCGGTGCAGCAGATGACGGGCGCGTCGGCGTTCACGGTGGCGTCGCCGGTCATCATGCCGACGTTCTCGGTGCCGAACAGCGCGCACAGGTCGAAGAACTTCTCCGACACCAGCGCCTTGATCGGCGCGGTGTAGAAGCTGATCTCGTCGCGGGCCAGCGCCGCGAAGTGCGCCCCTGCCGCGATCAGGCTCTTGCCCGAGCCCGTGGGCGTGGACACGATCACGTTGTTGCCGGAGACGACCTCGATCAGCGCCTCCTCCTGTGCCGGGTAGAGCGTGAGCCCCCGATCGGCGTTCCAGGACGCGAACGCGTCGAACAGCGCGTCCGGGTCGGCTCCGGCTTCTGGGCCGGACGGAAGACGGCGGAGGAGGCTCATGCTGTCGCTCACGCTCTTATCCTGCCCAAGACGCATGACTGTTTCGACCGGCCCGGCGTACGGCAAGGTGTGGCACAGCTACGTCAAAGGGGTGTGGCGCTGCACGAAGCCGCAGGTCAAACCCACAAACTAGCGGTATGGGGGAGAAGTGGGCCGGGCTCGCCGAGCGCCGGGAGGCGGCGGCTGACGTGCTGCTCGCCGTCGCGGTGCTCGCCTTCGGGCTGCCGCCGGTGTTGTTCGGCCACTCCTTCCCGGACCTGCCGTTCCTCGCCGTGCCGTGGTGGGCGCAGGTCGCCGCCGTGTGCGCGGCGGCCCTGTCCATGCTGGTGCGGCGCAGCGTGGCCTGGCCGATGATCGGGGCCACGGTCGCCTGCGCCCTGCTCGCGGGCGAGACCATCCCGCTGATGCTGGCGGCGTACTCGATGACGGCGCAGAACACGGTGCGCCGATGGCCGTGGGTGGCCGCCGCGCTCGCCGGGGTCTACATGCTGGCCGACTGGGCGAGCCCCTACACCGACCGGCTGCCGGTCGCCCTGGCGGTGCGGGCGATCACACTGATCTTCCTGCCCGCGCTGGTGGGCACGTGGGTGTGGCGCTACCGCACGATGATCCGGGAGCTGCGCGCGGGCGTGCGGGCGCGCGAGGAGCGCGCCGCCGCCCAGGAACGCCGCCGCATCGCCGGTGAGCTGCACGACACGGTGACGCACGCGGTGACCGTGATGGTGCTGAACGCCGGGCTCATCCAGGACACCGACGAGCTGGAGGAGATCCGCAAGCTGGCCAGGAACATCGAGGACAAGGGCGTGCGGGCGCTGACCGAGCTGCGCGAGCTGCTCACGGCGCTGCGGCGCAGGGACCTGCCTCCCTCGGCGGAGAGCGTCGAGGGGATACCCCGCCTGGTCGAGGAGAGCAGGGCCACCGGCCTGCGCGTCGCCCTGCACTACGACGTGCCGGAGGAGACGCTGTCGCGGCAGGCCGGTCACGCCTGCTACCGCGTCGTCCAGGAGGGCCTCAACAACGTGCGCAAACACGCGCCCGGGGCAGACGTGCAGGTGGTCTGCGAGGCACACGGCGACGTGCTGAACGTGTCGGTCGTCAACAGCGGCAAGGGCCGGGCGGTGCCGGTCCGGGTGCCCGCCGACGCCGGAGGCGGCTACGGGCTGCCGGGCCTGCGTGAGCGCGTCGCCCAGCTGGGCGGGCGGCTCACGTACGGCCCGACCCGCGAGGGCGGGTTCGCGCTCACCGCCACCATCCCCCTCTACCCGCCCGACCCGTGCGAGGTCTGACCCGTACGCGTCACAGGCCGAGGTCCTCGATCTCCTTGAGCAGGGCCGCCCTGGAGCCGGGAGGGGCGTTCGTGCCGGGGGCCGCGCTCCCGGTCGTGCCCTTGCCGATGTGCTTGGCCTTCCGGTCGCGGAACAGGTAGCCGCCGAGGATGCCGCCGGCGAAACCGAAGACGTGGGCCTGCCAGCCGATGCCCTCGGCGGGCAGCAGGCCGGCGAACTGGTAGGCGAAGCACAGGCCCATGACCAGGCCGATGACGATGTCGATCAGATGCCGGTCGAAGGCTCCGCGTACGAGCACGTACCCGAAGTAGCCGAACACCAGCCCGCTCGCGCCCGCGCCGACCGTGGAGGAGTCGGCGGTGAACCACGAGCCGAGCCCGCTGGCGACGGCGATGAGCGCGGTCACGCCGAGGAAGCGCCGCACGCCCCGGTAGGCGGCGAGGAACCCGAAGATGAACAGCGGCCCGGAATTGCCCTCGATGTGCTCCCAGCTCCAGTGGAGGAGCGGAGCGGACACGATCCCGGGCAGTCGCCCGAGGTCCCACGGCCTGATCCCGTAGCTGTAGCTGAGCGAGTAGGCCGAGGCCCAGTTGGCCACCTGCACGACCCAGATCAGCGCCAGGAAGCCGACCATGACCCAGAATGCCTTGCGGGCCTCGGCGATCATGATTTCGGCGGTGCGGCCGTCGCTCACGGAACCTCCCCCGTCACTGAGGATCACGCGGGAAAGATACCGCCGCCGGCCGCACGAGTCACCGGGTTCGCCGGGAGGGGGCCCCGATGAGCATGACCCCGCACAGCGTCGACGCCCACGAGGGGCCGGTCGAGATCCTCAGCATCTTCGACCACGACGGGGAGCGCACCCATCTGCACGCCGCCGACGAGACGCCGCGTGCGGACGACGAGGCGAGCCGGGAGCCGGCGGTTCCTGACCACCGGCCGCCCGGCCCGCCCGGCGAACTACACGCGTTCGATGACGACGATCGGGATCTCCCGGTCGGTCTTGGTCGCGTACTCGTCGTACGCGGGCCACGCGGCGGTCATCGTCCGCCACATGTCCGGGCGTTCCTCCGGGGTCGCCGTACGGGCGTGCGCCTTGAACCTGTCTCCCTTGATCTGGAACTCCACCTCGGGATCGGCCTGGAGGTTGCGATACCAGAGCGGGTGCTCGGGCGCACCGCCCTTGGAGGCCACCACCAGATAGGCGTCGCCGTATGGCTGATAGATCAAAGGAGTGCTGCGAGGCAGGCCCGACTTGCGGCCCTTGGTGGTGAGGATGGCCACCGTGGTGCCCTGCCAGTCGTGGCCTTCCTCGCCGTCGGTCTCGATGTAACGCTTGACGTGTTCCTGTCCGAAGAGCATGTCGATCACCTTCCCACGAGAGAGGGATCAACTACCCGAGGCGTCGGCCAATTCCAGTGCGACCTGCAGCCCCGCAGCGGTCCGCTCCTCCTCGGTCGAGGATTCGTCGCGGAGGAAGAACCAGGCCGCGTGCATCGCGAACAGCGCCATCGAGCGCCGCAGCCGGACCGGCAGCGGGTCGTCCGGGCCGCACAGCGCCTGCATCAGCTCGCCCAGGCGCTCTCGCATCAGGTCGACCTGGGCGTGGCCCTGCAACGCCGTCTTGTTGCGGTCCATGAACTGCATGATCTCGTGGTGGCGTCCCTCGGACATCTGCGCCGAGTAGCGGCGGATGAGCTCCCCCCGGGTCTCCGGGGTGCGCGGGTGCCCGTTCGCCCACGCGATCAGCTCGTCCAGCGCCTTGACGCGGTCTTCGATCAGGCTGGCGACGATGTCTTCCTTGGTGCGGAAGTGGTAGTAGAGTGCCGCTTTGGTCACGCCGAGGGCCTCGGCTATCTCCCGGAGCGACGTCGCCTCGTACCCCTGCTCGGTGAAGAGCCTGATCGCGACCTCCTGGATGCGGCTGCGCGTGTCGGTTTGAGCACCCATTCCAACGGTTCCTAATTAACTTGACGGCCGGCAAGTAAGGACAATACCGTGCCTCGGGCACTAGCCTGTCGGCAAGTAAGTAATTTTCTCCAAAGGGGGCACCCATGACGACGGAGACCGCGGCCGCGCCCGGCCGGTCCCGGGAAGTGATGATCGTTTTACCTGGCCTGATGCTGGCGATGATGCTGGCGATGCTGGACAACATGATCGTCGGTACGGCGATGCCGAGGATCGTCGGGGAACTCAACGGCCTGGACTACTTCACCTGGGTCACCACCGCGTACGTGCTCGGCACCACGGTCTCCACGCCGATCTGGGGCAAGCTCGGCGACCTCTATGGGCGCAAGAACATCTTCCTGAGCTCGATCATCATCTTCCTGGTCGGTTCCGCGCTCTGCGGCATGGCGGGCTCGTCGCTGTTCGGCGGCACCGGCGACGGCATGATCGAGCTGATCGCCTTCCGCGCGCTGCAGGGCCTCGGCGCCGGCGGGCTCATCGTGGGCGTGATGTCCATCATCGGTGACCTGGTCCCGCCCCGTGAGCGGGGTCAGTACCAGGGCATCATGGCGGCGATCATGTCGCTGGCCATGATCGCGGGGCCTCTCGTCGGCGGGTTCATCACCGACAACCTCAACTGGCGCTGGGCGTTCTACGTGAACCTGCCGCTCGGCGGCGTGGCGCTGCTCTGGCTGGTGCTCAAGCTGCACCTGCCCAAGCACCGCACCGAGCACCGCATCGACTGGGCCGGCGCGGCCGTCCTCACCGTGGCGATCACGGCGATCGTGCTGATCACCTCGTGGGGTGGTCAGGAGCACGGCTACCCGTGGGGCTCGTGGCAGATCCTGGGGCTGGCCGCCCTGGCGGTCGTCGCGCTGGCGGTGTTCATCCCGATCGAGCGCAAGGCGGCCGAGCCGATTCTGCCGCTGCACGTGTTCGCCAACCGGAACTTCACGCTGATCAACCTGCTCGGCTTCCTGCTCGGCTTCGCGATGTTCGGCGCGATCACCTTCCTGCCGATGTTCCAGCAGATCGTGCAGGGCTCGACGGCCACCAACTCCGGTCTGCTCCTGCTGCCGATGATGGCCTCGTCGATGGTCGTGTCGCTGTTCGTCGGCCGGGCGATCACCAAGACGGGCAAGTACAAGAGCTTCCCGGTGATCGGTGGCGTGATCATGGCCATCGGGATGTGGCTGCTGTCGACGCAGGACGTCCACACCCCCGCCTGGCGGACCGGCGTCTACATCGCCGTCCTCGGCCTCGGCATGGGCTTCCTGATGCAGACGACCATGCTGATCGCGCAGAACAGCGTCGAGCAGAAGGACATCGGCGTCGCCAGCAGCGCCTCGACGTTCTTCCGCTCGATCGGCGGTTCGTTCGGCATCTCGCTGTTCGGCGCCATCTTCAACAGCCGGCTGGTCGACGAGATCAGCGCCAAGCTCGGCCCGCAGGCCGCAGCACTGGCGGGCTCCGGCGGCGGGACGATCGACCGCAAGGTGCTCGACGCTCTCCCGCCGACGATCAAGTCGGGCTTCCTGGAGGCGCTCGCCAACACGATCGGAACGGTCTTCCTGTGGTCGGTCGTGTTCGCCGCGGTCGTCCCGATCATCGCGGCCTTCATCAAGCACGTCCCGCTGCGCAGCGGCGCTCCCGGCGCCGCCCCCGGCGAGAAGGCGGAGCCGATGGCGGCCGCCGCCTTCGAGTGACCCGGCCCGGATGACCCGGCCCGGATGACCTGATCCGGAGCCGATGACGATACGGCGCACGTCCCCGCGCGGACGTGCGCCGTATCGCGTTCTGCGGGCCGGTCAGGCGGGCCGCTCGGCCCGGTCGCCCGACCAGTCGGTGTGGAAGGAGCCCTCCCGGTCGACCCTCCGGTAGGTGTGCGCGCCGAAGAAGTCGCGCAGCCCCTGCAGCAGCGCGGCGGGGAGCCGGTCACGGCGCAGCCCGTCGTAATAGGCCAGCGCCGAGGAGAAGCCCGGCGTGGGCACCCCGATCGTCGCCGCCGTCGCCACGACCCGCCGCCACGACTCCTGGGCGTCCTCCAGGGCCTGGGCGAACGTCGGGTCCACCAGCAGCGTCGGCAGGTTCGGGTCCGCGTCGTACGCCGCCCGGATCCGGTCGAGGAAGCGGGCCCTGATGATGCAGCCGCCGCGCCAGATCGTGGCCATCGCGCCCAGGTTCAGGCTCCAGCCGTACTCCGCGCTCGCGGCGGCCATCTGGTCGAACCCCTGGGCGTACGCCACGATCTTGGAGGCGTACAGCGCCCGCCGCACGTCCTCGACGAGGCCGGAGTCGCCGGCCGTCCCCGAGGGGCCGGTGAGGGAGCGGGCGGCGGCCCGCTGCTCGGGGTGGCCCGACAGCGCCCGGGCGAACACCGCCTCGGCGATTCCGGTGACCGGGACGCCGAGGTCGAGCGCGCTCTGCACGGTCCAGCGGCCGGTGCCCTTCTGCTCGGCCTGGTCCTGCACGACGTCGACGAACGGCTTGCCCGTGGCGGCGTCGGTGTGACCGAGCACCTCGGCGGTGATCTCGATCAGGTACGACTCCAGGTCGCCCCGGTTCCACTCGCGGAAGACGTCGGACAGCTCCTTGGGGCTCAGCCCGAGAGCCTGCCGGAGCAGGTCGTACGACTCCGCGATGAGCTGCATGTCCGCGTATTCGATGCCGTTGTGCACCATCTTGACGAAGTGGCCCGCGCCGTCGGGGCCCACGTGCACGCAGCACGGCACCCCGTCGACCTTCGCCGCGATGTCCTCCAGCAGGGGGCCGAGCGTCTCGTACGCCGCGGCGTCGCCGCCCGGCATGATGCTCGGGCCGTTGAGCGCGCCCTCCTCGCCGCCCGAGATTCCGGTGCCGACGAAGTGGATGCCCCGCTCGCGCAGCGCGGCCTCCCGCCGGCGGGTGTCCAGGTAGTGGGCGTTGCCGCCGTCGATGATCATGTCGCCCGGCTCCATGACGGCGGCGAGCTCCTCGATCACGGCGTCGGTGGGGGCCCCGGCCTTGACCATGATGATCGCCTTGCGTGGCCGTTCGAGGGAGGCCACGAACTCCTCGATCGTGCCCGCCGGCAGGAACGCGCCCTCGTCGCGGTGCTCCTCCATGAAGCGGGTGGTACGGCTCTCCGTGCGGTTGTGCACCGCGACCACGTGACCGTGGTGGGCGAAGTTCCGGGCGAGGTTGCGGCCCATGGTCGCCAGGCCCGTCACTCCGATGTCTGCCTTGTCCATGTCTACAGTCATACCGCTCCCCGGGGTGTGGGATCGGCCGCGGGTGGGCGTGTCCCGGGACCGGTCCGCCGCTCGGCGACGCTCAGTGGTTGATCGGTGCCGATTCACAGCCGCTGAGCGGCCGCTCAGTAGCCGTAGCCGCCTGATGGGTGGGAGTGCGACGGCGCAGGTCTGGCCGAGGTCGTGGACGCCGGCCTGGAGGTCGGCCTGAAGGTCGGCCTGGAGGTCGGCGGGGACGCCGGCGTGGGCGAGGCGGTGCCCGCGGCCGTGGCCGGGCGGATCAGGCCGAGCAGGCCGTGCCGCGCCCCCGAGATGCCGGCCGAGAACCACACCGCGTCGGCGCCGCCGTTGGCCGCCGTGCCGGGTTCGAGGTCCCACAGCCCCTCGACGGCGATCGCCCTGCCGTCCGCCCCGCGCAGCGGGCCGAGGTAGCGGCCGGTCTTCGGGTCGTACGCGTTGATCCATCCGTCGCCGAAGTTGCCCACCAGCAGCGCACCGGCGTACGCGCCGAACCCGGCGGGGGCGAGCGTCAGCGCCCACGGAGCGTTCAGCGGGCCGCGGGAGGCGAGACGCCGCACGAAGCGGCCGCTCGCGGTGAACTGGCTGACGAACCCGTTGCCCCGGCCCGCCACCGGCCTGCCGGTCGCGGGGTCCCGCTTGGCGTACGCGACGACGACCGAGCTCCCGGCGATCTCGACGTTGAAGGGGGAGTAGTGCGCGGGCAGGAACGGATCGCGGAACGCGCGGCGCGACAGCCGCACCCGCCGGAAGTCGTCGTCGAAGACGTGGACGGCGCCGTGGGAGAAGGACGGCGCGAGCAGGAACGTGCCCCGGTCGGTGGTCATCAGCGCCAGGCCCTTGTAGTCGGCGCCGCGGGTGAACGCGGCGATGACCGCGTTGTGCGGATCGGCCTTGGCGCTCCAGGCGGTGATGGCACCGCTGGGGCTGGAGAAGATGAACGAGGCGGGCGCGGTGCCGGCCTTGCCCTTGATCGTGAAGGCGTCGCCCGTGTACGCCACCTGGCCGGTGGGGGGGCCGCCGGGGATCGCCACCGTGGTGGGTGCCTTCCTGACCGTCCCGGCGCCTCCGGTGTAGACGGGCGCCGTGCCGGTCCCCGCGTTGGACACCCAGAGGGTGGCGCCCATCGCGAGGCCCCAGGGGTTGACCAGCTTGGGATCGGTGAGCGCCGCCCGGCCCGCCACGTCGGAGACCAGGTCGACCCTGGCGAACCGGGCGGGGGTGCGTGCCGTGCTCGCGGACCGGTTCGCCGCGGTGTGGACCTGGTGGCCGGAGCCCTGCCAGGAACGGGAGGCGTGGGGGGACGAAGCGGGGTGGGCCGGTGCGGCTCCGGCCAGCGCCAGCGCGAGCGGCGCGGCGCAGAGCGTGACGATACGTGCCCGCATGGGGCCTCCTGAGAGTGGTCAGAACTGTGTCGGCATGCCCTTACGCCCGGAGATACGCCGCCCTCCCGTTCCGGGTTCACCTGACTTTTCCGCAGGTAGCGGGCGCGAGCAGTCGCGGGTCTGCCCTATCCTGACAAAACCCGCAAAGCAAGCGGGTTTTGTATAGACATGGTCGTCCGATGGCGAGGACACTTGGCCTCGCGGCGGGCCGCTGGTAATTCACTACAGCCAAGAAGGGCCGGTGGGAGCCGGCCCCGTCCACCGTCGTCGCTCAGTACGGAGAAGAGACGTGTTCGCACCGAAGCCGGAACGGTCAGTCGTCGCGGTTCCTCCGCCCGGAGACGGGCCAGGATTCTGGGCGGGCGCGCCCAGTGCCGTGGCCAGGGACGGATGGATCTATCTGGCTTACCGGCTGCGCCGGCCGCTCGGTGACGGGCGGGGGTACGCCGTTGAGATCGCCCGCTCGGCCGACGGGGAGCGGTTCGAGAAGCTCCTCACCATCACCAAGGACGAGATGAAGACCGAGTCGCTGGAGCGCCCGACGCTCGTGGTGACGCCGGAGGGCAGGTGGCGCCTCTACCTGAGCTGCGCCACGTACGGCACCAAGCACTGGCGGGTCGAGATGATCGAGGCCGCCGGGCCGGCGGAGTTCGACCCCGCCGACGCGCGGGTGGTGCTGCCCGGCGACCTCAAGACCGGTGTCAAGGACCCCGTGATCCTCCACCACGGTGGCGTGTGGCACCTGTGGGCGTCCTGCCACCCCCTGGAGGACCCCGACGAGGCCGACCAGATGGTGACCGAGTACGCCACCAGCACCGACGGCGTCGAGTGGACCTGGCAGGGGACCGCGCTCGACCGGCGGCCCGGCGAGTGGGACTCGCGTGGTGTGCGGGTGACCGCGGTCACGTTCAGCGGCGGCACCGTCATCGCCTACTACGACGGCCGCGCGTCGGCGGAGGAGAACTACGAGGAGCGCACCGGCGTGGCCATCGGCCCCGGCCCGTCCACGCTCACCGCCACCGGAACCGCCCCCGTCGCCCAGTCGGAGCACGCCGGGGGAGGGCTGCGCTACCTGTCGATCGTGCCCGTGGAGGGGGGCCACCGCCTCTACTACGAGCTGACCCGCGCCGACGGGGCCCACGAACTGCGCACCGAGCTGCACTGACCCTGCTGTACCGGCCCCGCCGCGCTGAGACCCGCCGCACCGGCCTCGCCCCGCTGACCACGCTGCACCGACCCCGCCGCGCTGACCACGCTGCGCCGACCACGCTGCGCCGACCACGCTGCGCCGACCGCTCCGGCGGGCGGTTGCGACGCCCGCGGGCGGCACCGCCGTGGACAGCTGAGGCGGGAGCGGGCACGGGGGTGACGGCGGCCGAGTCCCGGGGTCACGCCCCCGTGGGATCGCCTCCGGGCGGGCCGTTCATGCCCTGCCGCCGGCCGGCCGGGTCGGAGACGCTCCTGGCGCGGCCGTTGCGGGCCTGCCGCTGGCCGGACGGCCGGGCTCCGACGAGGCCGCCCGACCGCTCACGGGGGCGCAGCCAGTCGCCGAAGTCGTCGCCGGAGTCGCGGCCGAGCACGTCGCGCAGCAGCGCGATGTCGGCGGCGAAGTAGGCGAGCAGCTCCTGGCGCTGCGCCCAGGTGAGCGGCCGCCGGGGCTGGCCGTCGCGCTGCAGCACCCGCTCCAGCGGCGTGGTGAGCCGCTGGCCCAGCACCGGGTCGCCGAGCCGGGCGAGCCGGGCCAGGATGCGGTGCCTGCGGCTGTGCCGCGGATGGGCCGTGACGTTCTCCCTGGGCACCTCGCCGACCAGCCCCTGCTCCACCCCGAGGAACGCGCAGATGCGATCGAGGGTGGCGGCGGGGCGGTCCACCAGATCCCGATAGCGGAAGACCAGCACCTGCTCCCGGGGGAACAGCGTGAACAGGTGCGCGAGCTGCTCGCCGTACCGGCCGAGGCCGACGTAGTGCCAGAACGGCGACCAGCCGTCGGCGATCCGCCGCTTCTCGGCCGCGCACGCCTCGATGACGTCGCCGATCGGCTCCAGCCCGGCCGACCACAGGTGGGTCCAGTTCGAGTGGGCGCGCTCCACCGGGTCGCGCAGCGAGACGATGAGTTTCGCGTCCGGGATCGTCTCCTTGATCCGCCGCTGGGCAGCGCGGTCGTAGAGGTAGAAGGGGGTGGACTCGCCGCGCAGCGCCCCCGGCGGCGCGTCCGCGAACAGCGCCTCGTAGTCGGTGCGCCGCCATACGTGCTCGCGGTAGGTCTCCGCGTCCCCCGGCCCGCCTTTCAGCGGGGGCGGACCGTCGGTGAGGAAGAACTTCGGCTCCTTGACGGAAGACATGAAGAGCCGGGGATGGCGTGCCAGCGCCGCGTGCAGGGCCGTGGTGCCGGCCTTCGGCACCCCGATGACCAGGAAGTCGGGCAGGGCCATGGGAGTCCTCCTACTTTCCCGATTAAATAGGTTGGTATTGCCCCTTCCTTGCCCGGAAAAATCACCCGACGTCGGTGTAGTACCACCGAAACGGGCGCCAATGCCGTGTCACGGCCACCGATCTGAGCGCGCGGCTCCCCGCCCGGCGAACCAGGGCCGCGACCGGGAAGCGCTCGTGAGCTGGGAGGACGGTTCAGCCGGGCACCCAGGGCCGACCGGGGCGGTGCGGAGGACCTGTTCCACCCGGGAGTCGCGCCGCGCCGCGGCTTCCCGCCTGTCCACGCCCATGACCGACCAGGAAGCGGTGGGGGAGGGCCTGTTTCAGCCGGAGGTCGCGCCGCGCCGCGGCTTCCCGCCTGCCTGCGCCCATGACCGACCGGGAAGCGGTGGGGAGGGCCTGTTTCAGCCGGAGGCCGCGCCGCGCGCCGCGACGGCCGGTCGCACCCTCGCGGCCGGCCAGCGGCGGGTGAGTGCGGCGGCGTGCCGCTCGCCGTCGGACCAGACCTCGAACCACACCTCGTTGCGCCCGGCCTCGCGGACCAGCCCCCACCGGTCGGCCAGCAGGTCCAGCAGCGGCAGGCCCCGGCCGCCCTGGCTCGATCCGTTGGGGAGCGGATGCCCGGCGCACGGCGGCGCGGCCGACCCGTCGTCCTCCACGCAGATCCGCACCCGGTCGGGCAGGCACGAGACGGTGACGGTGAAGGTGCCGCCGTCTCCCGATCGGGAGTGGACGACCGCGTTCGTCGCGATCTCGCTGGTCAGCAGCACGCAGTCGTCGTGCCGCGGATGGCCGCGTCCGAGTGCGGCGGACACGAGCCTGCGCGCCCGCCCCACCTGGTCGCGCCCACCCGCGAGCCGGGCCACGCGGTTCCCCGCGCCGTCCCCCGAGATCTCCATGAGCTCCTCCCAACGCGTGACCATGTGGCCGCCGCAGGAGAGGACGTCCGCCCCCGCGCCCGCGATGTCACGGGAAAGTAGGAGTGTCCTTGCCCCGCTATGCCGGAAAAGCACCCCGCCCCTCGTTCTCGGGCCGGGAGCGGGCGCTCCTGGCTGGACGGGTCACCGTACGCGCGGCCTCTCGGAGGCGGTCGCCGTGGCGACGTCGCGAGGATAGGAGTGCCTGCCGTGGAGCAGGATGACCGCGTTCGCCACCAGAGGCCCGAGCATGATCAGGAAGGTGTACTGCAGGCCCTGCGCGCTCCTGGGGCCGTCCGGTCCGAGGAGATCGGCCAGGAATCCGAAGGTCACGGGGGCGACCGCCTCCGCGCCCATCCGGAGGAACGTACGGATGCTCTCCGCGCGACCCCAGAGCCGGAAGTGGACGACGTCGAGGCGCGCGGCGTCCAGCGGGGGATTGGCGGCGGCGAGACATCCGGCGGCGACGAGGAAGAACGGCAACGCCGTCGCGGTCGACGTCGTCAGCAGAGCCGGGACGAAGAACACGGCGGTGGTCAGGTAGGCGACCGCGGGGACGGTCATGCGCGCGTCGAGGCGACCACGCCGGATCAGGTGGTCGGCGACCCGCCCGCCGCTCAGGACGCCCGCCAGGGCGCCGAGACCGACGAGCAGCGCCGGTCCCGTGACCGCCGCCGCGGCGAGACCGTACTGCCGGTCGAGGAAGAGCACGCCGAAGCTGCGCAGGCCGGCGAAGAAGAAGTATCCGACCGCGGACGCGATGATCAACACGACGTTCGTGCGTATCCGCAGGACGTAGAGCGCCGCCTCCCACATCGACATCCGCGCCGGGTCGCGCCGCAGGATCAGCGCGAAATCGGGCTCGATGCCGCGGCCCCGCAGGGCGAAGTGCACCGCGTCGCCGCGGCTCGGCGCCGTCTCGTCCCACCCTGCGGCCGGACCTTCCCCTGAGCCCGGACCTTCCCCTGAGCCCGGACCTTCCCCTGAGCCCGGACCTTGCCCTGAGTCCAGACGCTGCCCCGCCGGACGCGGCCGTCCCTGGCCGCCGCGCGCCGGCTCGGGCAGCTTGCGCGCGATCACGATCGTGAGGAGCATCCCGAACACCGCGAGCACGAAGAACGCGGCACGCCACGACAGCAGGTTGGCCAGATTGCCGCCCACCAGCAGGCCGAATCCGACGCCGAGCATCTCCCCGCTGAGGATGAACCCGTAGACACGGGCCCGTTCACCCGGTGGGAAGAAGTCGCCGATGAGGGAGCTGAGCGTGGGACCGGCCGTGGCCGACACCGCGCCCAGCGCCAGCCGCGACAGCAGGAGCCACTGGTACGAATCCGCCAGGCCCCCGGCGAGCATCGCCAGCACCCACAGCACGATGCTGGCGGCCAGGAGCCTGACCCTGCGCACCCGATCGGCCAGTACGCCCACGGGTATGACGGCCAAGGCGGCCGAGGCCGACGACACCGCGGTCAAGGAGCCGAGCTCGGTGTTGCTGATGCCGAGGCTCTCCTTGAGCTCCGGCGCGACCGCCCCCACGGTTCCCTTGTCCGCCGCGTCGAGCGCGAGCACGCCGGCGAGGACGGCGATGATCCGGAAGCGGGCCGGGCCTCCCACGGCACCGATCACCCACCGTGCGGCCCAGGCGACCGCCGCACGCACCAGACCTCCTGGCATCGAGGACATGCTGCTCCCCAGCGGGTTGCCGGAACGCGGGCGGTCGCAGGCAGGCCGATCGTCTCGCCTCTCCTCGTCCACTCCCCGGCCCGGACGAGGGGTCGCACCGGCGCGGAGAACTCTGGTCGCAACCTTTGCCCGGGCTTGTGGCGCGGCATCGAGCGACCCGGGTACCCGCCGCGGCGGGCGGTGCGGACGCGGTAGCGGAGCCCGGCAGCCGAGGCCGGGGCCGGTGACAACGACGGAGCGGGGCCGGTGAGGACGACGGAGCGGGGACCGGGAAGCGACAGGGCGAGGGCGGGAAGTGACAGGGCGAGGGCGGGAAGTGACGAGCGGAGGACGGAAAAACCGAGGCGGGGCCTGAAAACGACAGGGCGGGGGGACCGGCTCGTCCGGGCCCGCCGCCCCGTTTATGTCGGTAGCCCCGCGGCGCTCCCCCTCAGGAGCCGTGCGCGGCTTCCTTCGCCGGAAGCCGCCTGTGGCCTCCCTCGTGAGGAGCCGCGTGTGGCTCTCTCCGCCTGGAGTCGTGCGCGGCTTCCCTCGTCAGGAGTCGCGCGTGGCTTCGCGCGTCACAGGAGTCGTGTGGCTTTCCGCGTCAGGAGTCGTGCGCCGCCGATCCTGGGGCGGAGCCGTTCACGACGAGCACGCGTGCGCGCTCGGGCACCTCTATGGCCGGGAACGTGCCGGTGTCGACGATCCCGTGCTCCCGGAACGCCGCCTCGATCAGCGCGTACGCCTGGGGTTCGAGCTTCCACAGCGCCCGCCACTCCTTCGCCACCATGAGCGGGATGCCCACCTCCTGGGCGATGTCGGCGGCCCGGGGGACGTACTTGCGGGCGATCTGCTGGTCCCAGTACTGCCGGGCGGCCCGGAGCTGGGCCGCGCGCTGGGCGGTGTCGACGGGCGGCGCCGGCTCGGCCGGGATGTCCTCTTCCTCGTCGTCGATCAGCTCGGCGATGGTGGGGGCGGTGGGAGCGGGCAGCGCCGGGGGAGCGGGCGGCTCGGGCTCGGGCGCCCAGGGGACCGGCGGAGCGAGGTCGATCAGCGCGGAGGTGTTGTAGAGCGCGCCGATCTGGGACAGCAGGGCTTCCTGCCGCTTCTCGTCCACGGCCAGGCCGGTGTATTCCACGGCCTGGTCCATCGCCTTGTCGAGCTTGGCCATCGCGACGCGCAGCTTGCGGTCGGACGCTCCGGCCTCGCGCAGCGCTCGGACCCGCTTGGCGGCCAGCGCCACCCTGGTCAGCCTGCGGTGGGCGTCCACCTCGCTCGCCGTACGGTCGCTCGCCTCGGCCAGTCCGATCCGGACCAGCACGCGCTCCGGGGTGAGCCGCCAGTTGATGCGGCCCCGGCCGGTGATGCGGACCCGTTCGATGGCCATGCCGCGCTCCCACAGCCAGGCGGCCACGAGCGGGGCGGCGAGACGGAAGACGGCCTCGGCGACGCTGCGGGCGTCCATGCTCGACAGGACGGCCGACAGGGACGTCAGCACCCACACGGCCAGGCCGTCGATGCCGGCCGAGTAGTTCTCCCGCATGTTGCGGCGCGCCCGTACGGCGCTGGTGATGACGGCGACCTCGATGAAGGCGAACAGCAGGAGCCGCAGCGGCCCGTCGAACCCGAGGACGTCGCCGGAGAAGCGCCACATGCCCTGGGCGGAGACGCCCGTGGCGATGCTGGCGGCGACGATGGTGAGAACGTCCTCGGTGGGCCGGCCGGCCGCCCAGCGGCGGAACAGGCGGATCAGGGCGCGCAGGGCGAAGAAGGCAAGGACCAGTAAGACCAAGGAGATGACGCTGATGATGATCGTTTCGACCGGATTGGCCGACACGAAGGCGGTGATTTGGTCAATGGGGGGCATCAGTCACGGTCTCTCGACGTCCGATGGTTTTCCTCGAGATCATCCCAGAATCGCGTCGCCCTTTGGTGCGAAACACGCCTCTCCGTGAACACGCCGTCGCCGCCGGTTCAACGGGAGTGTCGCCGCGGGGGGACATTGACCGGCCGGTGACCGCTACGTACGTTCCAGGCAGCGTGGAGGACAGGCATCGCCCGGAGGCGACGATGACAGAGCAGTCCGGCACCACATGGCCCTGGCCCGATCTTCCGCCCGGCCCCCTCGGAACCCCCTCGCCCGATCTCGCCCGCAGATGCGCGGAAGGCCCCATGGAGCGGGTCACGATGCCGAGCGGGGACCGGGTTCCGATGATCGTCAGGTATGAGGACGTCCGGACCGTGCTCACGTCCCCGGCGAGCAGCCGCAATCTGCGGGCGGCGAACCTGCCCAGGATGGTCGGCGGCACGAGCCTGGAGGACGACCCGGCGGCTCTGATCAACCAGGATGCGCCCGAGCACACCCGCTATCGGCGCATCATGCAGAGCACGTTCACTCCCCGGCAGATCGAGCGCTGGCGGCCCCGCGCTGCGGCCATCGCCGCGGAGCTGCTCGACGCGGCGGGGGAGGAGTTCGACGTGGTCGCCGACTTCGCGCTGCCGCTGCCCGCCCGGGTGATCTGCGAGGTGCTCGGCGTGCCGATGGACCGGTTCGAGCAGTTCCGCGGCTGGACGGAGATGTTCCTGTCCACCTCCGAGGCGAGCACGGAAGCCAGGGCCGAGGGGTTCACCGCGTTCATGGCGTACGCGCGGGACCTGATCGCGGAGCACCGGACCAGGCCGGGCGACGACCTCATCGACCTGCTCGTCTCGGCGCGCGACGGAGAGGACGCGCTGAGCGAGGACGAGCTGACCCACATGGTCTTCACACTGATCATGGCGGGGCACGAGACGACCGCCTCGATGATCATCCGAGGCGTGTTCCGCCTGTTGTGTCATCCTCGGCAGTACGCGGAGCTGGCCGCGCGCCCCGAGCTGCTGGAGGCCGCGGTGGAGGAGATCCTGCGGCACGAGGGTCCGGGCGGAAACGGTCCGCTGCGGCTCGTGACGGAGGACGTCGAGCTGTCCGGCGGCACCGTGCCGGCGGGGAGCGTCGTGCTGCCCAACCCGGCGGCGGCCAACCACGATCCCTCGGTCTTCGACGATCCGTGGCGTTTCGACATCCGGAGATTCGCGGGCTCCACGCCCGATCCGCACCTGGCGTTCGGCCACGGCCCCCACTATTGCCTGGGGGCGAACCTGGCCAGGATGGAGCTGCAGGAAGCGGTCCGCGCCCTGGTCACGCGGCTGCCGGGGCTGCGTCCGCAGGAGGATCTTTCGGGCGTGCGGTGGACCGACGACGGCTTGATCCACCGGCCGCGCCGGCTGCTGGTCAAGGCCGCCTGAACCACGCCTGGATCACGCCGCACGCCGGCCGCGCCGCCCCCTGGTCGGGGGCCCCTGGTCGGGGGGCCGTGGCAGCTTCGAGCACGGCCGAAGTCGGCCACGGCGGGGTGGGCGCCCGTCAGATGTCGAGGTTGAGGCGGGCGATGGGCTCCACGAGCTCCTCTTCCTCGTAGCGCAGGTGCGACAGCAACACGTCGGACAGCAGCTCCACCTGGTCGCGTACGCCGTCGAGCCGGTCGGGGTCCTCGATCATCGCGACGAGGGCGGCGTCCAACTGGGTCAGCACCCCGGCGATGACCTCGTGCTCCTCCTCAAGGCGGGCCACGACCGGCGCCAGCGACTTCTGCGCCGCGGCCAGCATCGGGAACATGTGCTCGTCCTCGATCGTGTGGTGAGTGGTCAGCAGACGGCAGTACGACGCGCAGAACGTGCCGAGTGTCCAGTAGTTCTGTCGCATGGTGAGCTCGTTGATCATGGAGCGGAGCGCGGCGGCGTCGGAGCGTCCCGCGGCGACCTGCTCCAGGGCGTCCCTGATCTGGGTCAGCTCTCGCCGCAGGTGGTCGTGGATGAGCACGAGCCGCTGGCCGTTCGCCTGCCGGCGCGGCGGGAGCGCGGAGATGTCGCGCTTGGGCAGCCGCGGCCGGGTGGCCTCGTCGAGCACCGCCCCCGCCTGCGCCCTGTTCGCCTGGGGTGCCTCCGCCTGGGGTGCCTCCGCGATCCCGATCGGGCCCTCGGCGTCCGGCCGCCGCTTCCGGGCGCGCTCCCGCGCCACGGCCTCGCGTACGGCGGGGGCGACCTCCTCGGCGAAGACCTTGAGGTCCCTGTCGTCGTCCACGGCCAGCACGAACACGCTCATTCCGTGGCCGAGCGCGAGCTCGGCGAGCTGCTCGGCCCACACGGTCGGCGGCCCGTCCAGGAACCCACCGCCAGCGGCGCCGGAGAACCGGCCCGCGATGTTGTAGACGCGGCGGATCTCGCCGGGGTCGCGCCCGGCCCGCTCGGCCGCGGCGTCCACGATCTCGCTCATCGCGCCCAGCTCGCCGGGCGCGGCGTACCCGGCCGAGGGCACCCACCCGTCGCCGAGACGCCCGGTCAGCTCAAGCATGCGCCGCTTGTACGCGCCGAGCCACAGCCCGATCGGATGTGGGGGGAACGGCCCCGGCCGTGCGCCCTCCAGCCGGTAGTGCCCGCCGTCGAGCCGTACGCCCTCGTCGCCCGGCGTCCACAGCGCGCGCAGGACCGTGATGGCCTCCTCCAGCGCGTCCACGGCCTCGCCGGGGCTGCGGCGGGGGCCGCCCATGGCGGCGATGCCGTCCCAGAACGCCCCGGAGCCGAGGCCCAGCTCGACCCGGCCTCCGCTCAGGATGTCGAGCGACGCGGCGGCCCTGGCGAGCACCGCCGGCGGGCGCAGCGGCAGGTTCACCACGTCGGGGAACAGCCGCACCCGCTCGGTGCGCCCCGCGAGCGTGGACAGCAGCGTCCAGGTGTCGAGGAACGCGGGCTGATAGGGGTGGTCCTGGATGCCGACGATGTCGAGCCCGATATCGTCGGCCAGCACGGCCTGCCGGACGATCCGGTGATGCCCCGCCGCGTCGGGCGTGAGGAACGCCCCGAACCACAGCTCATGTCCAAAGTCGGCCATTAAATCGCTACCTTTCCGCGTCTCGGACCGGGAGCCTACCTTCGTGAAAGGCGATATGACCCGCACCGTCCCCGGTGGCACCGTCCTGTCGGTCGTCATCGGCTCGCGCGCGTACGGGCTGGACACCGAGGAGTCGGACGTCGACCGGCGGGGCGTGTTCGTGACGCCCACCCCGATGTTCTGGCGGCTCGACAAGCCGCCCGACCATATGGAGGGGCCGCTGCCCGAGCAGTTCTCGTGGGAGGTCGAGCGGTTCTGCGTGCTCGCGCTGGAGGGCAACCCGACCGTGCTGGAGTGCCTGTGGTCGCCGCTGGTGGAGCTGGTCACCCCGGTGGGCGAGCGGCTGCTGGCGCTGCGCCCCGCGTTCCTGTCGGCGAAGGCGCAGCGGGCGTTCGCGGGATCGGCCGAACGGCAGTTCCGCCGTCTCGGGCCGCATGACCCGCCCTTGCCGGGCGGCGACGGCAGGCGGTGGAAGATGGCGATGCACATGATCCGGCTGCTGCTGGGCGCCGTCCATCTGGCCCGGCACGGGGAGCCGCTGATCGAGGTGGGCGCCCACCGCGACCGGCTGCTCGCCGTACGGCGGGGGGAGACGCCCTGGCCCGAGGTGCTGGCGTGGCGTGCGCGGCTGCTCGCCGAGCTGGAGGAACCGGCCGGAAGCGCGCTGCCCGCACGCCCCGACCGGGCGGCCGTCGAGGAGTTCCTGACCGACGTGCGGAGGTGCGCCCTGTGACTCCCGGCGTCGCGCAGACGACTCCTGGCGTCGCGGAGGCCGGTTCCATGACCGTGATCGAAGGAGAGAGGCCGTGACCGCCGTCCTGCCGTCCTGGCTGCCCGAGGTGGCCGCGGGTGAGCGGCACCCGCTCGCGTTCGCCACCGTGAGCGGCGCGCATCTGTACGGGTTCCCCTCCGTGGACTCGGACGTGGACCTGCGGGGCGTGCACGTGCTGCCGGCCGAGGAGGTCGTCGGCCTGCGCACGGGCGAGGAGACCGTGACCCGCTCGTGGATCCGCGAGGGCGTGGAGGTCGACCTCGTGACCCACGACCTCGCCAAGTTCTGCCGGCTGCTGCTGGGCCGCAACGGCTATGTGCTGGAGCAGCTCCTGTCGCCACTGGTCGTGACCACCTCCCCGCTGCACGAGGAGATGCGCGCCCTCGCGCGGGGCTGCCTCACCCGGCACCACGCCCACCACTACCTCGGGTTCGCGCGCACCCAGCGGCGGCTGTTCGACCGTACGGGGGAGCTGAAGCCGCTGCTCTACGCGTTCCGGGTGCTGCTGACGGGCGTCCATCTCATGCGTACGGGCGAGCTCGTCGCCGATCTCACGCTGCTCCTCGACGGCGGGCCGCCGTACCTGCCCGGCCTGGTGGAGGCCAAGCGGGCGGCCGAGCACGGCGGGATGCCGGACGGCGCGCCCGGCGCGGAACGGCTCGCGGCCGACCTCGACGCGCTCACCGCCCGCCTGGAGGAGGCCCGGGACGCCTCCGCGCTGCCGGACGCCCCCTCGGCCCACGACGCCCTGCACGATCTCGTCGTACGGACCCGGCTCGCCGGACGCCCATCGGGGGACTGAACGGTGAAACAGGACGCGGACGCGCGAACAACGCGGGGTCGCGCCCCATACACGGGGACCATCACGGATAATGGGCCAAGCCGCCATCATCCCAGGAGAACGCTTTGACCACTCAATTCGGCAAAGACAACCTCGACCTGGCCGCGAGCGCGGAGGCACTGGCCGACAGCGCGCCCACCGGATCTCTGCGCCACGCCGCCGCCAAGTCCGTCGCGATCACCTTCGCCACCACCCGCGACGCCGCCCAGGCCCGCAGCACTCTGAACGGCATCTCGCCCGACGACGTCCGGCAGGCCGCGCTGGAGATCTTCGAAGAGCTCTCCGCCCGCGCCGACTGATCGGCTCGCCACCCGCCGATCCCCGGCGGCGGCGCGAGGACGCCCTCGTAGGATCGGCGTGCCTGCCTCGCTATGGCGCGGGCGACCAGGCGATGACGGGCGGCCGGACGGCCGCGCACAGGGGACGCCCCTGCGCGTCGGTGAGCCCGAGCCGCCCGACCAGCGTGCCGGAGCCGATCGCGGCCTCGATGAGATCCGGTTCGAGCCGGTCGAGCATGAGCTTGGCCCGGCGGAACATCGTGAAGCCGCCGGCCGCGTCGAGCGTGCCCCAGCACAGGTAGACGAACCGGCCGCCCGGCCTGCCCTGGACGTACGGGCCGCGGATGTCCGCCGCGCCCTCGGCGGTCGTGGTCACCGTGCAGTCGAGCGTCCACTGCGCGGTCGCGGCGTCACCGGGCTGGAGATCGAGGATCTCGCCGGGGCGGTCCCGCCGCTGCACGCCCACGTGAATGCCGGAGTATCCCGGAAACCCGTCGCCCGGCGGGCAGGTGCGGCCGGGCAGATCAGTTGCCTCGATGCGGATGCGCATGCCCCATCCTCACAGACGCCCCCGACAGAATCCGCCGCCTTCGCCGGGCACCGTCCGGTTCTCCGCCGCGCCCTGCCGTGCACCCTGCCAAGAGAACCGTGCACCCTGCCAAGTGAACGGGGCCATGGTCTGCCTGCGAGGGATGGCCGCAGCGCGAAGAAGGCCGGTCCCGCGATCTCGGGTCCGGCCTTCGGATGCTGCGTGGTGGTGGGCGATACTGGGATTGAACCAGTGACCTCTTCCGTGTCAGGGAAGCGCTCTCCCGCTGAGCTAATCGCCCTTGGACGAACCAAGAGGTGGAGACGGGATTTGAACCCGTGTACGCGGCTTTGCAGGCCGCTGCCTCGCCTCTCGGCCACTCCACCGTGACAAGCTGCACAGTGTTCAGATCCGAGCGGAAGACGGGATTCGAACCCGCGACCCTCACCTTGGCAAGGTGATGCTCTACCACTGAGCCACTTCCGCGTCCCCGGCTCTGTCCGGCCGGGCTCACGGGGAAGACTTTATCGAATCTCCCGCCGACTCCCCAAATCAACCGCGTTCCCCCTGCTCAGGCCGCGAGTTCGGGCCGATGCTTCGAGCCCCGTCGAACCGTCCCCGCGTTAGCGTCGAAGCATGTCCGTGACACATGACCGCACACGCGCCGCCGCCGGGACCGCGCTGAAGCCCGGCGCTGCCGAGACCGCGCGGAACGCCGAGATCCCGGGGACCGCTGAGGTCCTGGGAGTAGCCGAGGCCGAGGGGGACGCCGACATCGCCCCCGTCGCGGCCCTGATCGCGGACGCCGCCCGGGCCGCCATGCTCACCGCGCTGCTCGACGGCAGGGCGCTGGCGGCGGGGGAGCTGGCAGCGATCGCCGGTGTGAGCGCCCCCACCGCGAGTTCGCACCTGGCCCGGCTCCTCGACGGCGGCCTGGTGACCGTGGTCAAGCAGGGGCGGCATCGCTACTACCGCCTCGCCGGTCCCGACGTCGCCCGCACCCTGGAGGTGCTGGCCCGGATCAGCGGGCGCGTCGCCGTACGGTCCCTGCGGCAGTCGCGGCAGGCCCGGCTGCTGCGTGAGACGCGCAGCTGCTACGACCACCTGGCCGGCCGCGTCGGGGTCGAACTGTACGACGCGCTGGTGCGCGAGGGGCGTCTGATCGAGGCGGACGGCGGCTGCCTGCTGACCGCGAGCGGCGCGGACGCGCTGGCGGAGCTTGGCGTGGATGTGGAGCGGGTGCGCCGCGCCCGCCGCAGGTTCGCCCCCGACTGCCTCGACTGGCTGGAGCGCCGCCCGCACCTGGGCGGGGCGCTCGGCGCCGCGGTGCTGGACCGGCTCCTGGCGCGGGAATGGCTGGTCCGGGGCACCGTGCCGCGCGCCCTGCGGCTGACCGGCGCGGGGCGGGAGGGACTGGAGAGGATCTTCGGATGTAAGGACCTAAGCTGAGATACGCTGGTTACTCGCTACGCGCAGAGGGCGCGAGCGGCACGACGTGAAAGAGTGGGACATGCGCGACAACGAGGTCGTGGCCGTCGGCCCGGGACCGCTCGCCTTCGACGACGTGGTCCGGGTCGCCAGGTACGGCGCCCAGGTCCGCCTGACCGACGACGCGATCGCCGAGATGTCCGCGTCGCGCGGGCGGGTTGAGGAGCTCGCGGAGTCCGACACCCCGGCCTACGGCGTCTCCACCGGTTTCGGCGCCCTCGCCACCCGCCACATCGACCCCTCGCTGCGCGCCCAGCTCCAGCGCAGCCTCATCCGCTCCCACGCGGCCGGTTCCGGGCCCGAGGTGGAGACCGAGGTCGTGCGGGCGATGATGCTGCTGCGGCTGCGTACGCTCGCCACCGGCCACACCGGCGTACGCCCGGCCACGGCCCGGGTGCTGGAGTCCCTGCTGAACGCCCGGCTCACCCCGGTCGTCCACGAGTACGGCAGCCTCGGCTGCTCGGGCGACCTCGCCCCGCTCTCCCACGTCGCCCTGACGATCATGGGCGAGGGCGTCGTGCGGGACGCCGAGGGACGCCTGCGGCCCGCCGCGGAGGCGCTCAAGGAGCACGGCGTCGAGCCCGTCGAGCTGGCCGCCAAGGAGGGGCTCGCGCTGATCAACGGCACCGACGGCATGCTCGGCATGCTGGTGCTCGCGCTGCACGACCTGTCGCGGCTCCTCACCACCGCCGACATCAGCGCCGCGATGAGCGTGGAGGCGCTGCTCGGCACCGACTACGTGTTCGCGGCCGACCTGCAGGCGCTGCGGCCCCATCCCGGCCAGGCCCTCGCGGCGGCCAACATGCGGACGCTGCTCGCGGACTCGGGCGTGATGGCCTCCCACCGCGACGGCTCCTGCACCCGGGTGCAGGACGCCTACTCGCTGCGCTGCGCCCCCCAGGTCGCCGGCGCCGCCAGGGACACCCTCGCGCACGCGTCGGCCGTCGCGGCCCGCGAGATCGCCAGCGCCATCGACAACCCCGTCGTGCTCGCCGACGGGCGTGTGGAGTCGAACGGCAACTTCCACGGCGCCCCGGTGGCGTACGTCCTGGACTTCCTGGCCATCGCGGTGGCCGACCTCGCGTCGATCGCCGAGCGGCGCACCGACCGCATGCTGGACGTGGCCCGCAGCCACGGCCTCCCGGCGTTCCTCGCCGACGACCCGGGCGTGGACTCCGGGCACATGATCGCGCAGTACACCCAGGCGGCGATCGTGTCCGAGCTCAAGCGGCTGGCGGTGCCGGCCAGTGTGGACTCGATCCCGAGCTCCGCGATGCAGGAGGACCACGTCTCGATGGGCTGGTCGGCGGGCCGCAAGCTGCGCCGCGCCGTCGACGGCCTCACCCGGGTGCTGGCGATCGAACTGCTGACCGCCGCCAGGGCGCTCGACCTACGCGCGCCGCACGTGCCCGCGCCGGGCACCGGCGCGGTCGTGGCGGCGCTGCGCGAGTCCGTCGCGGGGCCGGGGCAGGACCGCTTCCTCGCGCCGGAGATCGAGGCCGTCGTCCGGCTCGTGGAGAGCGGCGCCGTGGTCGCCGCCGCCGAGTCCGCCGTCGGCCCGCTGGACTGAGTCTCCTGGGCTGGGTCGTCTCCTGGGCTGGGTCTCCCGGACCGAGTTCTTCGGGCCGATGCCTCCATGTCGGTCAGGAACGTCCTGATGTGCCGGAACCGCCGGGGGCTTCCGCCGCCCGGGAGGCCGCGAACGGGACGACCGCGGTGAGGTCGTGCCCCGCCAGCCCGGCCGCGACCGCCCCCGCGAGCAGGTCACGGGCGGCGGCGGTCACCGTCTGGTGCATCCCCGGCCCCTCGGTGGCCAGCCGCAGGTCCTTGGCGGCCAGGCCGAGGGCGTACCTCGTCTCGAACGGGCCCGACTCGGCCACCGGCCGCAGCCGCTCCGCGAGCCCCGCCAGCGGCGTCGCCCCGAGGACGTCGAGGAGCGCGGTGCGGCCGACTCCGAGCTCGTCCGCGTAGGCCATCGTCTCCGCCAGCCCCACCTGGGCGGTCACCAGCGCGCTCATCACGGCGAGCTTGGTCGCGGCGCCCGATCCCGGCCCGCCCGCCTCGTGGACCGTCCCGAAGACGCGCAGCACGTCCGACACCCGGGCGAGGTCCGCCGGGCGGCCCCCGGCGAGCACGACCAGCGTTCCCTCGGCGGCCGGGCCCACGCTGCCGAGCACGGGGGCGTCGACCAGGCCCACGCCCTCGGGCAGCAGGCCGCTCAGGCTCCGCACCGCGTCAGGCCCGATCGTGGACATCTCCACCAGCACCGACCCCGGCCGCAGCCCCGGCAGCGCCGCCCGCACGACCTCGGACACCGCGTCCGGATCGCTCAGCATGGTGATCACGATGTCCGCTCCGGTGGCGGCCTCCGCGGCGGAGGGGGCCGCCTCGGCGCCCGGCACGTCCCGTGGCGTACGGTTCCACACGGTCACCTTGTGACCGGCCGCGACGAGGCGGCCGGCCATCGGGACACCCATACGCCCCAAACCAAGAAAAGCAATCATGTCCTGGACACTATTGGAGGAAAAAACCATTCCACCAGCGACTAGATTGCATGGCGACCATTCCCCTCCCTCATGGATCGGAGCATGTTCGACACCGACGCGCTTGTGCTGCTCGACGTCGTGGCCCGTACGGGATCGTTCACGGCCGCCGCGATACAGCTCAACTACACCCAGTCGGCCGTGTCCCGGCGCATCGCGTCCCTGGAGGCCCAGGCGGGCGGCCCGCTGTTCGCACGGCTGCCGCGAGGCGTGCGGCTGACGCCCGCGGGCCGCACGCTCCACCGTTACGCCCGCGAGGTGCTGGAGCGGCTCGGCCGGGGGGGGGAGGAGCTCGCCGCCATCCACAAGGGCAGCGGCGGGCGGCTGCGGGTCGGCGCGTTCGCCACGGCCAACGCCGTGCTGGTCCCCGCCGCTCTGCGCGAGCTGCGGGCCTCCCGCCCGGAGGTGTCGGTCAGCATGGTGGAGGGCCTGAGCACCGCGCTCATGGACGGGCTCGGCCGCGCGGAGATCGACATCGCGGTCGTGAGCGACTACCCCTCCGGGCTGGGCGCGGGTCCCGAGGTCGAGGTCACCCGCCTGATGGAGGACGAGCTGCTCGTCGCCCTCCCCGCCGACCACCCGCAGGCCGGGAAAGACCGGGTGGACCTGCGCGACCTGCGCGACGAGAGCTGGATCGAGGGCGCCCCTCCCGGCACCGTGACCATGCTCGGCGCCGCCTGCGCCCGGGCCGGCTTCGCTCCGAGGGTCGACCTGCGGATCGGGGAGTGGACCGGCAAGCTCGGCTACGTGGCCGCCGGGCTCGGGGTCACGCTGGTGCCCGCCATGGCCGCGCCCGCCGTACGCGGGGACGTGGCGCTGCGGTCGCTCGGCGAGTTCGCGCCGCGCCGCACCGTTTACGCGGCCCTGCCGCGTACGGCTCCGCTCCCCGCCGCCCGCGCGCTGCTCGGCCTGCTGGCCCGCGGAGCGGCCTGAGCGACGGCGTCCGCGTCACGGCATCGGCCGGCCGCCTGTTTCGCGGCGTCCGGCCGGCCGCGCACGGGACGGCCCGGGGGCGCGACAATGGACACGTGTACGACGCGTTCGCCCATATCGGAGGTCACCTGGCCACCGGCCTGCGGGAGGTGACCACCGATCTGGCCGCCCTCGACGGCTCCGGCTGGTGGGCCGTGGTGGCGTCGTACGAGGGGAAGGTCGTCTGCGCGCGCTTCGACGACGTGCGGCGCGCTCCGCTGCCCCGGCCGCGCGGCCCGTGGCGGGGACCCGGCCGCGACGCCTGGGCCACGTCCCTCGACCGGGAGGGATACGAGCGGGGCGTCCAGCGGATCAGGGACTACATCGAGCAGGGGGAGGTCTACCAGGCCAACCTCTGCCGCGTCCTGTCCGCGCCGCTGCCCTCGCCGGACGCGGACCCCCTCGCCCTCGCCGTACGGCTGGCCGAGGGCAACCCCGCGCCGTACGCGGCCGTCGTGGACGTGCCGGGGCTGACGGTCGTGTCGGCCTCGCCGGAGCTGTACCTGTCCAGGCGCGGCGAGGTGATCGAGTCGCGGCCGATCAAGGGCACCGGCGTGACGGCGGACGATCTCCTCGACAAGGACTACGCCGAAAACCTCATGATCGTCGACCTGGTCCGCAACGACCTCGGCCGCGTGGCGGAGGTAGGCTCTGTGACCGTGCCCTCGCTGTTCGCGGTCGAGGAGCACCCCGGGCTCGTGCACCTGGTGTCCACGGTGCGGGCGCGGCTGGACGGCGGCGCCGGCTGGCCGGAGCTGTTCGCCGCCACCTTCCCTCCGGGATCGGTGACCGGAGCGCCGAAGTCGTCGGCGCTGCGGATCATCAACGAGCTCGAACCGGAGCCCCGCGGGCCATACTGTGGGGCCGTGGGCTGGGTCGACGCCGACCGGCGCGAGGGGGCGCTGGCGGTCGGCATCCGCACCTTCTGGATCGAGCACGACACGATCCGGTTCGGTACGGGCGCGGGCATCACCTGGGGCTCCGACCCCGGGAGGGAATGGCGCGAAACCGAGCTCAAGGCCGCCCGGCTCATCGGCCTCGCTTCCGGAGGACGGTCCGAGGACGGGCCGCGACATCGGTAAGGAACGGAGCAGAGGATGTCTGTACCCATCTGGGTGAACGGGGAGCTGTACGAGCCCGACAAGGCCGTGATCTCGGTGTACGACCACGGGCTGATGGTCGGCGACGGCGTGTTCGAGACCGTCAAGGCGGTGAACGGGGAGTCCTTCGCGCTGACCCGCCACCTCGAGCGGCTGGCGCTGTCGGCCAAGCGCATGGACCTGCCCGAGCCCGATCTCGCCGCGATCGCCGACGGCGTGCGCCGCTGCCTGGAGGCCGCGCCGAAGTGGCCGCTGGCGCGCATCAGGATCACCTACACCAGCGGCCCGGGCCCGCTCGGCTCCGACCGGGGCGCGGCGGGCACGAACGCCATCGTCATCGTGGGCGAGCAGGCGCCGTTCCCCGCCACGGCCGACGTCACCGTCGTGCCCTGGCCCCGCAACGAGCGCGGCGCGCTGGCCGGCGTCAAGAGCACCTCCTACGGCGACAACGCCAAGGCCCTGGCGTACGCCAAGGAGCGCGGCGGCGCCGAGGCGATCTTCGAGAACCTCGCCGGGAACCTGTGCGAGGGCACCGGCAGCAACATCTTCATCGTCACCGGCGGGCGGCTGATCACCCCGACGCTCGCCTCCGGCTGCCTGGCCGGGATCACCCGCGCGCTCACCCTCGAATGGTGCGGCGGCGAGGAGGCCGACGTGCCCATCTCGGCGCTGTACGAGGCCGAGGAGGCCTTCCTCACCTCCACGACCCGCGACATCCAGCCGATCAGGGCCGTGGACGGGAAGGCGCTGCCGCAGGCGCCCGGACCGGTCACGCTGGCGGCCATGAAGGTCTTCGCCGAGCGTTCGGCCTCCGACCTCGACCCGTGATCGGTCAGTAGGAGTGCTGGCTCTGGGCGTTGAACTCGTCGAGGCGGACGGCCTTGGCGGGGTCGGTGCGGGGATCGTCCAGACGCAGCACGTCGAGGCCCTTGGTGATGTCGCTGGAGTAGATGTAGCCGTTGTAGTAGTAGGCCGACCATGAGCCGCCGAGATGCAGATCCGGCGCCAGCGGCCCGCGCTCGAAGTAGGCGATCTCCTGCGGGTGGGCGGAGTCGGTGAAGTCCCAGACCGAGACTCCGCCCATGTACCAGCCCTGCACCATCACGTCGCGGCCCGGCACGGGCACCAGCGCGCCGTTGTGGGCCACGCAGTTCTCCTCGTCGCTCTGGGCCCGGGGGATCTTGAAGTAGCCCTGCCGGACGAGCTTGCGCTCCGGCGTCAGCGCGTAGATCGCGTCCGCGCCCTTGGTCGCGCTGACCGAGGGCAGGCAGGTGGCGGCCATCCCGCCGCCCAGCTCGTCGCTGAAGACGACCTTCGTGCCGTCGTTGCTGAACGTGGCCGAGTGCCAGATCGAGAAGTTCTTCTCGTCGCGTACGGTCTGCAGCAGCCTGGGGCGCACCGGGTCGGAGATGTCCAGCAGCACGCCGTCGCCGAAGCAGGCGCCCGCGGCCAGGTTCTTCTCCGGGTAGACGGTGATGTCGTGGCAGCCGCCCGCCGAGGTCTCGCCCTGCGGCCTGCCCGCGAACAGCTCCGGCTTGGCCACGACCCGCGCCTTGCCGGGATCGGCGACGGGAACCTCCACGATCGAGATGTTCTGATGGGGTGGCGGGCAGCCCGTCGTTTCCGACGCCGGGCCGGGGGAGGAGACGTACAGGTAGAGCGTGCCGGCGTCCTCCCCCGGCACGATGGCGTGCGTGTGGGAGCCGCACTCCGTGCGTACGGACTTCAGGTAGCGCGGATGGGTCTTGTCGGAGATGTCGAAGACGCGGATGCCCTCCCACTCTCCCGATGCCGACGGGTCCCCGGCGTCGCTCGCGCAGGTGTCGTCCGTACGGGGCTCGTCCACCGACAGGAACAGCAGGTCGCCGGAGACCGAGATGTCGTTCTGCCCGCCGGGGCACTCGACCCGGGCGACCGCCTTGGGGTGCTCGGGGTCGCCGATGTCGTGCACCGTGAAGCCCTTGTAGTTGCCCACGAACGCGTAGCGGCCCTGGAACGCCATGTCGGTGCCCCAGTCCTCCGGGCCGTCGAACGGCGCCGCCAGGGGGACGTTGGCGACCAGCGTCATGTTGGGGCTGTGCCGGATCTCGTCCCGGCCCGGGATGCCGGTCGGAGCGGCCTGCGGGGACGGCGCGGATTCGCCGGAGGAGCAGGCCGCGGCCAGGAGGAGGGCGGACGCCACCAGCGCGGTCTTCAGCCTCGGTCTGCTCACGTCGCCCCCATGTCGGTGGATCATCGCCCACTATGGAAGTTATGTCGAGCCCGCGGCCGCTGTTGACCGGATTGGTAACGGTTGTGCTGGCAGTTGCGCCGGTGCTGGCGGCCTGCTCGTCCGAGGTCGCCCCGCCGGCGCACGCCGACGCCCCGGTGATCGTCCCCGGCGCTCCCGGGCAGTCCGGGTCCGCCCCGGCCCGCTCACCGGCGCAGGCGGGGCCCGTGGCGGCCGACGTACGGTTCGCCGAGGCGATGATCCCGCACCACCGGCAGGCGCTGGAGATGGCGGGGCTGGCCGCGGCGCGGACCGGCGACCCGCTGGTGACGGCGGTGGCCGAACGCGTGCTGGACGCGCAGCGCCCGGAGATCGCCGTCATGGAGTCGTGGCTGCGGGGCCTCGGCCGCACCGCGCCGCCCGCGCACGACCACGGGCCGGGCGGCTACGGAATGGCCGGCGAGGAGGAGCTCAACCGGCTGCGTACGGCACGCGGGCGCGACTTCGACACGCTGTTCCTCACGCTGATGATCCGGCACCACGAGGGCGCGGTGACCATGGCGGCGCAGGAACTGCGCCGGGGACGCGACCGGGCCATGCGGACGATGGCCCAGGACGTCCTCAGCGGCCAGCAGATCGAGATCGCCCGGATGCGAGGGATCCAGCGGAGGCTGGGTCAGTTGTTCTAGGAGCTCCAGAGCATGTTGGTGAGCTCCTCGTCCAGGTCCATGAAGTCGGTCTCACGACCGGCGGGGACGAGCTCGTAGGTCCGATGCAGGAACTCGGTGAGGGGGGCCAGGGGCACCTCGAACAGGGCCTGGCCGAAGGGCGAGGTGAGGCTGATGTTGAGCGTCCGCTCGCCGTCCGAACGGGCAGGCCAGACCTGTACGTCGCCGTCACCAACGCGCCGCACGATGCCCACGGTCAGCAGCTCGCGGGCGAAGATCCACTCGACCGGCTCGTCATTCCCCACGTGAAACGCCATCCGGATGGCATACGGATCCTCGGCCGTATAACTCAGGCCGGCGAGCAGGGGGACGGTCGTACGGTCGGGGACCACAAGCCGAAGGCCTAGCTCGGCAGAGACGGTGGTGCTGTTCATCGTCAGCCAAACCTTTTCGTCGTCGGGTCCCCTGTCAGGGGCTTTCACTGCGTCTTCACTGTGCGGTCGGGCCTCGCCGGGCGCTCGTGCTACGAGACGAACGAAGAGACCCGTAGGAAAGATTCCGCCTCCAGGCCCTTCTGTAACGCACATCACAGCTTGACATTCGGTCATCTACCAGCTCAAACATCACCAACAGGCTTGTCCTTACCTCTGCTTTGCGTGTCGGCGGGGCCGCGTCGGCGATGCCATTGCGGGCGAATGATCTCAGGTCGTGCGTATAGGTCGAGCATGGAGCATCACGATGCTATGACACCACACCCCCACGCCGGGGACGCTCTGGCGAACCTTTCGAAGGTGTTGACGAAGGCGGGACGATCGAGCCGACCGGGCCGCGCTTTCGCCATCACCCCCTCGAGTGCGGTATGGTTTTCCCCGTCGGCGCCGCGAGGCGCAGACGAACCCGGGCGATTAGCTCAGCGGGAGAGCGCTTCGTTCACACCGAAGAGGTCACTGGTTCGATCCCAGTATCGCCCACCACGTTCGTGCAGATCAGGAGGCCGGGCCGCTATCCAGCGGACCGGCCTTTTGCTTTGCCTGAGTGACCACCGTTTCGGTGGCTCGCCGTTCCACGGATCGGTTGCACCATCAGCCCATCCAGTGGAACCAGACGTCGAAGATCGAATAGTGCGGCCCGTCGCCGAGGCTCGTACCGATCTTCAGGCGGGGCAAGGCCGGGTGAAACATTCGCGGTGCCGCACCTGCGACCGTGGTGTCCGATTCTGTCCCGGTCCGGGCAGGAGGCGGTTGGCGAGGCCGAGGCGACGAGCTCGCGGCCAGAAGCCGGTTCTCGCGTTGAAGGAGCGGTTTTCTGTGCCGGAGGAGAACCTGGGAGATCGCGAGAGGTGGCTTGGTCCTATTCGCGGACCCGGCGAAGCGTGCGGGCGTACGCTTACGGCATGAGCCAGACCATCTCCTTGACCGCGACCGTCACCCCCGACGAAGAGGGTTGGTACGTCGCGCGCTGCGTTCAAGTCGAGGTGGCCAGTCAGGGCCGGACGGTTGACGAGGCCCTGGCCAGCCTCCGCGACGCCCTGGAGCTCTACTTCGAGGACGAGCCCCTTCCCCAGACCCCGCAGCAGCCGATCGTGGCGCCGATCGAGATTCGTCGCTCGGCATGAGCCCGCGCCAGTTTCCGATTTGCTCGGGCACTGACGTCGTGCGTGCGCTGGAGAAGTGTGGCTTTGAGGTCGTGACCACCAGGGGCAGCCATTGCAAGCTGCGCCATATCGCCGAAGACTAGACTCGCACAGTGATCGTGCCATTGCACGACACTCTGGCCGTCGGCACGCTCGCCTCCATCGTGCGGCAGGCCGGCCTTACTTCCGAGCGCCTACGCGATCTGCTCTGATCATGCGGCCCCTCCGTGTTCCTTCGACAGCCCCTGTCACCGGTGCGCGGCGGACCGTTGGGGGACGAACTGAGTGACAACAACCATGGACGCCCGTAGATCCGTACGGACGCACGCCCGTACCCCACGGCTGCCCGCCCCAGCCGTAGGGTTCCGGCGTCAAGGTCGACCGCGTGCACCTCGTCTAAGCCGGAGCAATGCTTAGAACCTGTGGATCTTCAGGGAAGGGGTGTACCTTCCCGATGATCATGTAGGTCTCATGCATGACCGACGCGCCAACGTCGGTCGGGAAGGCACACCCGTGCTCACCGTAGTCCCTGACCCCGCTGACGGCGACCGCCG
>NZ_VJVX01000340.1:0-270 GCF_008033685.1 Microbispora sp. CSR-4
GCGCTGGGGCAGTTCCTCGGCTCGGCGGCCGGCCTGTCGGCGCCGGTCATCACGAAGCTGACCGAGCAGTGGAAGGCCGAGCAGCGCGCCTTCGCCGACCGTGACCTGTCGGGCGTGGACTACGTATACCTGTGGGCCGACGGGGTGCACGTCAACGTCCGCCTGGAGGAGCACCGTTTGTGCCTGCTGGTGATGATCGGCGTGCGCGCCGACGGCCGTAAGGAGCTCATCGCGCTGTCCGACGGCTACCGCGAGTCGACCGAGTCGTGG
>NZ_VJVX01000341.1:0-265 GCF_008033685.1 Microbispora sp. CSR-4
TGCCGTGTCGGCCGTGTTGGCCGTGTCGGCCGTGTGGGCTGGGTCGGTCTGTTCGCCCAGCATGGCCGGGTCACCCGATCCCGCTGGGGCGTGCGCTGCAGCCGGGTCACACGATCGGCCCGGGTGACGCGATCCCGCCGGGTCGGGTGATCCGGTTCGGTCGGGCGATCCGGTTGCGGGGGTGGTGCCGAGCTGGGCGTGGGCTTGACGGGTGAGGTCGGCGATGAGGGGTGCCCAGGCGCCGGTGGTGGCCGGTGCGGCGGCC
>NZ_VJVX01000342.1:0-261 GCF_008033685.1 Microbispora sp. CSR-4
GGCGTCGGTCAACCCGCTCGTCCAGCGGATGAAAGCCACCGCCCGCGGCTCATCCAACACCCCCTCCAGCATCGCCTCACCGAGCACCGGCAGGCGGCGATGCAGATTCCACGCCAGCTCGAACGCCGAATCCGCGCGGCGGCGCGACCACACCAGCGCCGCCCGCGCCTCATCCGGGGCGAACTCCTCCGGTGTTTGCAGGCGGACCACGCTGTCGCCGGACCACGCCTCACGCAGCCCGACCTCCAGCAGCACCCGCAA
>NZ_VJVX01000343.1:0-260 GCF_008033685.1 Microbispora sp. CSR-4
CCATCCCCAACGCCCCTCCCAGAGACGCCCCCAGCAGCGTGCTTGCCGACGCTCCCAGCGCCGACCCCAGCGACGCCCCGGGCAGCGTGCCCGCCGACGCTCCCAGCGACGCACCCAAGAACGCCCCGGGCATCGTGCCGGCCGACGCACCTGGCGCTGCTCCGGGTGACGCCCCGGGAGCTGCTCCCGGTGACGCACTCTGCGACGCTGCTTGCGCCGTCCCCGGCGTCCCACGCCCGGCTCCCGGTGTCCCCGACGTT
>NZ_VJVX01000344.1:0-260 GCF_008033685.1 Microbispora sp. CSR-4
CGGCGGGCGGCGACGTGGGAGCGGGCGCGGTGGGCGATCTGGCGGACGGCGGCCTGGCTCTTGCCGACGGCGTCGGCGATCTCGTCGTAGTCCAGGTCGAACACCTCGCGCAGCACGAACACCGCCCGCTCGGTGGGCGACAACGTCTCCAGCACCAGCAGCATCGCCATCGACACGCTCTCGGCCAGCTCCACGTCCTCGGCCACATCCGGCGCGGTCAGCAACGGCTCGGGCAACCACGGCCCGACGTACGACTCCCT
>NZ_VJVX01000345.1:0-260 GCF_008033685.1 Microbispora sp. CSR-4
AGGCGGTGGTAGGTGAAGGCCCAGCGGTCTTCGCCTACGTTGCGGCGGGTGTAGCGGTCGGGGTGCTGGTAGCGGTCGCGGTTGTGGAACTGGCAGGCCGGACCGAGGAGCTTCAGGTCCGTCAGGCCGCCGGTGCTCCAGTTGTCGGCGTGGTCGATCTGGCACATGGTCGCCGGGAGCGGGCAGCCGTCGACCCAGCATGTGGCATACCGGGCGAACACCGCCCTGCGCTGGGCAGGAGTCGCCAGGCGGACCTTGCG
>NZ_VJVX01000346.1:0-254 GCF_008033685.1 Microbispora sp. CSR-4
CAGGTGAGCCTAGCTGGCGGGCCGTTGGCCATACGCCGTGTGTTGAGCCGAGTCTGTTGAAGGAAGTCCCGGTCCGGGCGGTCGGGAAACCGTTGTTTGCCTTCGTCTGTGCTCCTGGGGGTTCACCGCCGTGTCCGCGCCGCACTCGCCGTCCGCTGCCGCCGGGCAGCGCCCGGCACCGCCGGTGCCCTCGGCACGTGCAGCACGCCCGGCAGACCCGACAAGTCCAGCACGCGCGCCGCGCCCGCCTCGCC
>NZ_VJVX01000346.1:284-536 GCF_008033685.1 Microbispora sp. CSR-4
CCTCTGTGGCGGCCCGAGGACGTCCACGCCGGCAACCTGCTGGCCGCGATCGAGGCGATCGACGCCGGCGTCACCACGGACGTGGACTGGTCGCACGGGCCGCGTCGGCGCGGTCCACGGTCCCCCGCCGGATTGGAAGCGCGCCGAGCGGGGACAGGGCGGAGGGTATCGGGCGGGGATCGACGGGCGCGGGATGGTCTTTAAAACCGGACGCGACGAACCGCGTTAGAGCACGTTAGGCCAAAGAACACG
>NZ_VJVX01000346.1:567-818 GCF_008033685.1 Microbispora sp. CSR-4
GATCCCGAGCTACGCGCCCGGATCGGTCTCCCGGGCCCCGTACGGCTGGCCGCCTCCACCCTGGGACGGCTGCTGGCCCGCCTGGACGGCGACGACTTCGACGCTGCGACCTGCGCCTACCTGGCCAGGCTGGCCGCCGCGCCACCAGCGACCGGCACGAACGGCACGAACGGCAGAACAGCGCTACTCGGCCTGGCCGTGGACGGCAAAACCCTGCGCGGCAGCCGCACCGGCGACCGTGTGACCCACCT
>NZ_VJVX01000347.1:0-250 GCF_008033685.1 Microbispora sp. CSR-4
CGTGGTGATCTCGGCCATGAGCTGGGCGTCCCGCACCTGCCGGGCTGAGGGCGGACGGGACTTGGCCGCGTAGTACGTCGACGTCGCCACCTGCAACACTTGGCAGATCGGCTCGACGCCGAAAGCGCCGCGGTGAGCGTCGATGAAGGCGACTACCTGGGCGGCCGTGGGTCGAGTTCGGCCGCGAAAAAAGCGGCCGCGGCCTTGAGGATCTCGTTGGCGCGGCGCAGCTCGCGCACCTCACGCTCCA
>NZ_VJVX01000348.1:0-243 GCF_008033685.1 Microbispora sp. CSR-4
TCGCACTCGCCGGGCCGCCGCTCACCGGCATCGCTACCCGTACCGGCACCTGCCTCGGCCTCGGCAGTGTCGAACTCGTCGGCTTCGGCGGGCGCAGGGTCGCCAGCGTTGTCGGCGTCGGGGCAGTCGGTGCCGCCCGCAGTGGGGTCGCCCATCACGCCGGAGGCGGCGCCCTCGGCCCCGGTGGGGTCGTCGGCGCTTTCGGCGTCGCTGTCGCAGTCGCCGGTGGCAACGGCCTCGCTC
>NZ_VJVX01000349.1:0-235 GCF_008033685.1 Microbispora sp. CSR-4
GGTGTGGGTGTTCGCGGGGCTGTCAGGGGAGTCGGCCGAGCCGGTGGAGCTGGAGGTGTCGTCAGAGGTGTCGCCGGGGGTGGGATCGCCGGGTTCCACAAGAGGGTGGGCCAGGACATGGGTGACGATCTGCTCGTCGGTCAGGCCTTCGAAGGTGCCATCCAGGCTGCCCAAAAACAAGTCCGCGCGGATGTGATCGATCGGGCGGCGGTCCCCGGCGCGTTTGCAGGCGCGG
>NZ_VJVX01000035.1:0-92124 GCF_008033685.1 Microbispora sp. CSR-4
CGTGTCAAATCCGCCCCACCGGGACTTCATTTGACCCGAAACCCGCCGACCGACAGGAATTCCGACCCCCCGTTTCCGGGGCAACCCCTCTAACTTACCCGAACTCCCAGCCCGGCGCAAAACCACCAGATCCGAAAGATCAAAAAGCAGAGGAGAGCGCCGGCGACAACCCGCGCACACGCAAGACAACCACCGAAGTGATCGAAGAGGAGTGCGCCGAACCGCGCCGACACCACAAGATTCCCAGGATCCGGCACCGCCATGACCCAACTCGAAGCGACCGCCTGGGACCCCCGATGTATTTCGGCCCTCCGACTCCCGGCGGGACCGCGACGCGCCGGCCGCTGTGTTCCCCCAGCGCGGGTTATCCACAGGCCCGCAGCGAGAAGGCCTGGCGGGACCACGCCGAACATAGACTTTGGCGGGTGAGCGACAAGCCGCCTGTAGCGAAGAAGGTCCCCCTCGAGCGCACGCATCACGGTGACACCGTGGTCGACGAGTATGCGTGGCTGCTCAAGAAGGACGACCCCGACACCATCGCGTACCTGGAGGCGGAGAACGCCTACACCCAGGAGATGACCGGCCACCTGCAGGACCTCCAGGAGACCATCTTCAAGGAGATCAAGGGCAGGACGCTGGAGACCGACCTGTCGGTCCCCACCCGCAAGGGCGCCTGGTGGTACTACTCCCGGACCGAAGAGGGCAAGCAGTACGGCATCCAGTGCCGGGTGGCCGCCGACGGGGACAGCCCGCCCAAGCTGGAGCCGGGCACGTCGCTCCCCGGCGAACAGGTGATCCTGGACGGCAACGAGCTCGCGGGCGACAGCCCCTTCTTCTCCATGGGCACGAGCGCGGTCAGCCCCGACGGCACGAAGCTCGCCTACTCGACCGACTTCTCCGGAGACGAGCGCTTCACTCTCCGGTTCAAGGACCTGGAGACGGGCGACGTGCTCCCGGACGAGATTCCGGGTGTCTTCTACGGCGGCGCCTGGTCGGCCGACGGCTCCACGTTCTTCTACACGACCGTTGACGAGGCATGGCGTCCGTACCGGATCCACCGGCACAGACTCGGCTCGACGGACGACGTCGTCGTCTACCAGGAGGACGACGAGCGCTTCTGGGTGAGCATCGGCCTGACCCGCAGCCAGCGCTACCTGGTGCTGGCCTCCGGCAGCAAGATCACCAGCGAGGTCCGGGTGCTCGACGCGGCCACCCCGGAAGGCGAGTTCGCGGTGGTCCGGCCCCGGCAGACCGGCGTGGAGTACGCGCTTGAGCACGCGGGCGACCGCTTCCTCGTGCTGCACAACGACGGCGGCGCCGTGAACTTCGAGCTCGCCACCGCTCCCCTCGACGACCCGGGGAGCTGGACTCCGCTGATCGAGCACAGGGACGACACGCGGCTGCTCGACGTCGACGCGTTCAAGGACTTCGTCAGCGTCCACTTCCGCCGTGACGGCCTCACCGGGGTCCGGATCCTGCCGGGCGACGGCGGCGAGCCGTACGAGATCTCCTTCCCTGAGCCGCTGTACGACGTCGCGCCGACCGGCAACGCGGAGTTCGAGACGAGCCGGCTGCGCCTCAGCTACACGTCCATGGTCACCCCGCCGTCGGTGTACGACTACGACCTGCGCTCGCGCGAGCTGATCCTGCTGAAGCAGCGGGTGGTGCTCGGCGGCTACGACCCCTCCGACTACGAGCAGTTCCGCGAGTGGGCCACCGCTCCGGACGGCACCAGGGTGCCGATCTCGATCGTGGTCCGGAAGGACACGAGCCGGCCCGCCCCCACCCTGCTCTACGGCTACGGCAGCTACGAGTCGTCCATCGATCCCTACTTCTCGGTGGCCCGGCTCTCGCTGCTCGACCGCGGGTTCGTGTTCGCGATCGCCCACGTGCGCGGCGGCGGCGAGATGGGCCGCCGGTGGTACGAGGACGGCAAGCTCACCAGGAAGAAGAACACCTTCACGGACTTCGTCGCGTGCGCGCGGCACCTGAAGGCCGAGGGATGGTCCGACAAGATCATCGCAAGAGGCGGCTCGGCCGGTGGCCTGCTCGTGGGTGCGGTCGCCAACCTGGCGCCCGAGGAGTTCGCGGGGATCGTCGCGGAGGTCCCGTTCGTGGACGCGCTGAACACGATCCTCGACCCGTCGCTGCCGCTCACGGTGACCGAGTGGGACGAGTGGGGCGATCCGCTGCATGACCCCGAGGTCTACGCCTACATGAAGACCTATTCGCCCTACGAGAACGTCGACGGCCGGACCTACCCGCCGATCCTGGCGACCACCAGCCTCAACGACACACGGGTGCTCTATCACGAGCCGGCGAAGTGGATCGCCCGGCTCCGCGCCACCGCGCAGGGCGGCCCGTTCCTGTTGAAGACCGAGATGGGCGCCGGCCACGGCGGCCGCAGCGGCCGTTATGACGCCTGGCGTGAGGAGGCGTTCGCGCTCTCCTGGATCCTCGACCGAGTTGGAGTGACCGAGTGAGCTATGTGGCTGCCGAGGGCCGCTATGGACCCATGCCGTACAACCGGACCGGGCGGAGCGGGCTGAGGCTGCCCGCGGTGTCGCTCGGGTTGTGGCACAACTTCGGCGACGACAAGCCGATCGAGACCCAGCGGGCCATCCTCCGCCGGGCCTTCGACCGCGGGGTCACCCACTTCGACCTCGCCAACAACTATGGCCCGCCGTACGGCTCCGCGGAGATCAACTTCGGGCACCTCTACCAGCAGGACTTCGCCCGATACCGCGACGAGCTGGTGATCTCCACCAAGGCGGGCTACGACATGTGGCCCGGCCCGTACGGCAACTGGGGGTCGCGCAAGTATCTGCTCGCGAGCCTTGACCAGTCGCTGAAGCGGATGGGCCTCGACTACGTCGACATCTTCTACAGCCACCGCTTCGATCCGGAGACGCCGCTGGAGGAGACCATGGGGGCGCTGGCCCACGCGGTCCGCTCGGGCAGGGCGCTCTACGCGGGCATCTCGTCCTACTCCCCGGAGCGCACCCGGCAGGCCGCGGCGATCCTCCGAGACATGGGCACGCCGCTGCTCATCCACCAGCCGTCCTACTCCATGCTCAACCGGTGGATCGAGCGCGGGCTGCTCGACGTGCTGGAGGACGAGGGCGTCGGCTGCATCGCGTTCTCCCCGCTGGCGCAGGGCATGCTGACCGGCCGCTACCTGAACGGCATCCCGAAGGACTCGCGGGCGGCCCAGGGCAAGTCGCTCGATCCGTCCCTGCTGACGGAGGAGAGCCTGCGCCATGTCCGGCGGCTCAACGAGATCGCCGGGCAGCGCGGGCAGTCGCTGGCGCAGATGGCCCTGGCCTGGGCGCTCCGCGACCCGCGGGTGACGTCGGTGCTGATCGGCGCGTCCAGCGTCGAGCAGCTCGACGACAGCCTCGACGCGATCAACCGGCTCGACTTCACGCAGGACGAGCTGGACGCGATCGACAAGGACGCGGTCGATTGCGGGATCAATCTCTGGGCCGCTTCCAGCGCGGAATGAGCCTCCGTCCACAAGCCGGAGGGCGCGGCAGAGGCTGCGCGTTGGCGAAGGAGTAGAAGCGCCACACGCGCGCCGCCGGCGCGCGCCTCCGCTTGTGAGCCCCGGCTTGCGACCCGGTTCGCGACCTCCGCCTGCGAGCCCCCGCTTGTGGACCGGGTTCGCGACCTCCGCCTGCGAGCCCCCGCTTGTGGACCGGGTTCGCGAGCCCCCGCTTGTGATCCCCCGCTTGCGACCCGGTTCGCGACCCCCGGTTCGTGAACCCCGGCCTGCGAGCCCCCCGTTTGTGGCCGGGTTCGTGATGAGCCCCGGTTCGCGAGCCGCGGATTGTGAGCGCTTCGTGAGCCACGGCTCGCCGGCTCGCCATCCGCCCGGCATGGGATGCCGGGCGGCAGGACGGTTCAGAGTGCGTTCTGACGCTGCAGGTAGGCGAAGGAGGCCCAGCCGGGGAGGACGGGGAGCCAGAACGTCATCAGCCGGAACAGCAGCACGGCCGAGGTGGCGACCGTGTAGGGCAGGCCCGCGACCGTGAGGCCGAGCGACAGCGACGCCTCCACCGCCCCCAGGCCACCGGGGGTGGGCGCGGCCGAGCCGATGGCGTTGCCCGCCAGGAACACCACGGCGACGGCCGTGAAGCTGGCCGAGCCGCCGAAGGCCTGTACGCACGCCTCCAGGCAGATCACGAAGCTGAGGGTGAGCAGCATGGTCCCGCCCACCGCCTCGAAGACCTTCTTGGGCGACTGCACCACATCGAGCAGCCGGGGGATCACCCCCGAGAACATGGCGCGCACCCGCGAGGTGACCAGCCGCCGCAGCGGCCGTACGGCGAGGATGATCAGGAACAGCACGGCCACGCCGAGCAGCACCATCAGCAGTCCGCGCGACGGGGTGAGGGACGGCGCGGCCTGCGTGCCCGTGAGGTAGCCGAACAGCAGCAGCATCATGATGTGCATGGCCAGGCCGACGAGCTGCGACGCACCGACGCTCGCGACGGCGGCGCCGGGCGGCAGGCCGCGTTTCTGCAGGTAGCGGGTGTTGATCGCCACGCCGCCGACCGCGGCGGGCGCGACCAGCTTCACGAACGACCCGGCGAGCTGGGCCAGGATGGTGCGGCCGAGCGGCAGCGGCTCGGGGACGAACCCGCGCAGCAGGATCGCCGCCGCGACGTAGCTCAGCGCGGCCGCGGCCAGCGCCGCCCCGCTCCACGCCCAGTTGGCGGTGGTCACGACGGAGACCAGGTTGACCTTGCTGAGCTGGGGAAGCAGCAGGTATGCCGCGATCACGCTGAGGATGATCGTCACAAGGGTCTGGGGGCGGAACCGTTCGAGCCGCACCTCCTCGACCTCGACCTGCGGCTTCAGCGCGATGATCTGCTCCCGGATGGCGGGCAGGAGCCTCCGGTCGCGGCGGGCGGCCGTACGGGTGTCCCGGCTCAGCGCGACCCGCTGGAGCAGTGGCATCGCCCCGGCCAGCGTGTTCTCCCCCAGCACCTTCGCCGCCGACCTGACGGAGCGCTCGGCTCCCACGCGGGTGCCGAGGTAGGCGAGGAGCTGGGCGATGTCGAGCCGCAGTAGCAGGTCGCCGGCCGCGATCTCGCCGCTGCGCGCGTCCACGAGGTAGACGTTGCGCTCGGCGTCGACGTGGATGCTCTCGCCGGTGAGGTGGCGGTGGGCCAAGCGATGGGCGTGCAGCAGCCGGACCTGCTCCCACATCCGCTCCAGCAGCTCGTCGTCGAAGTCCTCGTCGCGCAGGTCGCTCACCGGACGGGTGTCCACGTGCTCGTAGGCGAGCAGCGCCGCCTCGGTGCCGACCTCGCTCGTGCCGAGCAGGCGCGGCAGCCGCACCCCGGCGGCCTGCGCGGCGTACGCCATGAGCGCCTCGCGCTCCAGCTCGGCGCGCAGCGAGCGGATGGCCCTGCGCCGGGTCTCGTTGTTGAGCAGGAAACGCCGCCACAGCCGGTAGACGACGCCCGCCACCTGCCGGTCGCGGTCGAGCACGGTCACGTCGATCCGCCGGTCGTCGACGAGGCCGACCAGGTAGCGGCGGCTGCCGGAGCTGTCGTCCTCCACCCGCCTGGCGCTGACCGGCATGAAGCCGAGCTTGCGCAGCGCGGCCAGCACGGCGCTGCCGGGCGGCCTGGTGTTCGCGCTGCCGATGCCGTAGAGCGTGCCGAACCCGACGGCGAGGCCGACGACGTACGTCATGATCACGCCGAGGGCGGTGACCTTTGTGGCGGTGAAGAGCGCGAACACGTCGAGGGCCAGCGCGACCCACATCAGCGCCCGCCAGTTCGGGCGCCGTCCCATCCGCACCGCCGTGGCGTACGCGATGGCGGGGGTGAGCACGGTGTTGAGCGGCTCGACGTCCCTGCCACCGGTGAGGAGCTGCTTGAGATCGGCCGGGCCGGAGTGGACCAGCGACTCGCCGAGCACGTAGGAGACCAGCAGGGCGAGGATCGCGGCGATCAGTCCCTGGGTGACGCGCATGCCGTCGCGGTGGAAGACCCGCTCGACGGCGAACGCGACCGGCACGATCAGCACGGAGACGCCGCCGAGCAGCCCGGCGGCGGCCGACAGCACGTCGGGGGCGCGGGTGGTGCCCGCCTGTACGTCGGTCTCAAGGCCGTTGAGCGTGCGTTGCAGCGCCAGCGCCATGAGGATGACGGCGGCGAGGGCCAGCAGCGTGAGGAGAAACCGGAGTGCGTCGGAAGGCCGGCGGATCCGCTGCGGCAGCAGAGGCTCGACGACGAGGACAGCTCCTTGGCCAGGAGTGTCCAGCGTTATGTCCTGCTCCTTGATGCCTCTCACCACCAGCGATTCTGTGCGATCTTCGCACTCGGTGTCCACAATTGACGGCATGCGTATATCCCTGGCCTCGGACAGCCTCGACGGAATCGCGTCGGAGCTTGCGGCCGAGGTGGAACGGCGCGGCCATTCAGTCACACTCTATGGAGCACTGGCCCCCGGCGACCGGGCCGATTGGGCATGGTGCTGCTCCGCCGCGGCGCGGGACGTCGCGGAGGGGCGCGCGGACCAGGCCGTGGTCTGTTGCTGGACCGGCACCGGCGCGTCCATAGCGGCAAACAAGGTAGCGGGCGTGCGTGCGGCGCTGTGCACCGACGCCGCCACTGCCGCGGGCGCCCGCACGTGGAACGACGCCAACGTGCTCGCGCTCAGCCTCCGCCTCACCTCCCGGCAGGTGCTGACGGAGATCCTGGACGCCTGGTTCTCCGGGTCGCCGAGCACCGATCCGGAGGACGCGGCGAACATCGCCCACGTGGGGGAAATCCGGTAGAGACCGATTGTGGGCCGCACGCTAACGTCGATGCCATGAGCACGTCGCTACCCGTCCTCGGCGCCTGTCCGCTCGACTGCCCCGACACCTGTTCCTGGGTCGTCACCGTGCGCGACGGCGAGGCCGTCGGGTTGCGCGGCAACCGCGACCACCCCTACACGCGCGGGGCGTTGTGCGTGAAGGTCAACCGCTATCTGGAGCAGGTGCGGTCGGCCGACCGCATCCTCCACCCGTTGAAGAGGGTGGGGCCGAAGGGATCCGGGCGGTTCGAGCGGATCAGCCTCGACCAGGCGCTGTCGGAGATCGCGGCCAAGCTGGCGTCGATCGTCGAGGAGCATGGCGGCGAGGCGATCTGGCCCTACCAGGGCACCGGGACGCTCGGCTATGTCCAGGGCGAGTCGGGCCAGGCCGGGCGGCGGTTCTGGAACGCCCTGGGCGCGTCGCGGCACGACCTCAACATCTGCGCGCGGGCCGGCAACGACGGGCTGCGCTACGTCAACGGCACTCCCGGCGGCATGGACCCGGAGACGTTCGCCCTGTCGCGGCTCATCCTGCTGTGGGGCACCAACACGCTGACCAGCGGCCACCACATGTGGAAGTTCGTCCAGGACGCCCGCGCCGCCGGAGCGTACGTCGTGGCGATCGACCCCATCCGCACGCGTACCGCCGACCAGGCGGACGAGCACCTGCCGATCCGGCCGGGCACCGACGCCGCGCTCGCCCTCGGCCTGCTGCACGTCGTGCTGGAGGAGGGCGCGGAGGACCGCGCGTACATCGAGGAGCACACGACCGGCTGGGACGAGTTCGAGGCCGAGATCCGCAGGCATCCCCCGGCGCTGGTGGCGGAGATCACCGGCCTGCCCGAGGAGCGGATCCGCGCCCTCGGCGTACGGCTCGCGCACACCCGGCCGACCGGCATCCGGGCCACGATGGGCGTCCAGCGGCACGGAGGCGGCGGGGCCGCGATGCGGATGATCGCCTGCATTCCCGGCGTCACCGGCGACTGGCGCTATCCGGGCGGCGGCGTGGCCTACTCCACCTCGGGACACGCCCCCAAGGGCCCCGACCCGCGCGACGACCTGCTCCCCCACCCCGTGCGTACGCTCACGATGACCCGGCTGGCCGACGGGCTGGACGAGTCGGTGAAGTGCCTGTGGGTCTACGCGGCCAACCCGATGGGGTCGACCTCCGACCAGAACCGGATCAGGGCGGCGCTGGAGAGGGAGGACCTGTTCACGGTGGTGATGGAGCAGTTCCCGACCGACACCGTCGACTACGCCGACTACGTGCTGCCCGCGACCATGCAGATCGAGCACCTCGACGTGCACCACGGCTACGGGCACATGTACATGGTGTGGAACGAGCCCGCCGTCGAGCCGCCGGGCGAGTGCCTGTCCACGACCGAGACCTTCCGGCGGCTCGCCCGGCTGATGGGCCTGACCGAGCCGTCCCTCTACGACAGCGACCTCGAACTGGCCGAGCAGACGCTCGCCCAGGTGGGGATCCCCGTGGAGGAGTGCCGCAAGCAAGGGTGGGCGCGGCTGCGGGTGGCCGAGCCGTTCGTGCCGTTCACCGAGGGTTTCCCGACGCCGAGCGGGCGGCTGGAGTTCGCCTCCGCGAAGGCCGAGGCCGCCGGGCTGCCTCGGGTGGCGGGCTACGTGCCCTCGTTCACCGCCAGTACGGCTCCCGCCGACCGGCCGCACCCGCTCGTCATGATCACCCCGGCCGCGCACACGTTCCTGAACACGCAGTTCGCCAACAACCCGGAGCTGCGCAAGCGCTCGAAGGGCCCGCGGGTGATGGTCAACCCGGCCGACGCCGCGTCGCGGGGCCTCGTGGACGGGCAGGCCGCCCGGGTCTTCAACGGCAACGGCGAGTTCCGGGCGTACGTGGAGGTCAGCGACCGGGTGGCGCAGGGCGTGGTGGCGGCGCCGAAGGGCCACTGGCCGAAGCTGGCGGGCGGGGCCAACCCCAACGCGCTGGTGGAGGAGCGGGACGCCGACATGGGCCGGGGCCCCATCTATCACGACAACTTCGTCGACGTCGCGCCGCTCTCAGACGAGGAGGAGTTTGAACCCCTCGTGTGAGGCGGTGAAGCCGAGCGAGCCGTAGAAGCGGTGGGCCTCGGTGCGGGCCTTGTCGGAGGTGAGCTGCACCAGCGCGCAGCCGCGCTCCCGGGCCCGCTCGATCGCCCACCGCATCATCTCCCGGCCGATTCCCCGGTTGCGGTGGGGCACGGCGACCCTGACCGCCTCGACCAGCGCGCGTTCGCCACCCCACCGCGACAGCCCGGGAATGTAGGTGAGCTGCATGGTTCCGATCACCTCGCCGTCCGACTCCACGACGATCAGCTCGTTGCGCGGGTCGGTGTCCACCGCCTCGAAGGCGGCGTAGTAGTCCGGCTCCCCGGAAGACGGGCGGGCAGCGGTGATCGCGTCCTCGTTGATCATGGCCACGATGACGGGGACGTCCTCACGCCGGGCCGTACGGAAGTGCAGATCCATGCCGGGGAGCCTAACCGGGGGGTGTCAGGGGCGGCTCAGGGACTTCCCCGATGCCGCGGAAACGCCCGAAAAGGCACGCTGTAGTCATGAACGAACTGACCCGCATGGACGAGATGTCCTTGGCCGGCGCGGCCCTGCGCGGCGCGCCCTGGCGAGCCGCGGCGACGTCCGGTGGGGCGGTCGCGGCCACGAGCTTCATCCTGGGCGTCATCCTGCCCGGCCCGGCCGACCTGACGTGGGCCCTGTGCGCGGGGATCACGGTGTTCGCCCTCGTCGCGGCGATCGGGGCGATCTCCAAGCCCGACGTCGGCGACCGGGTGACCCGGCAGGCCCGCCTGTGGGCGCTGCGCCACCCCTGGCGCTTCTCGCTCTACCCGGGCCTCGGCGCGGCGGCCCTCATGTATCCGGTGCAGCTGGTGATCGACCGCGAGGGCATCTTCGGCGCGGCCTTCGACGCGCTGTGGGGCGGCGCGCTCGTGCTGCTGATCACCGCCGTCCTCACGTTCTCGATGCGCGGCCGGGCCAAGGGCGCCTGAGCGTCAGGCCCGCCGTTCCGCCGCGCTGCGGCAGACGCAGAACTCGTTGCCCTCGGGGTCGAGCAGGGTGACCCATCCGGCGCCGTCCGGCGTCCGATGGTCCTCGTACGGCTTGGCCCCGAGCGCGAGCAGCCGCTCCACCTCCTGGTCGCGGGTGCCGTCCCCTGTGGGTCTCAGGTCGAGGTGCAGGCGGTTCTTGACGGTCTTGCCGTCGGGCACCCGGATGAAAAGCAGGTGCGGAGGGCCGCCCGGACGGTCGAGCATGACCTCGTCGTCCTCCGGCTCGGAGTCGACGAGCGGCCAGCCCAGGGCCTCGCTCCACCACTGGGCCAGCTCGTACGGCCGGGCGCAGTCGATCGTCGTCGTGTGGATCTCAATCATGCGCCCAGCCAAGCGCGACACCAGCAAAGGTGTCAAGAAGGTTACGTGGACGCGCGCCGGGCCGTCCGCCGGGGCCTCAGCTCCCGGACGAGGCTCACCGCCGACACCAGGGCCCAGACGCCCTCCAGCAGCAGGAATCCCCAGTCGTCGCCCGCGTACGCGAGCCACGCGAGTACCGCGGAGCCGACGAGATTGAGCACCAGGTAGATCTTCGAACGGTTGTCGAGGACGTTCATCTGGGAGAGCAGGAACGCGCCGAGGATGAGAACGGCGCCGGCGATCTGCAGAACTTGGTCCATGTCCTTCCGCCCACCGTCTTCGCTGGGCCGGGTACGGCGGGCACCTCGTCCGGGACGACCGCGGATCGCGGCCTTCTCACAACGGGACCATACCTGTTGTGCGTCACCAAACCGTGCGATGTGTGGCGCAGACCATGGATATCGCCGGTTACTCGCGGGTAGCATTCGTTTAGAGTTACCGACCAGTACGTTACCCCCGGGGTTCGGTTCTAGGAGCGCACACAGATGGGTCACTACAAGAGCAACGTCCGCGACCTGGAGTTCAACCTCTTCGAGGTGTTCGGGCGCAGGGAGATCCTCGGCACCGGCCCGTTCGCCGAGGTCGACGAGGACACCGCGCGAACCGTGCTGGACGAGGTCAACCGGCTGGCCACCGGCCCCCTGGCCGCCTCGTTCGAGGACGCCGACCGCCACCCGCCCGTCTTCGACCCCGTCACCCACAGCGTGACCATGCCGGAGAGCTTCAAGCGCTCCTACCAGGCCTGGGTCGACGCCGAGTGGTGGCGGCTGGAGCTCCAGCCGGAGCTCGGCGGCACGCCCGCCCCGCGCAGCCTGGTGTGGGCCATGGCCGAGATGGTGCTCGGCGCCAACCCCGCCGTGTGGATGTTCGCCTGCGGCCCGGCCTTCGCCCGCCTGCTCTTCGAGCTCGGCACCCCCGAGCAGAAGCGGTTCGCCGAGCTGGCCGTCGAGCGGCACTGGGGCGCGACCATGGTGCTCACCGAGCCCGACGCCGGCTCCGACGTGGGCGCGGGCCGTACGAAGGCGATCCAGCAACCCGACGGCACCTGGCACATCGAGGGCGTCAAGCGCTTCATCACCAGTGCCGAGCACGACATGACCGAGAACATCTTCCACCTCGTGCTGGCCCGGCCCGAGGGTGCCAAGCCCGGCACCAAGGGCCTGTCGATGTTCCTCGTGCCGAAATATCTGGTGGACCTGGAGACCGGCGAGCTGGGCGAGCGCAACGGCGTCTACGTCACCAACGTCGAGAAGAAGATGGGCCTGAAGGTCTCCACGACCTGCGAGCTCACGCTCGGTGAGAAGCACCCGGCCATCGGCTACCTGGTCGGCGACGTGCACGACGGCATCCGGCAGATGTTCATGGTGATCGAGAACGCCCGGATGATGGTGGGCGCCAAGGCCATCGCCACGCTGTCCACCGGCTATCTCAACGCGCTCGACTTCGCCAAGAACCGCGTGCAGGGCGCCGACCTCACCCGCGCGGGCGACAAGACCGCCCCGCGCGTCACGATCACCCACCACCCCGACGTACGCCGCGAGCTCATGCTGCAGAAGTCGTACGCCGAGGCCATGCGGGCGCTGGTCATCTACACGGCGACGATCCAGGACCAGATCCAGATCGCGGAGTTCGAGGGCCGCCGCGACGAGGCCGCCGAGGCGCTCAACGACCTGCTGCTCCCGCTGGTCAAGGGCGTCGGCTCCGAGCGGTCGTACGAGCTGCTGGCCCGCTCGCTGCAGACGCTCGGCGGCTCGGGATTCCTGCAGGACTACCCGATCGAGCAGTACATCCGCGACTCGAAGATCGACTCGCTGTACGAGGGCACGACCGCGATCCAGGGCCAGGACCTGTTCTTCCGCAAGGTCCTCAGGAACCAGGGCGCGGCGCTGGGATCGCTGCTCGGCGAGATCAAGGCGTTCGCCGCCTCGCAGGCGGGCAACGGACGGCTGAAGGTCGAGCGCGGCCTGCTCGACGAGGCGGCCGACGAGGTGAAGGCGATGGCCGACACGATGGCCGGGTGGGCCATCGCCTCCCTGGAGACGCCGCAGGAGGTCTACAAGGTCGGCCTCAACACCACCCGGTTCCTCATGTCGCTGGGCGACCTGGTGCTGGGCTGGCTGCTGCTGCGTCAGGCCGAGGTCGCGCTGAACGCCCTGTCCGCCTCGGAGGAGGACAAGGCGTTCTACACGGGCAAGGTCGCGGCGGCCTCGTTCTTCGCGCAGACCGTGCTCCCCCGGCTGGCCGCCGAGCGCCGCGTGCTCGCCGCCACCGGCCAGGACCTCATGGAACTGCCGGAAGAGTCCTTCTGACCGTCGGTGCGGCCGCCGCCCATGTGCCGGCGAGGCGGCCGCACCTCTTCCCGGGCCGGTCAGGTGAACGCGGGAAGCGGTGCGGCGGCCGATGGAGGCACGGGTGCCTTCAGGCCGAAGTGGGGAGCGGCCGGGCCGCGCTGTCCTCGTCGGTGTTGACGGTCTGGAGCAACTCCTCGCGCTCGGGGGTGCTCTCCGGGCGGATGAAGCCGATGATCGTGAAGAGCACCAGCGAGGTGGCCACCGGCGCGGCCGTCGCCACGGCGGTCGAGACGCCGCTCATGCCATAGTTCGTGAGCCAGAAGACGAACAGGCCGGCCGCCCACGAGACCAGCGCCGCCGTCGGGCCCGACCTGCGGAACAACGGCAGCATGCCGAGCAGCAGCGGGATCGAGATCGGGCCTATGAGCCCGGCCACCCACTTGATGACGACCGTGATGATGTCCTTCAGCACCGGGCTGTTCACCTGAGTGGCCACCGCCATCGACAGCGCGATGAAGGCCACCGTGGTGACCCGGGCCGCGACCAGTGCGGCCCTGGTGTTCCAGGCCCGCGCCGCGTGGGACAGCACCGGGATCACGTCGCGGGTGAAGACCGACGCGATCGCGTTGGCGTCGGAGGAGGCCATCGCCATCGTGTGCGAGAAGAAGCCCGCGATCACCAGGCCGAGCAGGCCGTGCGGGATGAGCTGGGTGGTCAGCAGCGCGTACGAGTCGCTCGCGTCGGGCTTGGTCGCCTGGACCAGCAGCGGCGCGGCCCACATCGGGAAGAACAGCAGCAGCGGCCAGATCGCCCACAGCACGGCCGACAGCCGGGCGCCGCGCGCCGCCTCCGCCGCGCTCGGCGCGGCCATGTAGCGCTGGGCCTGGTTCCACATGCCGCCGTTGTATTCGAACGTCTTGATGAACAGGAACGCGAGCAGGAACGTCACGGTGAAGGGCCCGTTGAGCGGCTGGGCGTGCCCCTCCGGCAGGCGATCCCACATCCCGCCGATGGCGCCGATGCCGCCGAGCTTGGCGAGGACGGCGACCAGCATGACGACGCCGGCGAGGAGCTGGATGACGAACTGCCCGAAGTCGGTGAGCGCGTCGGCCCACAGGCCGCCGACCGTGCAGTAGATCGCGGTGACGACGCCGGTGATCAGGATGCCCTGGTTGAGCGACAGGCCGGTGAACGTCGACAGCAGCGTGGCGATCGCGGCCCACTTCGCGCCGACGTCCACGATCTTCAGCAGGCCGCCCGACCAGGCGAGCGCCTGCTGGGTCGGCACGTTGTAGCGCTTGGCGAGGAACTCCAGCGGCGAGCTGACCCTGAGCTTCGACCGGATCCGGTTCAGTCTCGGGGCGAACAGCACCGAGCCGATCGCGATGCCGATCGCGATCGGGAAGGCCCAGGTGACGTACGAGGTGGCGCCGTAGAGGTAGGCGATTCCGGCATACCCGGTGAACATGACGGCGCTGTAGCCGGACATGTGGTGCGAGATGCCGGCCAGCCACCAGGGCATCTTGCCCCCGGCGGTGAAGAAGTCACTGATGTTGCCGATACGCCGGTGCGAGTAGACGCCGATCGCCACCATGACGACGAAATAGGCGCCCAGAACGTACCAGTCCAATGGGTTCACGCGCGTCGTACCTCCGGGTGAACAGCGGCACCCGGACCGACAACCGCCTGGCCTCGTTACGATGCGCCCGCCTCCCGCCCCGCGTCAATGGCGGGTACGCAGGTCACGGGCGTACGGGAGAAGGGACAGACATCGTGACACAGGTCACAGACCGTTCACGTTTCTGAACGAACTTCGCGTATCTGAATCGTTATCAGGAACGGCCTTGATCTCGCACAGGGTGGCGGGTGAAAGTGTGCGGCGAAATGAGATTCCAGCAAGCGGCACAGAACGGACCCGTCACCGCCTGGCATCGGTGATCGTCCAGCAGGTCAGACGGCCGCGACCACGGCGGAGCGGCGTTCGAGGGCGGCCGAGAGGACGGCGAGCACGAGCGCGGAGGCGGTGAGGAGGGCGCCCACCCAGTTGGGCGCGGTGTAGCCCAGGCCCGCCGCGATGACGAGGCCGCCGAGCCAGGCGCTCAGGGCGTTGCCGAGGTTGAAGGCGCCGATGTTGACCGCCGAGGCCAGCGTCGGCGCGCCGTGGGCCAGATCGAGCACGCGCTTCTGCAGCGGCGGCACGGTGGCGAAGCCGAGCGCCCCGACGAGGGCGACGGTCACCGCGGCGAGGATCTTGCTGTGCGCGGTCAGCGTGAAGGCGGCGAGGACGATCGCGAGGCCGCCCAGCGAGACGTACAGCATCGGCATCAGCGCACGGTCGGCGAACCGTCCCCCGACGAGGTTGCCGGCGACCATGCCGAGGCCGAACAGGACCAGCAGCCAGGTCACCGCCCCTTCGGGGTAGCCCGTGACCCGGATCATCATCGGCGCGATGTAGGTGATGGCCGCGAAGACGCCGCCGAACCCGAGCACGGTCATGCCCATCGCGAGCAGCACCTGGACGTCGCGGAGCGCCGCCACCTCATGGCGCAGGCGTACGCCCTCGGGGCGCGGCACCTCGGGCACGAGCGCGGCGACACCGAGCAAGCCGACGACACCGAGCCCGGCGACGATCGCGAAGGTGGTCCGCCAGCCGGCGACCTGGCCGACCAGGGTGCCCAGGGGTACGCCGACGACGTTGGCCACAGTCAGCCCGGTGAACATCAGGGCGATCGCGCCGGCCTTCCGGTGCGGGGCGACCAGTTCGGCCGCGACGACGGAGCCGATGCCGAAGAACGCGCCGTGCGCGAGCGAGGCGATCACGCGGCCTGCCAGCATCACCCCGAAGTTCGGCGCAAGGGCCGAGAGCAGGTTTCCGGCGATGAACAGCGCCATGAGCAGCATCAGCATGCGCTTGCGGGACATCGCGGTGCCCAGCACGGTCATCAGCGGAGCGCCGACGACGACACCCAGGGCGTACCCCGTGACGAGCAGGCCGGCGGTCGGGATCGAGACCGCGAGCTCGGACGCCACCTGCGGAAGCAACCCCGTGATCACGAACTCGGTGGTCCCGATCCCGAAGGCCCCGATGGCGAGGGCCAGGAGTGCGAGAGGCATGAGCGTCCCCCAACGATTGCATGAGCAATTAACAGGCGCAAACAATAGTTGCAGGCGCGGGATAGTTGCAAGCGCGGGCTATTTCGGGAGTGGAGTATCCTCGACTGCGTCACCTGGAACGGAGGGAGAGCCGATGACGGCCACGGATCCCGCCCTCACCGCGCTCGCGCAGGGCTGGCGCGCCCTCTCCCTGTTGCACGAGAAGATCGAGGCGCACATCGAGCGCGCCCTGCAGACCAAGCACGGCCTGAGCGTGCGGGAATACTCCCTGCTTGAGACGCTCAGCCGGCAGCACGACGGCCCCGACGGCCACCTGCAGATGAAGCAGGTCGCCGACGCCGTGGTGCTCAGCCAGAGCGCGACGACGCGCCTGGTGACCCGGCTCGAAGAGCGGGGACTGCTCACCCGCTATCTGTGCCCCACCGACCGCCGCGGGATCTACACCGACGTCAGCCCCGCGGGCCTGGCGCTGCTCGCCGAGGCCCGTCCCACGAACGACGCCGCCCTGCGGGAGGCACTCGACCAGGCGGCCCGGGACCCCCAGCTCGCCCCTCTGGTCGAAGCGGTCGAATCACTGCACGCGCGGGCGTGACACGACGCGGTCTGACGACCGCCGGGTGCAGACGCCCGAGTCACTGGACGCGCGGGCCTGACCCCGGCCGCGCCCACCGAGGGCGGGCCGGAAACGCGCCCGCGCGGCGCTTAAGGGCGTACTGCACGCCCTCGCGGCCCTACACGTACTGCACGCCCTCGCGCCCCTAGAGCTCGTACTGCACGGCCGCGCGGTCGGCGAGGATCGGCGCGATGCACTCCTTGATCACCGCCAGGTGGACCGGGTGGTCGCGATAGACGATGTAGTCCTCGACGGAGTCGAAGTCGGCGACCACGCCGAAGGAGAAGTTGCCCTGGTTGACGCCCGCGTCGTGGCCGATCTGGTAGGAGCGCAGCTCGGGGATGGCGTCCGGCAGCGTGCTCAGCCGCCTGGCCACCTCGGCCCGCTGTTCCTCGGTGGCGTCCTCGGTCCACTTCAGCAGCACGACGTGGCGGAACATGCACTCCCCCTGGAATGAGACGCACGCGGCCGGGCGGCCGCGCTCTTCACGGCGCTCATCCTCTCATCATCGGTGACGCGGGCGCGGACGCGGTGGGTGTCGGGGGCCGGCCGGGCGCGCCGCCCGGGCGCAGAAGGGCGAGCCCGGCCCCACCATGGCCGACATGACCCGCAAGATCACCGAAGCGCTCGACACCGCCCGACGGCAGCTCCCTGGGTCCCGTCCGGACCCCGGGACGCGGCGACGACCAGCCCGGCCCGACCGCAAGGGCCCGGCGCTCTCCTCCACCGGCGCCCGCGCGCCGTCCGGATCCGGGGCGACGCGCTCGCCCTCCGAGGCCGTGGTCACCCGTGACCCGGCGGCCAGCCCACCACCGTCCTGCCAGGCCACGGGGACGATCCGGCGCTCGATCTCCGGGAGGACACGGTTCGCGGTGGTGTCCTGCCGGTCACGCGGTATGAGGATCACACCCGAACAGCAGGAATCCGAGCGTGCGCCTCACTGGTCCGGATCCTGCATCCGACTTGAGTGGTCTCCGCTCAGCTCCAGGCGAGCATGCGGAGGGGGTCCTCCAGCATGGCGCCGACGTCGCGCAGCACGTACGAACCGAGCTCGCCGTCGACCACGCGGTGGTCGAACGACAGCGCCAGCGTGGTGACCTTGCGGACCGCGAGCTGCCCGTCGACCACCCAGGGCATGTCCCTGATCTGGCCGATGGCGAGGATCGCCACCTCTCCCGGGTTGAGGATCGGCGTGCCGGCGTCGACGCCGAAGACACCGACGTTGGTGATCGTGATCGTGCCGCCGCTCAGCTCGGCGGGCCGGCACTTGCCGGCCCGCGCCCGCTCGGTGAGCTCGCCCAGCGCCCGGGCGAGCTCGGGCAGCGACATCGCGTCGGCGTCCTTGACGTTCGGCACGATCAGCCCGCGATCGGTGGCGGCGGCGATGCCGAGGTTCACGTAGTGCTTGACCACGATCTCCTCGCCGGTCCACGTGGCGTTGACCATGGGGTGCCGCTTCACCGCGGTGATCAGAGCCTTCGCCACCAGGAGCAGTGGCGAGACCTTGACCTCGGCGAACTCGGGCAGCGTACGCAGCCGCCGGACCGCCTCCATCGTCTCGGTCACGTCGACCTGCAGCCACTCGGTCACGTGCGGGGCCGAGAACGCGCTGGCCACCATGGCCTGCGCGGTCGCCTTCCTGACCCCCCTGACCGGGATGCGCTCCTCCCGGACTCCCGCCTCGCGCCGTACGGCGGTCGCGGCGGGGGCGGGCGCCGCCACGGCGGCCTCCACGTCGGCGCGGGTGATCGACCCCTGGGGGCCGGTGCCCGTGAGGGTCGCCAGGTCGACGCCGAGGTCCTTGGCGAGCTTGCGTACCGGCGGCTTGGCCAGGACGCGCGCCCGCGCGGACGTCGCGGATCCGTTGCCCTGTGCTCCAACGGCGCCTGCCGCCGCGATGGCCGGAGCGACGGGAGCGGCGGCGACGGGGGCGACCGGCGGGGCGGACACGGCGGACGGCGGAACGGACACGGCCGCCGGCGGAACGGATACAGCGGGCGCGGCCTGCTTGCGGGGGCGGCGGCGGGTGGCGCTCGTCTTGACGCCGTACCCGACCAGCACCGGCTGGCGCTCCTCCTTGGCCGGGGCGGCCTCCGGAGCGGCGTTCCGCACGCCCGGCACCATGTCGTCCGCCAGTGCCTCCCGACCGGCGGCGGAGGCGTCGCCGGCCTCGCCGTCCTCGATCGAGATGATCGGGGTGCCGACGTCCACGGTCTGGCCCTCGCCGACCATCAGGCCGGAGACGGTGCCCTCGTACGGGCACGGCAGCTCGACGACGGCCTTGGCCGTCTCGATCTCGACGATCGTCTGGTTGATCTTCACCGAGTCGCCCGGGGCGACGTGCCACTTGACGATCTCGGCCTCGGTCAGCCCCTCACCCACGTCGGGGAGCCTGAACTCACGGAGCATGAGAAGTGCCTCCCCCCTCAGTAGGCGAACGTGCGGTCGACGGCGTCGAGCACGCGGTCCAGGTCGGGCAGGTAGTGGTCCTCCAGCCGCGACGGCGGGTAGGGCGTGGAGAACCCGCCGACCCGCAGCACCGGCGCCTCCAGGCTGTAGAAGCAGCGCTCGGTGATGCGCGCCGCCAGCTCGGCCCCGTAGCCGGTGAAGACGGGGGCCTCGTGGGCGACCACGCACCGTCCGGTCCGCGTGACCGACTCGGTCAGGACGTCCACGTCGAGGGGGTTGAGCGAGCGCAGGTCGATGACCTCGATGCTCCGCCCGTCCTCCTCCGCCGCCGCGGCGGCCTCCAGGCAGGTCTTCACCATCGGCCCGTACGCGATCAGCGTGACGTCGCTGCCCTGCCGTACGGTGCGGGCGCGGTCGAGCGGCAGGCCGGGAGCGGCGAGGTCGACGTCGGCCTTGTCCCAATAACGACGCTTGGGCTCGAAGAAGATGATCGGGTCGTCGCAGCGGACGGCGTCCTGGATCATCGTGTACGCGTCCACCGGGTTGGAGCACGCGACCACCCGCAGGCCCGCGGTGTGGGTGAAGTACGCCTCGGGCGACTCCGAGTGGTGCTCGACGGCCCCGATGCCGCCACCGCAGGGGATGCGTACGACGACCGGCAGCTTGAGCGTGCCGAGCGACCGCAGCGGCATCTTGGCGAGCTGCGTGATGATCTGGTCGGCGGCCGGGAACACGAACCCGTCGAACTGGATCTCGCAGACCGGACGGTAGCCGCGCAGGGCCAGGCCGATCGCCGTCCCGATGATGCCCGACTCGGCGAGCGGCGTGTCGATCACGCGGTCTTCGCCGAAGTCCTTCTGCAGGCCGTCGGTGACGCGGAAGACACCGCCGAGCTTGCCGACGTCCTCTCCCATCACGAGCACCTTGGGGTCGTCCTCCATCGAGCGGCGGAGGCCCTCGTTCAACGCCTTGGCGAGAGTCAGTGTGGTCATCGTTCGAACCCCGCCAGGTAGGTCAGATACTGCTCGCGTTCCTCGTCGAGGAGTGAGTGGGCACCGGCGTACACGTGATCAAAGATAGCCCTGGGGGGTGGGTCGGGCAGCGCGAGGCACCGGCTTCGCACGTCTTTGCCGAGCGCGTCGGCCTCGGCGTCGATCTTCTCGAAGAACTCCTGGTCGGCGAGCCGGTTCTTGAAGAGGTACGCCTTGACCCGCTCGATGGGGTCCTTCAGCTTCCACGCCTCAAGTTCGTCGGCGAGGCGGTAGCGGGTGGGGTCGTCGGAGGTCGTGTGCGCGCCCATCCGGTAGGTGAACGCCTCGATCATCGTCGGTCCCTGCCCCTCGCGGGCGTTCTGGAGCGCCCGGCGGGTCACGGCGAGGCAGGCGAACACGTCGTTGCCGTCGACCCGGATGCCGGGGAAGCCGAAGCCGGACGCCCTCTTGTAGAGCGGGATCTTCGTCTGCTTCTCCAGCGGCTCGGAGATGGCCCACTGGTTGTTCTGGCAGAAGAACACGACGGGGGCGTTGAACACCGAGGCCCAGATGAACGACTCGTTCACGTCGCCCTGGGAGGTCGCGCCGTCGCCGAAGTAGACGATCGTGGCCGCCTCGGCGCCGTCGCGCTGGATGCCCATGGCGTAGCCGACCGCGTGCAGGGCCTGGGAGCCGATGACGATCGTGTAGAGGTGGAAGTTGTGCTCCGCCGGGTCCCACCCGCCGTTGCTCACGCCGCGGAAGAGGCCGAGCAGCTTGACCGGGTCGACGTCGCGGCACCAGGCCACGCCGTGCTCCCGATAGGTGGGGAAGGCCATGTCGGCGTCGGTGAGCGCCCGGCCCGAGCCGATCTGGGCCGCCTCCTGGCCGAGCAGGGAGGCCCAGATGCCGAGCTCGCCCTGCCGCTGGAGCGCGACGGCCTCCAGGTCGATGCGGCGGACGAGGACCAGGTCACGGTAGAGGGAGCGGACCTCCTCCGCGGTCAGGTCGATTTCGTAGTCGGGATGCTCGACCCGCTCCCCTTCGGGGGTGAGCAGTTGGACGAGCTCCGGAGGTGCGTCTGCACCACGAGGGGCGTCGGCTGTCACGTGCCACTCCTGTGCGTGTCGGGCCCCCGCGGGTGGGGTCACCCCCGCGACGGCCGGGTCGTCGGGCGTACGGCCGTTGGGGTGGACGACCGGGCGCATATGTGGACATCGTGGCAGAACTCACACCCCTAAGCGCAAGTCCCCGCCCGCCCGTCCACACTTCTCCGATTCCCGGATGGTGAGACGCCACACCCCGGGATCTCTTCCTACGAGCGGTGAACCACGCGTCCTCCCAGCAGGGTCAGCCACGCGTTCACGCCCGCGAGGTCAGCCACGCCGACGCGGTCGAGATCATGGTCCAAGACGACGACGTCGGCCAGCTTTCCCGGCGTCAGGGAACCGATGCGGTCTTCCATCCGCAGCGCGTACGCCGCGTCGGCGGTGTGGGCGCGCAGCGCCTCGTCCAGCGTGACGGCCTGGTCGGCGCCGATGGGGTCGCCCTCGCGGGTGCGCCGCCGTACGGCGTTGGCCACGGTCTCCATCGGCCGCAGCGAGGAGACGAACGAGTCGCTCGACAGCACCGGGCGGAGCCCGCCGTCGATCTCCTCGCGCATCGGCTGGAGCCGATGGGCGCGGCGCTCCCCCAGCCGCCGTACGAAGTCCCTCCCGCTGTCGTGCAGGAAGTTCGGCTGGTTGACCGGGATGACGCCGAGCGCGGCGAATTCCCGCACCTGCCCGGGCGTGGGGTGGCCGCAGTGCTCGATGCGCGGCCGTGCGTCGTCTCCCGACACGGCCACCGCGGCCTTGATCGCGTCGAGCGTGTAGGCCATCGCGAGATCGCCCTGGGTGTGCACGCCGACCTGCCAGCCCGCGGCGGCCGCCCGGCGGACGAGGTCGGTGAGCCGCTCGGGCCGGTGATATGTGGAGCCGGTGAACTGGCCGCCCTCGCCGTACGGTTCGCTGAACAGGGCGGTGCCGCCGAGCAGCGTGCCGTCGCAGTAGAACTTCATCGCGCCCAGGCGCAGCATGTCGTCGCCGAAGGGACCCGCCAGGCCGAGGGTGGTCAGGTCGTCCAGCATGTGCGACAGCGGCATGCAGACCGTGCGCACCGGCAGGGTGCCGGCGGCGTGCGCGGCTCGGTAGATCGTCAGCTCCCGGCGGGACACCTGGGGGTCGCACACCGTCGTGAGCCCCGCCGACAGGTACGCCTCACCGGCGGCGGCGAGCCACGACAGCAGCTGCTCCGCCGGGAGATCGGTGTGGAAGTTGGGGCCGTGGCAGCCGATGTCCACCGCGGTCGGCAGCAGCAGCTCCATCGCGGAGTCCAGCACCATCCCGGTGAGCCGACCGCCCTCGTCGCGCAGGAAGGCGCCGCCGGCCGGGTCGGGCACATCCGCGGTGATCCCGCGCCATGCCAGCGCGGCGGAGTTGACCACGGCATGGTGACCGGAGACGTGGTAGACGATCACCGGGTGCTCGGTCGTCGCCTCGTCCAGGTCCCACCGCGACGGCCGGCCGCCGGGGAACTTGGCGTCGTCCATGCCGAACGCCCTGATCCACTGGCCCGGTGGCGTACGCCGCGCCTGCTCGGCGATCACCGCCACGAGGTCGGCGGCGCTCGCCACGTCCGGGTAACGCGCGTCGGCGGACGCCAGGGACTCGGCCGTGGACAACAAGTGGTTGTGCGGGTCGATGAACCCCGGCAGCACCGTGCGGCCCCCGGCGTCGATCACCTCCGCACCGGGTCCCGCCGCCCCCGTCACCTCGGCGTGCCGGCCGACGGCGAGGACGCGGCCGTCGCGCACGGCGAGCGCCTCACATCGGGGGATACCGGGGTCCATAGTGCGGACCCTGGCGTTGGTGATGACGATCGCAGACAAGAACTCCTCCAACCGATGGATCACTGAGAGACGGCGGGCGTGCCGGAGACGGCCGGGGCGTCGCGGTGCCGCGGTGCGGCGGCCAGGCAGACCACGCTGAGCACGCACATCCCGATCAGCAGCCCGATGGCGGGCGCGGGCCCGCCGCCGCCGGCCTTCACCAGGGCGGTCGCCGCCAGAGGCGAAAGCCCGCCGAAGATCGCCCCGGCCACCTGGTAGGCCAGCGACATGCCCGTGTAGCGCACGTCCGGGGAGAACATCTCGGCGAGCAGCGTGGCCATCGGCCCGTATGTCGCGGACATGGCCAGCCGCATGAGGCCGAGCATCAGGAAGATGAGGACCGTGTCGCGGGTCCCCATGACGGTGAACTGCGGGACCGCGAGCAGGGCCACGGCGACCAGCCCGGCGATGACGACCCGCCGCCCGCCGACCCGGTCTCCGAGCCACGAGATGGCGAGCGTGGCGACGAGTTCGACGAACGCGGCGAAGCTGAGCCCGTTGAGCACCACCTGCTCCTCGACTCCGACGTCCGCGCCGGTCGCGTACGCGAGCAGGAAGGTCGTCGCGATGTAGTAGCCGCCGATGGCCACCGGGAGCGCCCCGATGCCGAACAGCACGGGCCGCCACGACGAGCGCAGCACGGCCCTGATCGGCAGCTCCGCGGCGGCCGCGGGGGCGCTCGCGCGCCGCTGCTTGACCTGTTCGAATACCGGCGACTCCTCGACCCGCAGCCGGATGAACATGCCGACGAGCACCAGGACCGCCGAGACGAGGAACGGCACCCGCCAGGCCCAGCCGCGCAGGGCCGCGTCGCCGAACGAGGTCATCACGCTGAACGCCCCGGTCGCGAGCAGGGCGCCCGCGGAGTTGCCGAGCTGGGCGAACGAGCCGTAGAAGGTCTTCTTCCCCTCCGGGGCGTGCTCGACCGCCATCAGCGCGGCCCCGCCCCATTCACCTCCCACGGCGAGGCCCTGGACGAACCGCAGCAGCACCAGCAGCGCGGGCGCCGCCGCTCCGGCGGAGGCGTAGGTGGGCAGCAGCCCGACGGCGAAGGTCGCCACGCCCATCATCAGCAGCGTGACGACCAGGGCCGACTTGCGGCCCAGCCGGTCGCCGAAGTGACCGAACACCACGCCGCCCAAGGGACGTGCGAAGAACCCGACGGCGTACGTCGCGAACGCCGCCATGACGCCGACCAGCGGATCGGTGGACGCCGGGAAGAAGACGTCCCCGAAGACGAGGGCCGCGGCCGTCGCGTAGACGTAGAAGTCGTACCACTCGATCGTGGTTCCGATGAAGGCCGCGTACGCGGCCCGGCGGGGGGTTCGTCGGTCCATGAGGTCCTCCGTGGGTTGGGGGTTGGACAGACCGTACGATCAGGCCAAACAGGAGCAATGTGGGCGATTTGCACTATCGTCGGGGCTTTCTCGGGCGAAGTGCACAGGAGACGTCATGCCGCTCACCGTCGCCGACGTGCTGACCATGCCGATGCTGGAGATCCGCCTGATCGCGGGCCACAGCGGACAGGGCAACCACGTCAGGTGGGCCCATGCGACCGAGCTGGCCGATCCCGTGCCCTGGCTGCGCGGCGGCGAGCTGGTCATGACGGTCGGGCTCGGGCTGCCCGCGTCCGCGCGGGAACGCGGCGAGTACGTCGAGCGGCTGAGCCGGGCGGGCTGCGCCGCCCTTGCCTTCGCGCTGGACGAGCACCTGGCCGAGATTCCCCGCGAGATCGTCGAGGCGGCGGACCGGCTCGGGCTGCCCCTGCTGGAGATCACCGGCAGGACGCCGTTCATCGCGGTGGCGGAGGCCGTGGCCCGCTGGCACGCCGACGAACGGGTCCGCGGCGAGCGGCGGGCCGCGGCGGCGCAGGAGGCGATGGCCCGGGCCGCGCTGCGGCACGGCTCGCTCGGCATCCTCCGCGCGCTCGCCGAACATACCGGCTGCGAGACGCTCCTGCTCGATCCCCGGGGGCGGCCCCGCGTGTCCCATCCCGAGGGAGTCCGGCCGTGGCATGCGGAGGCGGCGGAGGCGGTCGGTCAGCTCACCGGCCCCCGCGGCTCGATGATGATCGACCGGGGCGACCGGGTGCTCCAGGTGCAGAGCCTCGGCTTCACCGGGCCGCCCCGCGGCTGGCTCGCCCTCCACGGCGCGTCGACCGAGTGGCACACCAGGATCCTGGCCAACCAGGCGGCGAGCCTGCTGGCGATCGAGCTGGTGGGGCTGCACCAGGCCCGTGCCCGGGCGCACGCCCAGCGCGCCGCCGTGCTGAGCGCCGTCCTCGACGGCATGGCCGGCGCCGCCGATGATCGCGCCGCGGGCGGCGGGGCGGCACCGCTATTCACGACCGGCCGGCTCGCCGAGATCTGCCCCATGCCACCCCCGCCGTACGAGGTGATCGTGGCCGTGGCCCGGGGCGAGGCGCCGCCGCTGGCCGATCCCGCGCTGGACGCGCTGAGCGACGTCATGGGGGACCCGGCCGCCGAGGAGACGGTGTTCGTCTGCCCGCGCGCCGGCGGGCTGCTCCTGGTGGTGCCACAGACCGAGCCTCGGCTCGGCCCCGCCCTGGTCGAACGGCTGAGCGCGCTCACCGGCCTGGACATCTGCGCGGGCGCGTGCGGCGCACGGGACATCAGCGAGATCGCCTCCGCCGTACGGCACGCGACGGCTCTCGCCGGCGGCCCGGGATACACGCACGTCGACGACCTCGAGCCGTGGGCGCTGCTGCGCGACGCCCTGGACCCCGAAGGAGCGGCCCGCTTCGCCGACGTGGTGCTCAAGCCGCTGCGGGAGCACGACCGGCGGCACGGCGGCGCTCTGGCCTCCTCCGTCAGAACCTTCCTCGACTGTGGCGCCAACGTCGAGGTCGCGGCACGACGCCTCGGCGTGCACCGCAACACCATGCGGGCCCGCCTGCGGACGGCCGAGCGCGTCTGCGGGCGCGACCTCGGCAAGGCGCGCGACCGCCTGGAGTTGTGGCTCGCCCTGTCTCTGGACGAATTCGTCCCGCCGGGCCGCAGGAGCTGAGCCGGCCCCTTCAACCCGCCGGAGCCGAGCCGGCGCGGCACCACGCCCGCCCCGGTCCGCCGCGAGGCGGGGCGTCCCGGCCCGTCGGGGGCGAGCCGGCGGCGCGGCACTAGGCTTGACCCCAAACGGACCCCCGAACGGGCGGATTTCCCCGAATCGGCGGGCCTCACTCGAATTGGAGGAACATCGTGGCGCGCGTCATCGTCGACGTCATGCTCAAGCCGGAGATCCTCGACCCGCAGGGCCAGGCGATCGCGCGGGCGCTGCCGCGACTCGGCTTCTCCGGGGTCTCCGGAGTGCGTCAGGGCAAGCGGTTCGAGCTGGAGCTGGACGGCCCGGCCGACGAGGCCGCGCTTTCGGACGTCCGCAAGATGGCCGAAACCCTGCTCGCCAACACGGTGATCGAGGACTTCACCATCCGCGTCGAAGGGTGAAGTGACACATTTCACATCGCTATTCCGGCGGCGTGTCCACCCCTAATCAGGCATCGGTCCGTCTCGAAGCCACCTATCCGGTGCGCGCTGAATAACGGGGACGTGATTTTGCGGTTAGCCCTGATTCATCGGGGAAGCCTCTCTTGGTGACCTTCGACACCGGGGAGGGGTCCGGTGGACATTGAGTTCTCTCTGGCGATGCCACGGGATGCGATCGGCATCCCGATGGTTCGCCGGGTGGTAGGAGACGCGCTGCGGTCTCTCGGGGTGACCGAGGAGTGCGTTTCCGACATACTCCTGGCCACGTCCGAGGCGTGCGCCAACGCGGTGCGGCACGGTGGTCCCGCCAACCGCTACGAGGTCATGGCCACCATCGGCAACGGCCGCTGCGAGTTGCGCGTCGCGGACGAGGGCGAGGGGCTGCACATGATCCCCCGCCAATATCCGCCGGCGGAGACCGAGAACGGCCGGGGCATCCTGATCATGCGTGCCGTCGTGGACGATCTCTCGTTCGACATCACGCCCGGGCGCGGCACGATCGTGCGCCTGTGCAAGGAACTCGACTGGGATGAGGACGCCATCGCCCACCACCTCACCCTCGACTGCCACTTCGCCGGGGTCTGAGAATCACGGCTCCGCACCACGCCGGGCCCGGGCCCGGCGTGACGTGTGATCGGAAGCAGGACTCCGCGCGCGGAGCCGATTTGGCGGCTCCGATACCCTGAGGTGTACCGCCACAGACCGCCGTCCGGCCCGATGACGGTGGCGTCCGCCCTGGCGGGAACCCTTGGAGGGAAAACTGTCATGAGCGCTGCCCGGGTGGGCGTCGTCACCTTCCCCGGAACACTCGACGACCAGGACGCCGCGCGAGCCGTACGGCTGGCCGGAGCGGAGGCGGTGCCCCTGTGGCACGCCGATCACGACCTCAAGGGAGTCGACGCCGTCTTCCTGCCCGGAGGGTTCTCCTACGGCGACTATCTTCGCTGCGGGGCGATCTCCCGGTTCTCCCCTCTCATGACCGAGCTGATCCCGGCCGCCCAGGCCGGGCTGCCCGTGCTCGGCACCTGCAACGGCTTCCAGATCCTCTGCGAGGCGCACCTGCTGCCGGGCGCGCTGACCCGCAACGAGGGTCTCCACTACATCTGCCGCGACCAGCTCATCCGCGTGGAGAACACGCGTACGGCATGGACGGCGGACTTCGCCGAAGGCCAGGAGATCGTGCTGCCGATCAAGCACGGCGAGGGCCGTTATGTGGCCGACGCGGAGACGCTGGCGGCGCTGGAGAGCGAGGGCCGGGTGGTCTTCCGCTACGCGGGCGGCAACCCGAACGGTTCGCTCAACGACATCGCCGGGATCACCAATGAGGCCGGGAACATCGTCGGCCTCATGCCCCACCCCGAGCACGCGGTCGAGGAGCTGACCGGCGCGCCGAGCGTCGACGGCCGCGGCTTCTTCACTTCGATCCTGAAGAGACTGGTGAACGCGTAAATGCTCGACAGTGTGAGCCGTGCGCTGGAGACGCCGGACGAGCGCCAGCCGTACGCCGAGCTGGGCATGAAGGAGGACGAGTACCAGCGCGTACGCGACATCCTCGGCCGCCGTCCGACCAGCTCCGAGCTGGCGATCTACTCGGTCATGTGGAGCGAGCACTGCTCCTACAAGTCGTCCAAGGTGCACCTGCGGCAGTTCGGCACCAAGGCGCCCAAGTCGGAGGCCCTGCTCGTCGGCATGGGCGAGAACGCCGGCGTGGTCGACATCGGCGACGGCTGGGCCGCCACCTTCAAGATCGAGTCGCACAACCACCCGTCGTACGTCGAGCCGCACCAGGGCGCCGCGACCGGCGTCGGCGGCATCGTGCGCGACATCATGTCGATGGGCGCCCGGCCGATCGCGGTCATGGACTCGCTGCGCTTCGGCGGGGCCGACCAGCCCGACACGCGCCGCGTGCTGCCGGGCGTGGTCGAGGGCATCAGCCACTACGGCAACTGCCTCGGCCTGCCCAACATCGGCGGCGAGGTCGTCTTCGACCCCTGCTACATCGGCAACCCGCTGGTCAACGCCCTGTGCGTCGGCCTGCTGCGCAAGGACCAGATCAAGCTGGCCACCGCGCCGGGCCCCGGCAACAAGGTCGTGCTGTTCGGCGCCAGGACCGGCGCGGACGGCATCGGCGGCGCGTCGGTGCTGGCGTCGGCCACCTTCGAGGACGAGTCGCAGGCCAAGCGGCCCGCCGTGCAGGTCGGCGACCCGTTCATGGAGAAGCTGCTGATCGAGTGCTGCCTTGAGCTCTACCAGGCGGACGTGGTCGTCGGCATCCAGGACCTCGGCGCGGCCGGGGTGTCCTGCGCCACGACAGAGCTGGCCGCCAAGGGCACCGGCGGCATGGAGGTGAACCTCAACCTCGTCCCGCTGCGCGATCCCACGCTGCGGCCCGAGGAGATCCTCATGAGCGAGTCGCAGGAGCGCATGATGGCGGTCGTCACGCCCGACGACATCCCGGCCTTCATGGCGATCTGCGACAAGTGGGACGTGCCGGCGACCGTGATCGGCGAGGTCACCGACACCGGCAGGCTCGTCATGACGTGGGACGGCGAGGTCATCGTCGACATCCCGCCGGGCACGGCCGCCGACGAGGGCCCGGTCTACGAGCGCCCGTTCCACGAGCCCGCCGGGCAGGCGGCGCTCAACGCCGACGGCCCGGAGCGCCTGCCGAGGCCCGAGGACCTGCGGGAGACCCTGCTCACCCTGCTCGGCTCGCCCAACCTCGGGTCGAAGGAGTGGGTTACCTCCCAGTACGACCGGTATGTCCGGGGCAACACGGTCCTGGCCCAGCCCGCCGACGCCGGGATGCTGCGCATCTCCGAGGTCATGCCGGGCGCCCAGGAGACCACGCGGGGCATCGCGCTCGCGACCGACGGCAACGGCCGCTACGCCAAGCTCGATCCGTACACGGGGGCCCAGCTCGCGCTGGCCGAGGCGTACCGCAACGTGGCGGTGACCGGCGCGAAGCCGCTCGCCGTCACCAACTGCCTCAACTTCGGCTCGCCGGAGGACCCCGAGGTCATGTGGCAGTTCTCCGAGGCCGTACGCGGGCTCGCGGACGCCTGCCGGACCCTGGGCGTGCCGGTGACCGGCGGCAACGTGTCGTTCTACAACCAGACGGGCTCCACCGCGATCAACCCGACGCCGGTGGTCGGCGTGCTCGGCGTGATCGACGACGTGGCCCAGCGGGTCAGGCAGGGCTTCACCGCTCCGGACCTGCGGGTGCTCCTGCTGGGCGAGACCCGCGAGGAGTTCGGCGGCTCCGAGTGGGCGCACGTCGCCCACGGGCACCTGGGCGGCCTCCCGCCGCAGGCGGACCTGGAGGCCGAGCGCGGCCTGGCCGCGGTGCTGACCGAGGCGGCGGCGCGCGGGCTGCTCGAAGGCTCGCACGACCTGTCCGACGGCGGTCTCGCCGTCGCCCTGGCGGAGTCGTGCCTGGCCCAGGGCGTCGGCTGCACGGTGACCCTGCCAGGCGAGGACGCCTTCGTCGAGCTGTTCAGCGAGTCGGCCGCGCGGGCGCTGGTGTGCGTGCGGCCCGAGGCGTTCGACGCCTTCGCCGACCTGTGCGCCCGCTACGAGGTTCCCTGCTCCGGACTCGGCGTCACCGGCGGTTCCGCGCTCACGGTCGAGGGCGTCCTCGAGGTCCCGGTCGAGGAGCTTCGCGGGGTGCACGCGTCCGCGCTCCCGCGCGTCTTCGGCTGATCTCGATCGAGTGAAAGGGCCCTTCCGGACGGATAGTCGTCCGGAAGGGCCTTCGCCTGTCACGGTCGTCGCCGACGCGTGCCGAGCCGTGCCGACGGGAGTACGGCGGATCTCCGGGCGCCTCCGCGTCGCAGGTGCTGGCCCCGGTCGCGGCCTCGCTGCCGCCGGGTTCGCGTGTCGTCGTCCCCCGACATCGAGCAGACGTCGAACCTGTTCCCCTGGCTCGCGCACGATCTCGACGTACGTACGGTGCCGCCCGCGGACCTGCCCGGAGCGATCGACGAGCGCACGGACGCGGTCGCCTTCAGCCTGGCCGAACCCTCCGGCGCACCCCGGCCCGGTGGTCACGGCGCCGGCGCAGGGCGCCGCCGACACGGCGGGAGGGGTGGCCGGGAGGGCGGGCGCTAACCCTAGTGACCGTTGACGTGGCAGGTGGCGGTCATCGTCTTGGACGGGTCGCTCTCGGAGGTGGCCGTGAGCTTCACCGTGGCGTGACGGCTGCCGCCCGCGGACTGCTGGGCGAAGACGGTGACGGTCTCCTTGCCGCCGAAGTCGACGGCCGCGAGGGCGTTGGGCGTGATCGTGGTCCAGCCGTTCCCTTCGACCTCGGCCTTCAGCCGGTAGACGTCGCTGTTCAGGTAGGCGCTGACGTCCTCGGGGTGCTGACCCTGAGCGGAGGCGGCCTTGCCGGTGTTGAACAGCGGGAAGCTGCACATCGACACGCCCTTCTCGGCGCCGGGGACGCCGGCGCCCGGCAGCAGCTTCACGCCCCGCTTCTGCGGGCCCGCGCCGTCGAGGGACTTGATCGCCACCGTGTACGACAGGATTCCCTTGGCGTCGCGCTGCACGTCGGTGATGTAGAAGTGCAGGCGGTTGGCCTCGTCGACGTACTCGTACTGGCTGCCCGAGTCGGTGCCGGCGTGGAAGAGGGCGTCGGCGAGCTGCCGATAGTCGCCGATCGTGATCGGGACCTCGGTGCCGTCGGGCAGCACGTAGTCGGTCATGTCGATGTCCTGCGGGTTGGCGTCGATCACCCACTCGAACGGCGCCCGGTCCTGGTTCTTGGTCTTGGCCAGGAGCACGCCGGAGTCGGGGGTGAAGGAGTCGCTGCCCATCCGGTCGACGACCTCGACGGTGTAGTTGTCGTAGCCGCCGCCGTCGCAGAGCGGGTCGGTCTGCTGGGTGCACGACCCGGTTGACTTGTCGCCGGTGTCGAAGGAGATGTTGACGCCCGTCAGGTCCTTCTTGCCCGGCTGGACCTCGCGCGCGGTCACCTTGGCGACGACCATGCCGGAGTCGCGCAGCGCCTCACGCGACAGGCGCAGGACGTTCTGCTCGTCCACCATGTTCAGCTTGATCTTGTTGCGCAGCATGTGCTGGGCGCCCATCGATGCGCCCGCCGTCGGCGGGATCAGCCAGCGGCTGTGCGGGCCGCCGGGGCCGTTGAAGCTGCCGCGGCTGAGCATCTCCCAGATGCCGGTGTAGGACCGGACCGGCGGGTTGCCGTACGGGTTGTTGTAGTTGTCCAGGACGCCCAGGATGTGGCTGAACTCGTGGGCGAACACCCCCTGGCCGGAGCTTTCGGCCTGGACGGAGTCGACGCCGATGTTCGCGTTGGGCCAGAACGTCGAGCCGGCGGCCCAGGACGTCCAGTCCACGTAGCGGGTCCGAGACCAGTTGGGCAGGTTCGGGTCGGGCGGGCCGAAGTCGTCGGTGACGTCCTCCTTGGTGGGGAACTTCATCATGCCGAACTCCTGCCAGGTCGACGACTCGTCCTGACCGGCGCTCAGGTAGAAGACGAAGTCGAACCGGCTCGCCACGTCCTGGCCGACGTCGGCGACCCAGGCGGCCTTGCCGTCCGTACGCAGGTTCCTGTTGCAGTTGTCCCCCGCCGGGCACGCGTCGCGCTGGTATTCCATCGCGTACTCGTACGACTTGCCCGGCATGGTGTAGGGGCCGAACGCCGTGAGGTCGACGCCATACCGGCCGCCCGAGTCCTCCATCCAGTACTCGTGCAGGGTGTGGCCCCTGTTGAGCTCGTTAGGGGTGTTGAGGAAGTCCTGGTAGAACTTGGCGACCTGGTCACGGGGGATGTCGTGGGCCTGGGAGCTGGGGTTGCCGAACACGGTCGAGTTCTGCGGCTGGGTGACCACGAACGGCTGGTTGGGGTAGTCCAGCAGCACGAGCGCACCCTTGAAGGTGCGCGTCGAGCCCTTCACGGCGGGGTTCGCCCAGTCGGTGCCCGGGATCTTCTTGTAGTCCGCCCACGTCATGTGGTCGGGGTTCTTCCAGTTCTGCGGGTCGATCGGCGCGACCACGCGCGACGCGCGGCCACGCAGGGCCTGCATCTCGTCCGGCTGGTCGCGCTGCCAGGGCTGGACCTGGGGCCAGTGGTCACGCCGCCAGGGGTGATCGGGGTCTCCGCCGGGGGCCGCGGAGGCGGGAGCCGCCGCCAGCGCGAGCGGGACGAGCGCGATGGCCGCCACTATGCCCGGGAACAGTGTTTTTGAGAGTTTCACGAATTATGACGCTATAGAGACTATTGACGGAGATCATCGGTCACTTGTAAGGAAGACCAGCAGGGCCTTCTCCTACAAATGTCGAAGCGCCCAGGTGGAGGCCGAGTGGTGGATCTGCAGCGAATCGTGGACGACCTCGCGCTTCGCCTCGGAAGACCCCTGCTGCTCGAGGACGGCCGCCAGCGCGTCGTCGCGTACAGCGAGCAGGACGGGCCGATGGACGACGTCCGCCGCCATTCGATCCTCCGCCGCCACACCACCCCCGACGTGCGCGCCTTCCTCCGCGCCGCGGGCATCCACGAGGCGACCAGGCCGCTGCGCACGCCCGGCGCCCCGGAGCTGGGGCTGCTGCCCCGGGTCTGCGTCCCCGCACGGCACGACGGCCTGCCGCTCGGCTTCCTCTGGTTCATCGACGCGGCCCCGGCCATGACCGAGGAGGAGATCGCGATCGCGGCGGAGGCCGCGCCCGCCCTCGCCCTCACCCTGTTCCACGAGAGCCTGGTCACCGAGCTCGCCTCGCGTCGCGAACTAGAGGCCGTCACCGGCCTGCTGCTCCGCGAGCCCGACGCCGACAGGCCTCTGATCGAGGCGGGCGCGTTCCCACACAACGCGCCCGTGACCGTGGCGGTCGCCCGGCCCGCATGCGGCGGGACCGACGAGACCCTGCGGCTGACTCTGGAGCGCGGGCTGCTGGTCCTGCGGCGGCGCCTGGCCAGGCACCATCCCCTGCATCTGGTGCGCTTCGACCACGCCGTGCTGCTCACCGCGGGCACCACCGCCTTTCCCGAGGAGATGCACGCGGCCCTCGGCACGCCGGTCCTGGTCGGGGTCGGCTCGCCGCGGCCCTCGCTCTCCCTCGCGGCCGGCTCGTACGAGGAGGCGCTGCACGCCGTCGAGGTCGTCGCGAACGTGCCGGAGTTCGGCCGCTCCGCGGAGTGGGACCGCCTCGGCGTCTACCGCATGCTGTCCGGAGTGCCGCACGGCAACCTCCATCCGGGGGTGGCCAAGATGCTGGGCGAGGCCCAGCACCGGCCGCTGCTGGAGACCCTGGAGATCTACCTCGACCTCGCCGGCAACGCCCAGGCCGTCTCCCGCCGGCTCCGCCTGCACCGTACGTCGCTCTACTACCGCCTCCGCCGCGTCGAGGAGCTCGCGGAGACCGACCTCCGGGACGGCGAGGAGCGGCTGAGCCTGCATCTCAGCCTCAAGCTCGCCCGCCTCTCCGGCCGCTACCGCCCGTCCCCCCTCCCCCTGGAAACCGAAATCACCAGCCAGTGATATAAGGATGTCTTATATTGCCTGCATGACCTGGGAGATTACCCTGCACGCCGAGGTGCATGCCTGGTTTCTCGATCTATGCAATGGCGGAACGGATGGGCGTGAGCCAGGCACGAGTCTCCCAGATCGAGCATGGTCAGATTGGGGGGCTTGACACGCTTCGTTCCTATGTAGTGGCTCTGGGCGGAAGGCTCGACGTGGTGGCCGACTTCGGAGATCACTCGGTGAAGGTCGCCTGAGACTTCCCGGCCTCGGTTGGCGGGCTCTTTGGTCTCGTCACCGGGGCGGTTTGCGGGCGATGAGGTATGCCTGGGGGGTTCGCTCGAACTCGCGGCGTGCGCTCTCCAACTGTGCGACCACCGGCAGCCCCGCCTCGGCCAGCATGGTCGCCGCGCGGTCCGGCGACAGGCGGTGGAAGTCGAGCGCGACCTGGTGACCGTAGACCTCCGTCGCGTGGAAGGGCTCGTCGCCGGCCTGGAAGGCGAGCAGCAGATGCCCGCCCGGGGCCAGCACCCGGTGAAACTCGGCCAGCGCCGCGGGCTGTCCCTCCGGCGGGGTGTGGATGATCGAATACCACGCGACGACGCCGCCGAGAGTCTCGTCGGCGATGTCGAGGGCCGCCAGTGTCCCCTCCTGGAACCGCAAGCCCGGATGGTCGCGCCGGGCCACCTCGATCATGCCCGGCGACAGGTCGACACCGAAGACGTCCTCCAGGCCGAGCGCGTGCAGGTGCGCCGTGATCCGGCCCGGCCCGCAGCCGACGTCGGCCACCGGCCCCGGAACGCCCGACGCCCGCACGATCTCGGCGTACGCGGCGAGCATCGCGCGCTCGAACGGTTCGTCGTCCAGCCGGTGGCGAAGGCGATCGGCGTAGTCGGCGGCGACGGTGTCGTAGGCCGCCCGGGCGACCCGCAGATAGGAGGGCTCGGTCATGACCGAGCACCCTAGTGCCCAAAACCGACGAAGGCCCTTCCGGTAACCCCTCCGGAAGGGCCTTCGCAGTGCCGTACGCCAACGCCTCGTCGCGTACGGCAAGCAGGTGCGGCGCGTCCGGCGAAGCCCCCACGGACTCCACCGGCGCGCTTCGGCGCACTTACGAGATCTTCGCGCAGACGGCGTAGACGATGCCGTTGCTGCCGCTCCCACCGCCGTTGCCGGTCAGCTCGACGGTCCAGCCGTTGCCGCTCATGTAGCTGCCCGTGACGGTCCTGCTGGAGCTGACCTTGAAGCCGCCTCCGGTGACCCTCTCGTCGTTCGCGCAGGAGGCGGTGCCGCTGTTTCCGGAGATGTTCTGGCTCGACGTCCGGGTGCTCAGGGTGGGCGCGCCGCCGCTGCCACCCTGGCTCTTGAGCCACTTGAGGAAGTCGGCCTCGTCCTTGGAGGTGCAGGCGTGGCCCTTCCAGATGTCGCAGGCGCTCTTGCCGTCCTCGCCGGCGTCGCCCTTGAGGCCCTTCTCGCCCTTCGGCCCCTGCGGACCGGTGTCACCCTTGGGACCCGCCGGGCCCGCGGGACCGCGCTCCCCCTGGAGACCGCGGTCGCCCTTGTCACCCTTGGGCCCCTGCGGACCGGCGGGACCGGCGGGACCGGCGGGACCGCGGTCGCCCTTCTCGCCCTTGGGGCCCTGCGGACCGGCCGGACCACGCTCGCCCTGCGGACCGACGGGACCGCGCTCGCCGTCCTTGCCGTCCTTGCCGGGGGCGCCGTCCTTGCCCGGGGCGCCGGTGTCGCCCTTGGGACCCTGCGGACCGGCCGGGCCGCGCAGACCCTGGGGACCGCGGAAGCCGCGGGGGCCCTGAGCACCGGTGTCGCCCTTGGGGCCCTGCGGACCGGTGCCGCCGATCCCCACCGGACCCTGTGGACCGGTCCTGTTCCACGACACCTTCGTCTCGGTCGGCTTACATTTCGTCGTGGCGTTCACCAGCCGCATATACCGCGTGCTCTTGTTCACACACGCGTACAGCGGCGCGTCGCTCGCCGACGAAGCGGTGGCAGCGCCACCCAGAACCAGGACCGATCCAGCCAGAGCACCAGCCGTCATCAGGCCGATGGTGCGTCCGCCCGGCAACTTGATAGCCACGGGACTTCCCTTTCTGAGGCGCACGAAGGTGCGCGGAATACAGAAGTTGCGTACGTTAATCACGCGCCGAGGGATATGGAGGTTGTCCTGCGAAACATCACGTATGCGCATCTCCGCTATCCGTAAGCCCGGGCGGTCAAGAACGTTCCAAACCGCCTCGGGGCCGCGGTGATCACCCCAGGAAGATCCAGACGTACGGCGCACGCCACAATCGACGGCATGGCCGACACCCCCCTGGAACCCGGCTCCCCCGAGCATGCGAAGGCCCTCCGGTACGCCTGGAGGGTCTGCTCCGTCACCGGCCTCGGCCTCGTCCTCATCGGGCTCAGCTCCAGCACGCTGAACGTCGCGCTCCCCTCGGTCGTACGGCACTTCGACGCCGGGCCGCTGGCGTCGAGCTGGATCCTGCTCGCGCACCTGCTGATCAGCACCGCGACGCTGGTGTTCTTCGGCCGCGTCGCCGACCTGCTCGGCAGGCGAGAGGTCTACCTCGTCGGGTTCGCCCTGTTCACGGGGGCGTCGCTGCTGGCCGGGATCGCGCCGGACGTCGGTGTGCTCATCGCCCTGCGGGCGCTTCAGGGGCTCGGCGCGGCCATGATCCTCGCCAACGGCACGGTGATCGTCACCGCCGCCTTCCCGCCCGATCGGCTCAGCCAGGGGATGGGCGTCTACATGGCCACGCTCTCGGTGGCCCAGCTCGCCGGGCCGACCCTCGGCGGCCTGATCGCCGACACGCTCGGCTGGCGATGGATCTTCTGGATCAACGTCCCGGCGGGCGTGGTCGCGCTCGTGTGGGGCGCGACGGTGCTGCGGAAGGTCCCGGCCGGCCCCCGGCAGTCCGTGGACGCGCTGGGGAACCTGGTCGTGTTCGCCGCGTTGTCGGCCGTGCTGATCGCCATCAGCCAGGGCGAGCCGCTGCCCGGCGTGGCCGCCGCCGCGCTCGTCCCCGCGCTGTTCGCCGTGGAGCGCAGGGCGCGCAACCCGGTGCTGAACCTCACGCTCTTCGGCGGGCGCATGCTGCTGTTCGCCAATCTGGCGTCGTTCGCCAACGCGCTCGCGCGCTCGTCGCTGATCCTGCTCGCGGGCCTCTACTTCCAGGCCGCGCGCGGCTCCGACGCACTGGCCGCCGGGGTGGGCGTGCTGCCGGTGCCCGTGGGCATGACCCTCGCCTCTCCCCTCGCGGGCGCGCTGGGCCGCCGGGTGAGCCCGTACGCGCTGTCGGTGGGCGGGTGCGTGCTCACGGCCTCGGGGCTGCTCGTGCTCACGGTCTCGGCCGGCCCGGCCACGCCGTACTGGGTGATCGGGATCGGGCTCTTCGTGTGCGGATGCGGCAGCGGCGCCTTCCTGACCGGCAACACGACGCAGGTCATGAGCGCACTGCCGGAGGAGAGCCGCGGGGTGGTGAACGGCTTCCGCATGATGGTCATGAACGTCGGCGTCGTGCTCAGCGTGGCGACGACGCTGAGCATGCTGACCGCGTCCGTCGCGCCGGCGCTGCGCGACCAGGTCTACGCGGGGACCCTGTCGCAGGCGTCCCCGGTCGCGCTGCGGCAGCTCATGACGGGGTTCCGCACGACCTATCTCGTGTTGTTCTGCGTCGCGCTGCTGGGCGTCCTCTTCGCGGCCATCGCCTCGACTCCGGACATCAGGAGGTCGAGGCCGAAGGCGTAGTAGGCGTCGAGGTCGGGCTCGGCCTCCATCTCCCTGGCGTATTCGACGATCCGGGGGAACTCGTCGGCGGGGAGCCGTTCCAGGGTCAGCCGCTTCTGCCTGCGCAGCTCGGCCGCCTCCATCGCGCTGGCCGCTCCGGGGCAGCCGGGCTCGTTGTCGACCAGGGCCATGGCGCCGTGCAGCAGGTAGGTGGAGATGGCGTAGCCCTCGCTCAGCGTGAAGCCCGCCTGGGAGAGCAGGTCGAGCGCGGTGTCGGTCGCGCGGTTGAAGTTCGACACATCCTGCTTCTCGACCATCGCGAACAGCCCCGGCATGTAGCGGTGCTGCCGCATCACCCGGATCAGCGCCTCCACCATCACCCGCAGCCGTTCGTTCCACGGCGCGGCCGGGTCGAACTCGGGAGTGACCTGGGCGAGCAGATGGTCGGCGAGGCAGACGAACAACTGGTCCTTGTTCTTGACGTGCCAGTAGAGCGCCATCGGCGTCACCCCGAGCTCCTGGGCGAGCCGCCGCACCGTGACCGACTCCAGGCTCTCGGCGTCGGCCAGCTCAAGGGCCTTCTCGATCAGACTCAGGCGGCTCAGCCGCTCCGCGTGCGCCATGGCCCGCAGCCTCCCTACCTCATCGGCACTTGACAACTATACGCCGTACAAGGTCTCCTATGCACCGTACATGTACGCCGTACATGTACCTCGTACATGAGGAGGACGCATGTCCGGACGATGGTGGGCGCTGGTCGCGGTGTCGCTCGCGACGTTCATGACCTACCTGGACAACAACGTGGTCAACGTGGCTCTGCCGACGATCCAGCGCGACCTGGCGCTGACGATCTCCGGCCTTGAGTGGATCGTGAGCGCGTACATCCTGGTGTTCGCCGGCCTGCTGCTCGCCGGGGGACGCCTGGCGGATGTCTTCGGCCCCCGTACGGCGTTCTTCGGCGGCCTGGCGGTCTTCACGCTCGCGTCGGTGGCGGCGGGCCTCGCCGGGAGCCAGGAGACGCTGATCGCGGCGCGCGCGGGGCAGGGGCTCGGCGCGGCACTGCTGACCCCGTCGACGCTGGCCCTGCTGCCGCGGATCTTCCCCGACGCGCGCGAGCGGGCGACGGCCGTCGGCATCTGGAGCGCGGTCGGCGCCCTGGCCCTCGCGATCGGCCCGCTCACCGGCGGGTTCCTCAGCGAGAACGCCGACTGGGGCTGGATCTTCCTGATCAACCTGCCGATCGGCGTGATCGCGGCCGTGATCGGCCTGCGTTCGATCAGGGTCGAGCGGGCCGCGGCCGGGCGCTCCTCTCTCGACCTGCCGGGCCTGGCCACCTCCGCCGTGGCGCTGTTCGCCCTCACCTACGCGCTCATCGAGGGCGAGTCGCGTGGGTGGACCTCGGCGCCGATCCTCGGCGCGTTCGCGGCCTTCGCGGTGGCCGCCGTCGCGTTCCTGGTCGTCGAGTCCCGTACGGCGCAGCCGATGATCGACCTCACGTTGTTCCGTGAGCGGGTCTTCAGCGGCGGCCTGCTGTCGATGGGCCTGTGGTCGTTCGGCGTCTTCGGCATCTACTTCTTCACCGCGCTCTATCTCCAGAGCGCCCTCGGGTTCTCCCCGACGGAGGCGGGCGCGGGCTTCGTGCCCATGGCGCTGCTCATGGCGGTGATCGCGAGCGTCTCACCGCGGATCGCCGAGCGCTTCGGCAGCGCGGGCACGGTCGCCGCCGGCCTCGGCCTGATGGCGGTGGCCATCGGCGGGCTGTCGAGCGCGGGCGAGGGCTCCCACTACCTCGACCTGCTCCCCTGGTTCCTCCTGTACGGCGCGGGCGCCGGCCTGCTCGTCCCGCTGACCAACGTCGTGCTGAACGCGATGCCCCCCGCGCGGGCGGGCGTGGCCTCGGGCGTGCTCAACGTCTCCCGCGAGGTCTTCGGCCTGCTCGGCATCACGATCCTGGGCGCGATCCTGAGCGCCAGGCAGAGCGCGGTCGGCGGCGCTCCACTGCACGCCTTCCTTGAGGCCTACCGGTTCACGCTGGTGATCGCGGCCGCGATCGTGCTGGTCGGCGTCCCGGTCAGCGTCTACTCCCTGCGCCGCACCCGGGCCGCCTCCGCCTCCGCCGAGCCCAGCGAACCCGCCGTCGCCGAGCCCGTCGCATGAGTCCCCCCGTACGGCTCCGCGCCGAGCCGTACGGGGATGTCCTACTCCTTGATCACGTTATCGCGGGTTTCGCCGGGCACGAGCACGCACGGCGTCACCGGGTCGTTCATGAGGATCGTGCTGGTGCTGCTTCCCCCATCGGGCATTGCGGTGACGGTCCAGACGATCGTCTGGCCGGGCTCGAACAGCCGGGTGTCGATCCGCATCTGCCAGCCCTCCTTCTCCCCCGGGATGTTCATCGGCGTGGTGTAGAGGCCCCGGGGGATGTTCTCCACATTGCTGCCGCGCGGCCCCCGGCACCGCTTGCCCGCGGGCACGTAGTCGACGACGGCGGGGACCCCGAGGTCGCGTAGCTGCTTCCGCAGCCCCGCGACGTCACGGAAGTCGCGGATCGTGACCAGCACGACGCCGTGGGAGTCCTTGGTCACGGCGTAGGAAGGCGTGGTGAGGACCTTTCCGCCGATCAGGCTCGGGCCGGATCTGGTGCGTACACCCCCTCTCATGTACGGAGACGGGCGACCATTTCGCGCGACATCGGGCGGGATCCGGGACAATGGGCCGGTGCCGGCACGCAGAATCGACCCAGGGAAGATCAGGGAAGCGCTCGACGCCCAGCTCGCCGATCTGGGCAGGCCGCCGTTCGACGGCCCCGAGAGCATGGCCGGCAACGCGTGCGTGCTGGCCGTGCTCGACGCCTACGAGGCCGGGCTCACGCCGCTGCGGGCCGCCGCCCGCGCCGCCGTACGGCACCTGCTCGAAGAGCTGGCCGCGCGGGCGCCGGGACGGTCGGTGGAGGTGCGGGTGCCCCCGCACGCGGCGGTGCAGTGCGTGGAGGGGCCCCGGCACACCCGGGGCACCCCGCCCAACGTCATCGAGACCGACCCCCGCACCTGGCTCGAACTGGCCATGGGCCGGTTGTCGTGGGCCGACGCCACCGCCGCGGGGAAGATCGCGGCCAGCGGCGCACGGGCCGACCTGTCCGCGCTGCTCCCGCTCTGGTGACCGGACTCTCTGGTGACCGGACTCTCTGGTGACCGGGCTCTCTGGTGACCGGGCTCTCTGGTGACCGGGCTCTCTGGGAACACGGGTCACTGGATCCCGGAGAGCCGGTCCTGCACGCAGCGCTGCGCGTCCTCCTGGGTGGGATAGAGCCGGCGGTCGAAGCACTCGCCGACGTGCTTGGTCGTGAACCAGTTGTAGAGCGCCACACTGATGATCAGGGCGAGCAGCAGGGTCAGCGTGCTCAGCACCAGCCCTCCGATCGCCCTGCCCCGGTTGGAGTCTTTGGCGATCGCCACGATGCCGATGACGATCCCGACAATCGCCACGAGCGTGCCGATCCCGCAGACCAGCAACAGGACGATCGAGCAGATCCCGAGCACCAGCGCGGCCGTCCCGAGCCCGCCGCCCGGTTGCGGCCCCCACGGCCCGCCGGGGCGTCCGCCGGGCCCCGGAGGCGGCGGCAGCGGCCCCCCGTACGGCGGCTGCCCATACGGAGGTTCACCATACGGAGGCTGACCGTACGGCGGCTGCCCGTACGGCGGCTGCCCGTACGGCGGCTGCCCGTACGGCGGCTGCCCGTAAGACGGCCCTTCGTAGGGAGGACGGCCATAGGGCGGTCCCCCGTACGGCGGGCCGGCGGGCTCTTCCGGCATCCCGGCCGACGGCTCCCGCTCCTCCGGAGCCCCCGGGCCGTACGGCTCCCGCGGCCCCCCGGGGTCGTCGGGTGTCGCCACGATCATCCCTCCCCTGCCGGTTCCGGGCCCGAAATCCGATTCTCAGGGCCTGCCCGGAAGCCCAGGCTGCCCCGAAATCCGCGTGTGAGCAGGGGTGACACGGCAAAGGGCGGGTGATGCTTGCGGCGGCTGAAGGGCATGCCCGGGTTTGAGCAGCGCCAACGCCCAAATAGACTCAAGTACGTGTTGAAGGGCGACGGCCGGCTGGGCCATGACCTCGACCCCCAGGACCGCGCTCCGAAGGACGCCTGTGGCGTCTTCGGTGTATGGGCGCCCGGGGAGGACGTCTCCAAACTCACCTACTACGGGCTCTACGCCTTACAGCACCGCGGACAGGAGTCCGCGGGCATCGCGGTAAGCGAGGGCAACCGCATTCTCGTCTACAAGGACATGGGCCTGGTGGCCCAGGTCTTCGACGAGTCGATCCTCGGCACCCTGCGGGGGCATCTGGCGATCGGCCACTGCCGTTACTCCACCACCGGATCGAGTGTCTGGGAGAACGCGCAGCCGACGCTGAACTCCAGTGACGGCAAGGGGCTGGCGCTCGTCCACAACGGCAATCTGATCAACACCGCCCACCTCGCGGAAGGGCTCACACCCGGCTCCATCCGGGCGACGACCGACACCGAGGTGCTCACCGCCCTCCTGGCGCAGGACTCCTCGCGCCCGGTCGAGGACGTGGCGGCCGAGCTGCTTCCGGAGGTCAAGGGCGCCTACTCGCTCGTCTGGATGAACGAGACGACGCTGTTCGCCGCCCGCGACCCGCAGGGCATCCGCCCGCTCGTGCTGGGCCGGCTGGAGCGCGGCTGGGTGGTCGCGTCCGAGACCGCCGCGCTCGACATCGTCGGCGCGTCGTTCATCCGCGAGATCGAGCCCGGCGAGCTGCTGACCATCGACGAGCGCGGGGTCCGCACGCAGCGCTTCGCGCCCGCCGAGCCCAAGGGCTGCCTGTTCGAGTACGTCTACCTCGCCCGCCCCGACACCACGATCGCCGGGCGCGGCGTGCAGTCCACCCGGGTCGAGGTCGGCCGTGTGCTGGCCCGCGAACACCCGGTGGAAGCCGACCTCGTGATCCCGACGCCCGAGTCCGGCACGCCCGCCGCCATCGGCTACGCCGAGGAGAGCGGCATCCCGTACGGCCAGGGCCTGGTGAAGAACTCCTACGTCGGCCGGACGTTCATCCAGCCGTCGCAGACCATCCGCCAGCTCGGCATCCGCCTGAAGCTCAACCCGCTGCGCGAGGTCATCGAGGGCAAGCGCCTGGTGGTCGTGGACGACTCCATCGTCCGCGGCAACACCCAGCGGGCCATCGTGAAGATGCTGCGCGAGGCCGGGGCCACCGAGGTCCACGTGCGGATCTCCTCGCCCCCGGTCGCCTGGCCGTGCTTCTACGGCATCGACTTCGCCACCCGGGCGGAACTGATCGCCGGGTCGCTGTCGGTCGAGGAGATCCGGTCCTCGCTCGGCGCCGACTCCCTCGGGTACATCTCCCTGGAGGGGCTCACCCGGGCGACCACGCTGCCGGCCGAACGGCTCTGCCGCGCGTGTTTCACCGGCGAGTACCCCATTCCGATCGAGGACGACAGGGTGGGCAAGTTCGTGCTGGAGGCTCAGCGATGACCAGCTACGCCGACGCCGGCGTCGACATCGAGGCCGGTGACCGCGCGGTCGAGCTGATGAAGTCGCGGGTGGCGCGCTCCCGGCGCCCGGAGGTCGTCGACGACGCCAGCGGCTTCGCCGGGCTCTTCGACGCCTCGGCGTTCCTGCGCTACCGCAGGCCGCTGCTGGCCACGTCCACCGACGGTGTGGGCACCAAGGTCATGCTGGCCCAGCAGCTCGGCAAGCACGACACGATCGGCATCGACCTCGTCGGCATGGTCGTGGACGACCTCGTCGTCTGCGGGGCCGAGCCGCTGTTCATGACCGACTACATCGCGTGCGGCAAGGTCGTGCCCGAGCGGATCGCCGACATCGTCGGCGGCGTGGCCGAGGGATGCCGGCTCGCGGGCTGCGCGCTGGTCGGCGGGGAGACCGCCGAGCACCCCGGCGCGATGGGCCCCGACGAGTACGACCTCGCGGGCGCGGGCACCGGGGTAGTCGAGGCCGACGAGATGCTCGGCCCCGACCGGGTCGTGCCGGGCGACGTGGTGCTCGGGCTGGCCTCCAGCGGGGTCCACTCCAACGGCTACTCGCTGGTCAGGCATGTGATCAAGACCGCCGGGCTGCGCCTGGAGCAGGAGCTGCCCGAGCTGGGCCGTACGCTCGGCGAGGAGCTGCTGGAGCCCACCCGCATCTATTCGCTCGACTGCCTGGCGCTCATCCGGGAGACCGAGGTGCACGCGCTGGCGCACATCACCGGCGGCGGGCTGGCCGCCAACCTGGCCAGGTCACTGCCCGGCACGGTGGACGCCCTGCTCGACCGGGGCTCCTGGACCCCGCCCGCGATCTTCGAGGTGCTGGGCGGACACGGCGGCGTGCCCCAGGAGGAGATGGACAAGACGTTCAACCTCGGCGTGGGCATGTGCGCGATCGTCCCGGCGGCGGAGGCCGACAAGGCGCTCGCGCTGCTCAACGGTCGCGGCCTGCCCGCCTGGGTGCTGGGCGAGGTCGTCGAGGGCGAGGGACGGGCCCGTTTCCGCCAGTAAGGCCGGGCCGGACGAACGCCGGCCGGTAGGGCGTTCTCGCCGGCGCGGTGACGGGACGGCCGCGGCCGGCCGAACGGGCACCGGAAGGTGTCGTAGTGTGACGGCTCGCCGGCGTGACAGCCGCGGCCGACCCCCTGGGAGCGCCGTTGGGAGCGCCGTCGAACGGGCGGCCCGCGTCGCGGCGGTCCGCCCGGCCCGCGCCTACGGCCGGCGGGCGTCCGTCATCGACGTGAGATCCGTCACTTCCGGGACGACGCCGCCACAGCCGCCGCAGCGGAGCCGATCGAACAGGGTCCGCCGCCGGGCGTGTCCGGGCAGCACGCGTGTCCGGGCAGCACGCGTGTCCGGGCAGCACGCGTGTCCGGGCAGCACGCGTGTCCGGGCAGCACGATGTGGCGGCGGCCACAACGGCCCGCCACCACGGGGACCAAGCGGTTTCCAGGAGACCGCAGCCCGCGATCCGGCCGAGCCGGCGATGAGGGAACACGCCCATGACACACCGACCGGCGGTGACCGGGTCCGGCCACTTATGCGGCCGTCCGCAACGGTCCCTGATTACGGCCATCCGCAATGGTGCGGCCGACCGGCGCTCCCTCCGCGCCCGTCCCCGCACCCCCGAGGCGAGGGGCGGACGGGAGAGCGACTCGCGGACATTGAGAGAACCCGGCGGGAACGTCCCCCGCCGGGTCACTCACCTGGCGATCAGAACCGGGTCAACGCCGCCCACGGCGGTCGTCATCGCCGTCGTCGTCGTCGACGGCCGCGTAATCGGCGTAGCGATCAGCCAACTCGTCGTAAGGGTCATGCTCGTCACTGTGGCCGGAATCGTCGGCGTCCACGACTCCGAGCTCCGCGCGCAGGCGCTCAAGATCCGTCCCGCCGCTGTTGTACTTCAGCTGACGGGCGACCTTGACCTGCTTGGCCTTGGCTCGGCCGCGCCCCATTGGCTCGACCCCCTCATGCGGGGCCGTGCCCGACCCCTCGTCACTAACGCACCGCGCACCGACGCCACCTGACTTCAGGCGTCAGTCTCTCGTTCGCCTATTACCGTACCTGGTTTGTGCGCCGCTCGGTACGTCGTACGAGCGGCGGCGGTCAGCGCCGGAGCCAAATACCCCTTAGCCGACCGATTTCTGACATTCTCCGCTCTGCCAGCCTATCCGCTGCGACGGCGGGAGGGACGCCTTCTTCCTCGGCCGAGTGGAAGATCTTCAAGGTCGTGTCGAAGATCTTCGCCGCCCGGGCGCGGGCGCGGTCCATGTCGAAGCCCTCGATCTCGTCGGCCACCTGGATGACCCCGCCGGAGTTCACGACGTAGTCCGGGGCGTACAGGATGCCCCGCTCGGCGAGCTGCTTCTCGACGCCGGGGTGGGCGAGCTGGTTGTTGGCCCCGCCACAGACGATCTTCGCCTTGAGCCGGGGGACGGTCTCGTCGTCCAGCGCGCCGCCGAGGGCGCAGGGCGCGTACACGTCGATGTCGGACGCCACGAGGGTGGCGGCGTCGGGCACGACCTCGACCTCGGGGTGGCGCTGCCGCACCTGTTCGACGGCCCGCTCGTTCACGTCGCAGATCACGACCTCGGCGCCGTCCTGGAGCAGGTGCTCGACCAGGCGGTGGCCGACCTTGCCGACCCCCTCGATCCCGACCCGCCTGCCGCGCAGGGAGGAGGCGCCGTACACGTGGTCGGCGGCGGCCCGCATCCCCTGGAACACGCCGAAGGCGGTGAGGATGGAGGAGTCTCCGGCGCCGCCGTGCTCCTGCGTGCGGCCGGTGACGTAGGAGCACTCGCGCGCCACCACGTCCATGTCCTCGCTGTAGGTGCCCACGTCGCAGGCGGTGTAGTAGCGCCCGCCGAGCGACTGGACGAACCTGCCGTAGGCCCGCAGGAGAGCCTCGCTCTTGTCGGCCGAGGGGTCGCCGATGATGACGGCCTTGGCGCCGCCGAGGTCCAGACCGGCCAGCGCGTTCTTGTACGCCATGGCCCGGGAGAGGTTGAGCACGTCGGCGAGCGCGGCCTGCTCGCTCGGGTAGGGATAGAACCGGGTGCCGCCGAGCCCCGGTCCGAGGGCGGTGCTGTAGATCGCGATGATGGCGTACAGGCCGCTACGCTCGTCGGAGCAGAAGACGACCTGTTCGTGTCGCACCGGCTGGGCGGGGTTCGTGTCGCCGCCGGAGCTGGAATCCTTGTGGGACAGCCCGAAAACGTCGGTCACGGTGGTGACTCCTGATCGTGTACGCCGCCTCGTTGCGGCGATCGGCCTCCAGCTTATCGGACGACCCCATAAAACGATCATGAAAACCCGGGACGGTGCTGCACAGGTGTCCCGCGACGTGGCACGATTCTGGTGTGCTCCCCTACGCCGCCTATCTCCGTGTGTACGAGCCGCTGACCGCTTTCACCCCGCAAGATCAGGCTCGGTGGGCCCGGTACGCGGACTCGCGCGACCGGCCGCGCCGGGCGGGCGCGCTCGAGGTCGAACACGGCGAGGCGGTCCGCCGGCTGCTGTCGGTCCCGCCACTGCCGGCGCCGGAGCGGGAAAGCCCCAACGCCTACCTGCGCCGGGTGGAGGAGACGCTGTACGTCTGCCCATGGCAGAGCAGGCTGCGGTCGTGGCTGGCGTTCGCGTCGTTCCGCGGGAGCGTCCCGGTCAAGCTGGCCTCCCGGTTCGTGCCGCAGGCCATCGCGGAGCAGACCGCCGACGACTTCGACCGGTTCAAGCGGGGAGAGCAGTCCCTGCGCACCCACATCCGTACGAGCACCTGGCATGTGCCGATCGCGTGGTTCGTGCCGTTCGACTCGGCCGAGCGCTGGCTCGTGCTGGGCTCGGAGCAGCCGGCCGAGGCCGGCGCGCAGACCACCGCCGCGCCGCCCAGGAACATGCTGTACGTCACCTCGATGGCGCAGGCCCGGCGCCGGGTGGCCCGGGCACTGGTGGTGATCCGCAGGCACGTCGGGCAGGTGGCGGCCCTCACCGAGGTCGAGGAGGTGGGCCGCTGGCTGGAGGAGTTCCACCCCCACTCGCTGGTGGAGCTCGACTACGGCGGCCTCGTCCATCTGATGGACGACCGCACTCTCCAGGGCGACCAGTCCGTCGCCGAGGTGGCGACCGCCCTCGCGGGTTTGGACAACGGTCAGGAGGAACTTGCCTTCGCGATGTATCAGCGCGTGATTCTCCGCTGGAGGTCGATTCGCGCCCTGGAGTCGGCAAACTGACGGTCATGAACATCCCCTGACCTGCCAATTCAGGTCATGGCTGCGTCGATCTCACATCTACGAACTGAGTAGTTTGCCGTTTTCACTGCGATACCACGAAACGTGTCGCTAGAATCACCGAGCGTGACATCAACCCGTGGTCGAGACGTTGTGCCCAGAGGGCTCGCCAATCGCACTACGTGGCTGTATGGTCACATCGGGTGATGCCGTAAATGGTCCTAGAAACCGCACGTTTTTGGATCATTGACGGACATCCGTGACAGTGCCGCGACCGACAGGATTTCCCCGAGCGCAGCGGCGTCGAGGCGGACAACGCCGCTCCGGCCGACGCGACCGGGCAGGGCTTGACGGAAGGGGCACTTGCGCCAGACAAGTCGCAGGATCGCTGCCGGCGGTCCACACGGAGGAGAGGCCGCACAAATGTCAGCTCGTACACCCGAGGCCGAGCCACTGCTCACCCCGGCGGAGGTCGCCACGATGTTCCGTGTCGACCCCAAGACCGTCACCCGGTGGGCGAAGGCGGGCAAGTTGACGTCCATCCGCACCCTCGGCGGTCACCGGCGTTACCGGGAGACCGAGGTCCGGGCACTGCTCGCGGGGATTCCGCAGCAGCGGTCCGAGTAGGACGTGGCCGTCACGCCACGGGGGGAACGACGGCGCGCTCGCGTCGGGGATGTGAGCGCGTCCACCACACTCCCATGACCGCCCACCGGTCATGGGAGGGGATCTGGGGTCGGCGCCGCCCGCCCGGCGCCTCCCCGCGCGTACGATCTCCGTTCACCCCCGGCGGTTCCCCCCGTTGAACGCGGTGAGGGTTCAGGGAACGGCCTCACGGTTCGCGGAAGCCGGGCTCCCAGGTGCCCGGCTCTCAGGAGCCAGGTCCTTGGACGGCGCGTTCGCAGGTGACGCGTTGTCACATGGCACGTTCGCGCGTGGCACGTTTTCGCATGGCACGTTTTCGCATGACGCGTTCTCGGACGCCGAGCTCTCAGATGCCGGGTGCTCGGTCGCCGAACGCCACGCTTTCAGGTGACGCGTGCTCGGAAGCCGCGTACGTGGGCAGCAGGGTCTCCAGAAGCACCCGCACCCCCGGATCCTGCCCGCTCGCCGCCCGCAGGAGCGCGACCATCTGGTCGACCAGGAGGCGCTCCAGCTCGGCCCGCGCCATGTCGCGGTGCTCCAGCCAGTCGAGGCCGGCCGTCTCCACCGAGGCGACCCACGATCTCAGCGTGACGCGCAACACCGGACCGGGCGCGTCGACCCCCATCTGATGGACGATCATGCGCAGCATGCGCTGCCGTACCCCGTCGACGATCTCGCCGATCTCCCCGGTGCGGTTCGCCGGGCCTCCCCTGAGCAACGCGGCGAAGCCGGCCGCGTGCTCCTCGACGAAGTCGAAGTAACGCGTCAGGCCCGCACCGAGCTGTTCCAGCGGCCCGCCCTCGCCCTGCGCCTGCAACCGTGCCTGCAGTTCGGCCGCCGCGCTCCGCAGGGCCGCCACGTAGAGCTCCTGCTTGCCGCCGAAGTAGTGATAGACGAGCGCCCTCGACGCGCCCGCGGAGGCCGCCACGTCGTCGATCGAGACGTCCTCGGCGTCGTGTCTGCTGAAGAGCTCCAGCGCGGCGGCGATGAGCTCCTCACGCCGCCGGTCCACACTGAGCCTGCGTCGCGCCGGCCGTGCCCCGTCTTCCGCTTGGCGTGTGGCACTCACACCTCGCACCCTAGCGAATCCCCACCTGAGAGAGGCGTGGCCGAATTCCGGGGCGCCTTCGGCTCCCTCCCGGCTCTGCGCGCCCACGCGTGGTAACGCTAACCTTCCCAACGCCCGATCTAGAGGAAGGTTCCTGTCTAACCGCGATCAACCCGTACCCTCAGGGCAACTCGATCGTTTGGTGTGTCAGGTGCACGTCCACGCATCGTGGGGAGAACCATGTCAGGACCGTCCATGCAGACCACTGCCCGGAAAGACGTCGGGGTCACGATCCCCACCGGCGGACTGTCCGATGGGTTCAGCCCTCGGCCCCGCCCGACGATCCGCAACGTGGCCGAGCGGGCAGGAGTCTCCAAGTCGCTGGTGTCTCTCGTGCTGCGGGGCTCCCCGCACGTGAGCGAGCACCGCAGGGAGGCGGTCCTCCAGGCCGCCCGGGAGCTCGGCTACCGCCCGAACGCGGTCGCCCGCAGCCTGGTCGAGGGGCGCACCCACCTGGTGGGCGCGCTCGTGGCCGACCTGCACAACCCCTTCTACGCGGAGTTCCTCGACGGCCTGCAGGAGAGCCTGCACGGCGACGGGCTGCGGCTGCTGATCGGCAGCGGCCGCTGGGACCCGGCGTTCGAGGACGAGGCCGTCGAGGCGTTCCTCGAACTGCGGGTGGACGGCCTGGTCCTGCTCGGAGTCGCGCCGTCCAGCGACACGCTGGCCGAGGCGTCGGCCTACACGCCCACCGTGGTGGTCGGCGAGCGCGACGTCGAACTCGAGGGCGTGGACATCGTCGTCGACGACGACCAGCTCGGCGCCCGCTTCGCCGTGGACCACCTCGTGGAGCTGGGCCACCAGCGCATCGCCCACATCGAGGGCGCCCCGTCGTCGGCCGCCCGCTGCCGCTGCGAGGGCTACCTCGTCGCCATGCGCCGCCACGCGCTGGCGCCGTACATCATGGTCGAGCACGGCGACTTCAGCGAGGAGGGCGGCCGGCGCGCGGCGCTGGCGCTGCTCAAGCGCGACCCCCGGCCGACGGCGATCTTCGCGGCGAACGACATCGTGGCCATGGGCGTGCTGACCGCGGCGAGCGAGCTGGGGTTACGGGTGCCCGAGGACGTGTCCGTCGTCGGATACGACAACACCCACCTCGCGGCGGTCACCCACATCTCGCTGACCAGCGTCGACCAGCCCCGGCGGGCCATGGGCCGCTCGGCCGCGGCGCTGCTGAGCGACCGCATAACCGAGCCCGGCAAAACCGCCCGGCTGCGGCAGGTGAGCCCGCAGCTCGTCGTACGGCGCAGCACCGGGCCCGCTCCAAGCGGTGGCCAAAGCTAGGTCAATCACCGACGTGTCCCCTCGCGGCCGGTGTTGACTTCAGCCGTGGCGCCGGCCCCCGGCGGGTCGCGGAAGGGCTGCCCGCAGGCCGGCGACCGGATAATCGGGGGGATTCATGCGTGATCCTGAGTTGGTCTCCTGCGCCCAACGGGCCGCCGGCGAACTGGAGCGGGCCTGGGCGCACTGGAGGGAGAGCCGGGGGCTCGGCAGCGAGGACGTCGCCGAGTCGGTGGCGAGCTATGTCGCCCACTCGATCGACCACCCCTGGGGACGGCCGCGCGTGGTGCTGGGCCTCGACGCCGAGGACGCCCGTGAGCTGGCCGCTCTCCTGCATCGGCAGGAGGTCCCCGAGCCGGCGTGGGCGGCCAGGTTTCCGGCATAACGGTCTGATCACGACTCCGTCCCGGTTAGGTTGGGGTGACCACACCTCCGGGAAGGGGATTCGACCGTGATCAGACGACCACTCGCCGCCGCAGCCCTGGCCCTGTGCGGGGTCGGAGCCGTCGCCTGCGGCGGCGCTGAGGTCTCCGGCGCTGAGGTCTCCGGCGCTGAGGTCTCCGGCGCTGAGGTCTCCGGCGCTGAGGTCTCCGGCACGGGGACCTCAGCCTCCACCGCCTCGTCCCAGCTCGGCCGGCCGGCCTCGGCCGAGGACCAGGCGACGGACACGGCCTCCGCCGGGACGGCCGCCCCGGCCACGCGTACGGCGGCCGCCTCCGAGGTGGAGGCACGGCCCCTGGCCGGCAAGGTCGTGGTGATCGACCCGGGCCACAACGGCGGCAACTTCCGCCACACCAGGGAGATCAACCAGCTGGTCGACATCGCCAACCAGAAGAAGGCCTGCGACACGACCGGCACCTCGACGAACGACGGCTACACCGAGGCGGCCTTCACCCTGGACGTGTCCACCAGGCTGGCCAAGCTGCTGCGGGCCCAGGGGGCCACGGTCAAGCTCACCCGTACGAGCAGCACCCCGTGGGGTCCCTGCATCAACCAGCGGGCCGCCATCGGCAACAAGGCCAAGGCGGACGCGGCGATCTCCATCCACGGCGACGGCGCGGGGGCGAACCTCCGCGGGTTCCACGTCATCATGCCGAAGAAGATCGGCGGCCCGGTCGATCCGGTCGTGAAGGACTCGGCAAGGCTCGGCGTGGACGTGCGGAACGCCTTCCACAGCGGCACCGGCCTGCCGTACTCGAACTACATCGGCAAGCAGGCGCTGAACTATCGCAGCGACCTCGGCGGGCTCAACCTGTCGACGGTGCCGAAGATCTTCATCGAGTGCGGCAACATGCGCAACGCCACGGACGCCGCCAAGTTCAAGAACCCCGCGTTCCGCGCGAAGATGGCGCGGGCGCTGGCGAAGGGCCTGGAGAACTACCTCACCTCGACCCGCTGACGCGTCCCGGCGGCTCTGAGCGGGTTCTCGGCGGGTTCTGAGCGGGTTCTGAGCGGGTTCTGAGCGGGTTCTGGACGCGCTCTGGGACGGGCTTGCAGGCGGGCTCCGGCGGGCTGTGGACCGGGTGGCGGGACTGTCGGCGGGGTTTGGCATCATCTGCGGAATGAAGCATCTCCTCCCCCTGCCGAGGCGTGCCGAGACGGGCCCCGGGTCGGCCGAGATCGCGCCCGGCTCCGCCGTCTCGGGCCCGGCCCCGCTCACCGACGCCGTACGGCTCGCGCTCCCCGTGCTCGACCTCCGGGTGCTCGACCTCCGGCCCGGCGACGCCGCGACGGCGGCCGTGCGGGTGGAGGAGGACCCCCGGCTCGGTCCCGAGGCGTACGAGCTGACGATCGCGGGCGACGGGGTGCGCATCGCGGCGGGTGATCGGGCGGGTGCCTTCTACGCCGCGCAGACGCTGCGGCAGCTCCTGCCGGCCGAGGCGTTCCGGTCGGCCGTCGCGCCCGGGACGTCCTGGACGGTCCCCTGCGGGCGGGTGGAGGACGCCCCGCGGTTCTCCTGGCGCGGCGCGCACCTCGACGTGGCCCGCAACTTCCTGCCCAAGCGGGAGGTGCTGCGGATGATCGACCTGATGGCGCTGCACAAGCTCAACCGGCTGCATCTCCACCTGGCCGACGACCAGGGCTGGCGGGTGGAGAGCAGGGCGTTCCCGCTGCTGCACGAGGTGGGCTCGCACCGTCCACAGACGATCACGAGCCACAAGGGGGAGGCGCCCGCCTTCGACGGCGTCCCCCACGGCGGTCACTACACCCTCTCCGACCTCGCGGAGATCGCGGCGTACGCCCGGGCGCGGGAGGTGATGGTCGTTCCGGAGATCGACGTGCCGGGGCACGCCTCCGCCGTGCTGGCCGCCTATCCCGCGCTGGCGTCCCGGCCGCAGGAGCGCTACGAGGTGCTGGACCGGTGGGGCATCTCGCCCGCGATCCTGTCCCCGCTTCCGGCGACCGTCGACTTCCTGACCACCGTTTTCGCCGAGATCACCGACGCCCTGGGCGACGTGCCCTACTTCCACATCGGCGGCGACGAGTGCGTGCTCGACGACTGGGCGGCGTCGGCCGAGATCTCGGCCTACCAGGCGTCGCTGGGCCTGGAGACCACCGGTGACCTCCACGCGTGGTTCCTGCGGCGGCTCGCCGACGCGCTGGCCGAGCAGGGCAGCCGCGCGGTGGTGTGGGACGAGGCGTTCGTCAGCGGCAGGCTGCGGCCCGACACGGTCGTGATGCCCTGGCGCGGCGAGCACGTCGCCCGCCGGGCCGCGGCGGCCGGTCACGACGTGGTGGCGACGCCGGTCTTCCCGATGTACTTCGACTACGCCGAGGCGGCCTCGCCCGAGGAGCCGGCCGGGCTGGGAGACGCGATCACCGTGGCCGACGTAGTGGCCTTCGCGCCCGCGCCGTCCGAGTGGCCGGAGGAGGAGCGCGCCCGGGTGATCGGCGCGCAGTTCCAGCTCTGGAGCGAGCGCATCCCCGACGGCCGTACGCTCGACTACCGCGCCTGGCCCCGGGGCTGCGCGGCGGCCGAAGTCGCGTGGACCGGCGGCCCTGCCGCGCCCGAGGACTTCTTCCCCCGCCTGGAGGCCCATCTGGCCCGGCTCGACGCGTTCGGCGTGGAGTATCGCCCGCTGTCCGGCCCCCGGCCCTGGCAGCGGGGCGGCACCGGATGGCGGCGTCACCGCCCCGGCGCCGTCGACGTCCAGGACGTGATGCGCCACCTGCACGAGCTCAGCCTGTCCGCCGACTCCACCCGGCCCAGTCTCTGAGACCCCCGCCCGGGGTTCACGGTCCCGGCCGTGGTCTCTGAGGGTCCCGGCCTGGTCTCTACACGTCCTGGCCCGGTCCACTGAGCCCCCGGCTCGGGCTCTAGGGCCGTGCCGGGCCGGCGATGCGGCGTACGCGGGAGCGGTCGCCCAGCATGTCGGTGCTGTCGATGTACTGGTCCACGGCACCCGTGAGAGGCAGCCGCCGCACCTCGGGATCGGCGATGGTCCCCAGCAGCGCCTCGGTGAAGCGCTCGGCGTGCAGCACCCGGTAGGGGCGGCCGTGGTAGCGCCGCGTGCGCGGATCGACGGGCGTGGTGAGGCCGAGGTCGTTGTGCAGGGCCGCGAGAGCCTCGTAGGCGCCGGCCAGGTGGCGCTCACGCTCCCGCCAGCCGGTGGCCGACACGGCCGCCATGAGCACGGGTGCCAGATCCGGGCCGCACGGCAGGGCGGCGAAGGCGCTGCCCAGCCACTTGCCGTACGGCGGGTAGCGGCGGTGCATGAGCAGGGCGAGCCGGATGAGGTCGCGCACCAGACGGGCGCAGGTGACGGCCGAGCCCAGTTCGTCACCGGCCTCACCGGCGCGGCCCACGAACGCCTCCTCCTGGCAGATCCGCCGCCACTGGCAGGCGAGGACGTAGCGCCAGACGTCGCCGGGATACCAGGCGAGGCGCCGCCGGACCGGTTGGAGCAGCCCCAGGCCGTCGTGGAAGACCTCCCCCGCCGTGATCTCCGCGAGCGTCTGGGTGGGCGTCGCCAGCCAGTCGGACAGGCCGACGCCCGCGATCGGGTCGAACCCGAGATGCCCGGTGAGCCATGCCGCGAGGTCGGCCACCACCACTCCGTGCCGGATCGGGCCGTCCGTCGTCTCCATGTGCCGGGTCCGGCCGACCGAGCGGAAGTGTGTGGGATAGCCGAGGAACCGCGGCGGCAGGCTCCCGGCGAGCATGGCGTGTACGGCCTCACCGTGGGCGGCGGCGTCCTCGGGGCTCAGGAAGAGCTGCAGCCGTGGGCCCCAGTCGTGGTCGGTGGATCGCACGGTGTCGTATCCGAGCACTTCCGAGCCCGGACCGAGGAGTGCCGCCGAGTGCGTGAGGCCGCCGAAGTGCCGCGCCAGCAGCGGTGCCACCGCCTCCAGGTAAAACCGCCGCGACAGCTCCAGCCCACGCACGTTCCCGTCTCGCATGACCGGCATCCTCCACAGGCACCGTCGGGCGGAGCAACCGGCTTTCCCACGTCACCGGGCGTCCGCGCGGGACGCAGGAGCCGGTGAAGACGGGGCTGGCAACGGCACGATCAGGCGTGTGGGGGCGCGGCGGGCACGGCGCGGAGGCGGGGCATGCGGGGCCGCGGCGGGCGCGTTGTGGTCGGGCGCGCGGGGATGCGGAGGGCGGGGGTCAGGCGTGTGGGGGCGCGGCGGGCGCGTTGTGGTCGGGCGCGCGGGGATGCGGAGGGCGGAGGGACAGGCGCTCGGGGGACGCGGAGGGCGGGGGGTCATGCTCCGTCGAGGACTTCGGCGACGATGGCGGCCGCGATCTTCTCCGGGTCGAGGCCCTGATAGGTGTCGATCACCTCGCGGATCCTCGCGGTGAGGCGCTGGTCCGCCTGTTCCGCGTCGCCGATGTGGCGCCCGGCCACCGCGACGGCGGCGGCGAGCTCGTAGGCCTCGGCCGGCCCGATGCCCTGCGGATCGACCTCGACGAGGACGCGGGCGCCGTTCTTCGGCGAGACGCGGACCTTCCACCGCCCGGACGGGCCGGCGACCGACAGCGTGTCCTTGCGCAGGGCCGGCGGGAAAAGGACGACGGCCACCCGGCCCGCCGCGGCGAGGATCCGCTCGGCGAGCCTGCGTACGTCCTTCTTACCGACGACGATCCTTCCGGAGCGGTTGATGATGCTCACGGAATCACCGCTGTCGGCCACGGCGATCCGCTCGCCGTCGGCCTGGTCGTAGATGGCGCTCATGAGGGGTCGCTCGCTTAGCTTTGTCGGGGCGGGCTGCGAGACTCCGCTCATGCATGATCTCGTACTTTCGGAGCGCATGATCGTGATTCGCCCTACCCCGGGCGACGACCTCGGCGAACGCACCGCGTGAGCGACCGTCCGAGCGCGGGCGTGGCTCAGACGAGGGTGTAGCCGGCTTCCTCGACGGCCTTGCGCACCGCGTCGTCGGCGACGTCGCCGGAAACGTCGAGCCGGCCGCTGTCGAGGTCGACCTCGACGCCGGTGACGCCGGGGATCTCGCCGACCTCCTCCTTGACCGAGCTCACGCAGTGGCCGCAGGTCATGCCCTGCACGGTGTAGGTCTTGACGCTCATGGCGCTCTCCGTTTCCAGGGGAATGGGGACTTATGCGGTGCGGCCGACGATCTCGCGGACCGAGCCGTAGCCGTGCCGCCGCAGCCGGCGGGCGAGCTGACGGTTGATCCGCGACGGCCACAGGGGACCTTCGTAGATGAGGCCGGTGTATCCCTGCACGAGGGTGGCACCGGCCAGCAGCCGCTCCCAGACGTCGTCGACGTCCTCCGCGCCGCCGACCGAGACGAGCGTGAGCCGGTCTCCGGCCTTCTGGCGCAGGCGGCGCAGCACTTCCAGTGAGCGGGCCTTGAGCGGCCGTCCGGACAGGCCGCCGGTCTCGGTGCTCGCGACGCCCTCGCGGCTGATCGTGGTGTTGGTCGCGATGACGCCCGCCAGCTCCAGCTCGGTGGCGAGCTCGGCCACGGCGTCCACGTCCTCGTCCGCCAGGTCGGGCGCGATCTTCACGAGCAGCGGGGTGCGCCCGGCCGCCTCCTTCACCGCCGACAGCAGCGGGCGCAGGCGGTCGACGGCCTGCAGGTCGCGCAGGCCCGGGGTGTTGGGCGAGCTGACGTTGACCACGAGATAGTCGGCGAGCGGCGCGAGCCTGCGGGCGCTGTCCACGTAGTCGCGCACGGCCTCGGACTCGGGCACGACCTTGGTCTTGCCGATGTTGACGCCGACCACGGCCGGGATGTGGCGCACGCGGCGCAGCCGCTTGGCGGCGGCCGCCGCCCCGGCGTTGTTGAATCCCATCCGGTTGATGATCGCCCGGCTCTCGATCAGGCGGAACAGCCGCGGCCGGGGGTTGCCCGGCTGGGCGTGCGCGGTGATCGTGCCCACCTCGACGTACCCGAATCCGAGCGCCGACAGCGGCTCGACGCACCCGGCGTCCTTGTCGAACCCGGCGGCGAGCCCGAACGGCGAGGCGAAGTGGACGCCGAACGCCTGGACGCGCAGCGACTCCGCCTTCGGCGCGAGCAAACGGTGCAGCAGCCGCACGAGGGGCGGGAACATCCCGAGCAGGCGGAGCAGCCTGATCGTGAGGTGGTGGACGGCCTCCGCGTCGAGGCGGCTCAGGACCTGCGTGAACACGAGTCGATACATCACGGAAAGACTATCGCCCGGTCGCCTCGCACTTCGGCCCGCAGGGTCCGGTGCCGTACGCCATGTCAGTCGGGCCGGGGACGGGCCTCGGCCGTGGGCTGGGGCAGCGGCACGTGCGACGCCGTACGGAGGGTCAGCGCGGAGTCGAAGCCCAGCAGCCGCAGCAGCCGCGACACCGGCGGGGCCGGGCGGACGAAGGTCACCCGGCCGCCCCGCTCCCGCACGTGCGCGTCGGCCCACAGGAGGCTCCGCGCGCCCGCGCAGTCGAGGAAGCCGACCCCGGCCAGGTCGATCTCGACGTGCCCGGGCCCGTAGGTCGCCAGCGCCTGCCGGAGGCGGGCACGCAGCTCCGGCACCCCGGACAGGTCGAGGTCGCCGTGCACGGCGACGCGGACGCCGGCCTCAGACGGCGTGATCTGGATTCGCAACATTCCTCTGGCCCTGCTCGCCCAGCAGCTCCGCCGCGAGCTCGGACACCTTCCGTCTGCTGTCCCTGGCCTGCTTGCGCAGTCCGGTGAACGCCTGCGAGGCCGTCAGGTCGTGTTTGCCCATGAGATAGCCGATGGCCCGCTCGATCACGACGCGGTAGTCCAGGGCGTACTGGAGCTGGCCGGCCAGCGCCGCCTTCTCGTCCGCCTCCATCGACGCCACGAGGACCTGCTCGATCACGTGCGCGTACGCGTGGAGGGACTGGGTGTCGCTCTCCTGCCACTCGTGCGGCGCGTCCTGGTAGACGTTGAGGGTGCCCACGGGCACGCCGCCGAGCCGGATCGGCACTCCCGCCACCCCGCGCACCTCGGGGTGCAGCAGGTCACGCAGGGCGGGCCAGCGCCGGTCCGACCGCACGTCGGCCGTCGTCACCGCGGTGTCGCCCGCGTACGCCGCCACGCACGGGCCCTGGCCCGTCACCGCCTGGGCGCGCTCCAGGCTGCGGCCGCGCTCGTCGGTGGCGAAGAGGTAGCGAAGCGTGCGGTCCTCCTCGGCGAACATCAGGCCCGCGCCGGAGTATCCGAAGAGCCGGTCGACCACTTGGACGATGCGCTCAAGGTGGTGCACGATCCCGGTCGCCGCCCTGTCCTTCTGCAGACGTCGCAGGCTGGTGAGAAGAGCCTCAGGATCGATATGAGTCATTCCGTGTCCTCTCGTGAACCTCACCTCGCACGGCCGTGGCCTGGGGGAAGAGGCGCCGATTCGGCTATCACGACTGCCCGGAGAGGGCTCGGTCAGTCCTGATGTCCGCCAGATCTGGCGTGATCCCCCATGCGGGATCTTCGATGGGCCTGGCGGAGTGCCGGTGAGGACGTTCTCGAGAACGGACGACGCGTCCGATGCCATCGCGAGCCCACTTTCGTACGGAGAAGCGGCCGCGGACACAGGGCGGAGTGTTCCTCAGCCTAGTGGGCTCCGAGCGGTGGTAGCCAGGTGATCCCGGAGGTCGCCGGAAGGACCGGCAACCGCCGGGACTGCGAGAGGCATGAGAAATCCGCCCTCCCGCAGGGGAAGGCGGATCGGAGAACGCCGGGAAGACGGCGTGGTGGCGGACCAGTGGGACCTACGCGGGCCGGGCCCTGTCTTGGTTCCGGCGTCCTGCTCCGGCGTCTCGTCCGGGCGGCTCGTCCGGGCGGCGTACGAGGCCGGGATCGCTGCCGTCGCCGGACGAGCGTGAGCGGATGTCGGCCCTGCTCGCCCGGCTGCCGCACAGCATGGCCATGCCAGGGGACTAGCCCTTGACCTTCTTGCCCTCGGGGGTGACGGCGTGCCACTCGCCGCCGAAGTCCTTCACGTCGTTGCCGAGCACGTCGCCGGCCTTCTGGTCCTTCGAGTAGTAGTAGAGCGGGTGCTTGTTGTAGGTCACCTGCGTGGTGCCGTCCTCGCGGTGGAGGGTCCCGAGCAGGTTCGGGTGCACACCCGTGCCGGCCTGGGGCGCGCCGACGGTGAGCACGGGCGGCCACGCGGCGGCGCACGCCTGGGTGCAGGCCGAGGTGCCGCCCTTGTCCTTCGTGAACAGGTACACCGTGCGGCCCTCGATGCCGACCAGCACGGTGCCGAGCGAGGTGGACGCCGTGTCGATGCGCGCGGGCCCCGTGGGGGACGCCTGGACGGGAGAGGTCGGCGACGCCGGGTAATCGGTGGCGGACGGCGTCGTCTCCGGCTGGTTCTCGGAGGGCTCGGGCGTCTGCGACTCGTTGAGCTGGTCGTTGGCGACGCGGCTGGCGTCGTCGCCGGCACCGCCGCATCCGGCGGCCAGCAGGCTGATCGCGACCGCGCCGGCATACAGCAGTTTCCTCATGTTCGGCCTCCTGGAGAGTGAGCGAGTCGGCTCCAAGGACACACGCGGCGACGGCGGCCCCGCCGCCCGGACGCGAAGATCCAGGACAGGCCTTTGCCGTTTCGTGGGTTCCCGCTCACGGGGCTCCCACCACCCTCAGGGCGATTCCGCCACCGATGGGGATGACCATCTGGATCCGGGGGAAATCGCAGTAAGCCGTACGGGCAGGGCGGTGCGCCCCGACACGTGAACCGATCACAGGGGGGTGCCGAGGCCACCGGCGCGTGCGATGACATGCTGAGGCTGCGACGCCCGCCGGCGCGGCCGTCCGGCCCGGCGGGGGCGGCGTCTCCGGCGAACCGCCCCCCTTCGCCCGATCTCGTGTGACAGACAAGGAGCGTCCGGATGGCCGAGCGTACGCAACCGCCCACCATGGAACCGTCGGAGCTGAGGCGCCGCCTCGGCCGTACGGGAGTGTGGCTGTTCTCACTGTCGAGAACGGCGACCGCGGACGAGGCCAGAGCGGCCGCGGCGGAGATCGAGCGGCTCGGATATCCGGCGCTCTGGGTGGGCGAGGCCCCGGACGGGCGGGAGGCGTACACGAACTCGGCGCTTCTGCTGTCGTCCACCGAGCGGCTGCACGTGGCGACGGGCATCGCGAACATCTACGGCCGGGACGCGGTGGCCGCGGCCAACGGCGCCGCGACCTTGGCCGAGGCATGGGGGTACCGGTTCGTGCTCGGCCTCGGTGTGAGCCACAAGCCGCTGGTCGCCCCTCGCGGCCACGAATACTCCGCGCCACTGCGGCTCATGCAGGACTACCTCGACGGGATGGACCAGGCGTCGTTCGGCGTGTTGCCGCTGGCGGAGAGGCCGCCCCGGGTGCTGGCGGCGCTGCGCCGCCGGATGCTCGAACTGGCGGCGCAGCGCGCCCAGGGGGCGCACACGTACTTCGTGCCGCCCGAGCACACCGCGAAGGCCCGCGAGATCCTCGGGCCGGACCCGGTCCTCGCCCCGGAGCAGGCAGTGGTGGTCGAGACCGACGCCGGGCGCGCCCGGGAGATCGCCCGCGAATACGCCGCCTTCTATCTCTCCCTGCCCAACTACATCAACAACCTGCGCGAGCTGGGCTTCTCCGACGACGACTTCGCGGGCGGGGGCAGCGACCGGCTCATCGACGCGATCGTGGTCTGGGGCGAACCGGAGACGATCGCCGAGCGGGTGCGCGCCCACCACGACGCGGGGGCCGACCACGTGTGCGTACAGCCACTGGCCGATTCGGTCGGCACGCAGACAGAGCACCTGCGGCTGCTGGCCCCGGCTCTCCTGGGATGACGGCGTGACCACGGCGGCTCCCGGGCGGGGGCGCGGCGAGCAGGGCGAGCAGAACGGCCAGGGCGGCCAGAACAGGCAGGGCGGTCACGACAGGCAGAACGGGCAGGACGGGCAGGACGGGCAGGACCCGCTGATCCCGCCGGACCCGACGAGCCTGGAGGCATGGATGCGCCAGGTGCTCGGCCTGGCCGGCGCCCGGGCCTCCGCGTTCCCCCCGCCCCTGCCCACTCCGCCTCCGCTGCGCACTCCGCCCCCGCTGCCCGCTCTTCCGCCCCTTCCGTCCACCGGGCCGGGTCACCCGGGTCGTTCCGCGGACGCGGACGGCCCGGACCCCGGCGGGCACGCGAAGTAGCCCGAGCGGGCCGCGCGGGTGGCCCGGCGCCTGGTGGACACCCCCTTCCGCGGCAGAGGGGAGCGGCGGCGTAGGGTCCGGTGCATGACCGATCACTACGATGTCGTCGTCCTCGGCGCAGGGCCCGGCGGCTACACCGCCGCGGTCCGTTCGGCCCAGCTCGGGCTCACCACAGCGGTCGTCGAGGAGCGCTACTGGGGTGGTGTCTGCCTCAACGTCGGATGCATCCCCTCCAAGGCGTTGCTGCGTAATGCCGAACTCGCACACATCCTCACGAACGAGACCAAGACGTTCGGCATCCAGACGGACGGCCCGATCACGCTCGACTACGGCGCGGCCTTCCGCCGCAGCCGCCAGGTCGCGGACGGGCGTGTCAAGGGCGTCCACTATCTGATGAAGAAGAACGGCATCACGGAGTATGACGGCCGGGGCAGCTTCACCGGGCCGAACTCCATGGAGGTGCGCGGCGCGGACGGCTCGGTGCGCACGGTGACGTTCGGCCACTGCATCATCGCGGCCGGAGCGACGACCCGCCTGCTGCCGGGGACGTCCCTGTCCGAGCGCGTGGTGACGTACGAGGAGCAGATCCTCAGCGAGACGCTGCCGGAGAGCGTGATCATCGCGGGCGCCGGCGCGATCGGCGTCGAGTTCGCGTACGTGCTGCACAACTACGGCGTGAAGGTCACGATCGTCGAGTTCCTCGACCGGATGGTGCCCCTGGAGGACCAGGAGGTGTCGGCCGAGCTGGCGCGGCGCTACCGGCGGCTCGGCATCGACGTGCTGACCTCCACCCGGGTCGAGTCGATCGACGACAGCGGCGACAAGGTGCGGGTCACGGTCTCGAAGAACGGCGAGACGTCCGTGCTGGAGGCCGACAAGGTGCTGCAGGCCATCGGCTTCCAGCCGCGTGTCGAGGGATACGGCCTGGAGAACACCGGCGTACGGCTGACCGAGCGGGGCGCGATCGCCGTGGACGGCCGCTGCCGTACGAACGTGCCGAACATCTTCGCCATCGGCGACGTCACCGCGAAGCTCATGCTGGCGCACGCCGCCGAGTCGATGGGCATCATCGCCGCCGAGACCATCGCGGGGGCCGAGACGATGGAGCTCGACTACGTGATGATCCCCAGGGCGACCTACTGCCAGCCGCAGATCGCGAGCTTCGGCTACACCGAGGCCCAGGCGCGCGAGCAGGGCTTCGACGTGAAGGTGGTCAAGTTCCCGTTCACGGCCAACGCCAAGGCGCACGGCCTGGGCGACCCGAGCGGGTTCGTCAAGGTCCTCAGCGACGCGAAGTACGGCGAGATCCTCGGCGCCCACCTCATCGGGCCCGAGGTGACCGAGCTGCTGCCCGAGCTGACCCTGGCCCAGCAGTGGGACCTCACCGTGCACGAGGTGGCGCGCAACGTCCACGCCCACCCGACCCTGGGCGAGGCGGTGAAGGAGGCGATCCACGGCCTGGCCGGACACATGATCAACATGTGAGCAGGTCATGGGCCGCACGGTCGGCTTCCGTGGGGCGGTGCGCATGGACGTGCTGCGGCGGATGGGCGTCCTGGACGAGATCCGCCGCCTGCGCACCGGCCCGGGCCCATGGCGGCCACCTCGACAACGCTCCAGGACTATGCGGCCTGAAATGCGGAAATGCCGATTACCGAACACATATTCGGCTCCCGCCGCCATTCCTTGGGAAACACTTCCCACGGCGCCGATTAATGGTCGGCTACGCTGGGAGATCAGGCCGTACGCGAAACGCCGTGGCCGCGTGCGGGCGAACAATGCGAGGGCGGCCCGATGGCGAGGGACAACGCGAAAAACACCGGCTCCCCGGTCGGCGCGAACACGCTGATGACCCTCATGCGCGAACTGGCATTCCCGCCGTGCGCGATCGAACGGACCTCGGTGGTGCCGCAGGACGTCACCCGCCGGGAGAACGACGCGGAGCACTCCTTCACCCTGGGCCTGGCCGCGGTCTGCCTCGCCCCGCTGATCGACCCCGCCCTCGACCCCGGCCGGGTCGCCAGATATGCGCTGGTCCATGACCTGCCCGAGGTCCACGCGGGCGACGTCTCGGTCTACGCCGGCCCGGCGGAACGCGAGAAGAAGGCCGTGCGCGAGGAGGAGGCGCGGGAGATCATCGCCCGTGACTTCGGCGGGACGTTCCCCTGGCTGGTGGAGGACCTGTACGGCTACAAGGCGCAGCACGACCCGGAAAGCAGGTTCGTCCACGCCCTCGACAAGCTGCTCCCCCACGTCAACGTGCTGCTGGCCGATCATCACCCGCTGCGGCCCACCTGGGCGGCGTACAAGCGCACGGAGATCACGGCCAGGCGGAAGATCCGCATGAGCTGCCCGGCACTGCTGCCGTTGTTCGACGAGCTGTGCCGGGAGTTCGCGCGGCGCCCGCACCTGTTCTCCGGCGGGGTGTCACCTGGCGTGGGAGATGACGATGTTCGCGACGGCGAGCAGGGCCGCGCCGCAGACCGCGCACAGCACCCTCAGCGACAGGTCGGTGCCCGGCCCGAGCACGGCGGGCAGGGCGACGAGAACGGCCCCGGCCGCGGCGGCCGACGCCCGCGTGAGGAGACGCGACCGCGAGCGGCGCACGATCACAGGAAATCCGGCGCTCGTCGTCAGTGAGCCGCCTCCCGGCTCCGGGCCCGCCCTGGTGTCGGCGGCCAGTGTGATCCCGACCCGCGCGAGCGCGTCGAAGCGCAGCAACTCGGGCCGCAGCCAGAACTCCACCGTGTCGTACCGCGACGCCACGTCGTACGAGTCGTCGGACGCGATCTTCAGGAAGGTGCCGTCGGTCGCGCAGACCAGCCGCTTCGGGGCTGGCGTGTAGCCGTCGGAGTAGAAGCTGACCCGCATCCGCACGGAGTCGCCGTCGCTCAGGTGCAGCCGCCCCTCGGCGTCGAGCACGCCCGTCCTGCCCCTGCCCAGCAGCGGCTCCTCGGTGCGTACGAAGTAGCAGGTCCTGTACGTGGGATGCCGGGCCAGCCGCCGGGCCACCCCGAGCCACGCCTCCGGGTCGTCGCCGGGCCGTTCGTGCAGGTGGAGGTCGGGGAAGCGGGTGGTGGCGGGATACCAGCGCCCGCCGTTGGCCTCCGCGAGCCGGTCCACGAACCAGCCGCCCCTGGCCCTGATGTCCGCCTCGGTGAGCGGGAAGTCCTCCAGGTTCGCGTAGTCGTCCACCCGGAGCCGGAAGACGGCCATGTCGGCCACGCACGCGGTCGCCACCACCGTCGCGAAGCGTACGGGCACGACGAACGGCTCGGTCTCGGGCGACTCCCGGTCGGCCAGGAACGCCACGAGGCACCGCCGGCCGACGGCGGAGCCGCTCGCGATCGCCTGTTGCAGAGCGCCCGCCACGTAGTCGGTCTCGTAGCGGAACTGGATGATCGCCCCTCTGGGCAGGGCCAGCGCCCGCAGCACGTCCTCCGCGTAGCGCCGCCTGCTGTCGGACGACAGCAGCAGCACCGAGGGCCGGGCTTCGTTTGCGCGCCCGGCCATGGACGCGGTCATGTGCCGGGTCATGGCCGCCTCCGGAGCTCGTCCAGCTCGCACAGGCGGTCGGCGAGCGCGAGGAAGCGCGGCCACACCCGGTCTCTCGGCAGCTCGTCGAGGCGCAGGCGCGCCGCGCTCTCGTACCGCAGCCCCCGATCGGCCAGCGCCCGGTGCTCGCCCAGGATGATCGGCTCGCGTACGCCGTCCGACTGGTCGGCGGTCAGGTCGATGACGAACCGCCGGGGATCGTGGGCCGGGCCGATCTCGACCCAGCAGTGATGGCTCACGTCCTCGGCGTCGTCGCGGCCGACGCGCAGCCGCCCGTAGCAGTAGACGGGTTCGAGCAGCAGGTCGGTGCGGAGCGTGCGGGCGAGCCAGACGGAGGTGACCCCGCACTGGCCCCTGGGATCGCCCGCCGCGACCGGCGACTGCTGATAGCGCGGATGGACCGTGCGCTCCGACCAGCAGGGTTCCAGCATCCGGCGGTAACCGAGCAGGCGGTCCCGCCACTCCGGCGAGGCGAGGTCCGCCTTGAGAGGCCGCACATGGTCGCCGCCCGAGTGGGTGCGGCTCGACACCCTGATCAGGCCCTCGATCCCGGCGACGTTCCGCTTCGCGGCCGGGGTGACCCCGAGGGCCATGAGCACGTTGTCCGGGGTGTCCAGGAGCTGCGGCACCGACTCCCCGGACATCCGGCGGGTCTGGAAAAGGCCTTTGCCGTCGTAGCAGTACGCCACGGGCGACAGGGCGACCGGCCGGAATCCCGACGCGACGAATGAGGTGCCGCAGAAACCGAGCATCGGATTGTATGCCGTGATGACATAATCTCCGGCGTTTTTCGCCCTGATCTCCCGGACCGCGCGGGCGATAGTCAGGCTCATGAGGTTCGCCGGAATTCCCGCCAGCCCGTGCATTCTTGTCAGGACCATTACGCGTTCCGGATTCACGTCCAGCCCGTGCCCGGTGAGCGCGTCGAGGACATACTGGCGGTCGCACCGCGAGAAGGCGGCGTACGTGATCGGCATCGTCGCGCCCGGCAGGAAGAGCCCGAACTGCGCGGCGGTGTCGGCCCTCTCGCTGTGGAGGTAGTGCAGTCTCGACTGGACCAGGTGGCCGGCGCTCGGCCCGACCTCGGCGAAGCGCAGGCGGGTGCGGTAGCCGTCGCCGAACGACAGGCTCAGGTCGCGGTGTGCCTTGTGCACGTTGAGGAGGACGGAGGCATGGGCCTGGTGGGCGGCGTCCTCCGCCGACTGGCGCACCTGCGCCGCCCTGACGACTGCCTGCAGCCGTATCTCCTCGTACACCTTGTCCGGAGACCAGCCGGCGATGGCCGGCCTGCTCAACCGGGGCAGGTGCAGTCTTACCTGGATCTCCAGGGTCCGGCGGCCGACTCCGACCGTCTCGGCGTCCGCGCGGATGCGCGTCCCCATCGCGCCGACGAAGGTCTCGACATCCGGATCACGAAGCCCGTCCACTCGCGCGCCCTCGCTTCGCGCTTTCTCCCTTCGCGGCGTACGCGTGGTCTTGGGCACTTCTTCTCCCGCAATCCGCGAGAATCTTGTCAGTGACGCCGTTAAGGATAGAACTCGGACCGCACGCCGTCAGGGTGCCCATCAAGTTGGTATCACCTTTTATCGGATTCGCCGGAATTGCGAGCCGATTTTTCATTGACGCCCGCTACGACAGACGCGAAGACGGCTCCGTCGGCGGCGGCTCTGCAGGCACCTCTCCAGGCGGCGGCTCTGCAGGCGGCGGCTCTGCAGGCGGCGGCTCTGCAGGCGGCGGGGTCGGCGGGGAGAGGGCCGCGAGCGCGTGCGCGGTCACCGCCATCTCGCGCCGCAGCTCGGCCGGCTCCAGGACCTCCACCTCGGCCCCGAGTTTCAGGAACTCCGTGCGCGCGTGCGTCACCGACTCGACGGGCACCGTGGCGGTGACCCAGCCCCGCTCGTCCGGCGGGCCCGCCGTCTCGTCCACCGCCCCGGCGACGACCGAGCTCATGACCTCCCCGAGCCGCTCCCGCCCCTGCGGCGACAGCCGGATCACCGCCTGCCCGCGCAGCAGCCGTGACCGGAAGCCGGCCAGATGCTCACGCCAGTGCCGCTCCAGGTCGAAGCCGTCCGGGCGCTCGAACGTCTCGTCGGTCACGGTGAGGGCGAGGATCTGGCCGACCCGGTAGGTGCGCAGCGCACCGTCGCACCGCGCCACGAGGTACCACTTCCCCGCCTTCAGGACCAGCCCGTACGGCTCCAGCCTCCGCTCGACCTCGCAGGGCTCCGCCCAGCGGCGGTAGCGGACGTGGACGACCCGGGTGTTCCAGACGGCCTCGGCGACCTCCGGCAGGTACGGCGACCGGTCGCCGTCGTAGTACCAGCCGGGCGCGTCGAGGAGGAAGTGCTCCCGCACCCGCCGCGCCTCCTCCCGCAGCCCGGCGGGAAGCGCGGCCTCGATCTTCAGCTCCGCGGCGGCCAGCAGCGCGCCGAGACCGAGGTCGGCGGCCGGTCCCGGCAGCCCGGCCAGGAACAGCGCCGCGGCCTCCCGCTCGGTCAAGCCGGTGAGCCGGGTGCGGAAGCCGTCCATCAGCCGGTAGCCGCCCTCGTGCCCGGCCTCGCCGTACAGGGGGATGCCTGCGGCGTGCAGCGACTCGACGTCGCGGTAGATCGTGCGGACGCTGACCTCCAGCTCGTCGGCGAGCTGCCGGGCCGTCATCCGGCCACGCGACTGCAACAGCAGGAGGATCGACAGCAGCCGGGACGCACGCACGCCCTCACCATCGCACGACTCCACTGACGAAGGGTGTCAGTGAAGCGGACCTACCGTTCCCGGCATGGCCTTCACGGAGAAACTGCTCTTCGTGCCGCCCCCGATCGAGGTGAGCGGCTATCACGTCAAGCGCTACCACGTCACCGCCGACCCGGACGGCATCGCCCCCGAGGTCGAGAAGGCGGCCTACGCCGTCCTGCCCGAGCTGCTGCCGGAGCCGGACGGCACGCCCCCGGCCGCCTTCGTCGTCCTCCACAGGGGCGGGGACGACGGGGCCTACATCAACACCTACACCTGGGCCTGGGACAACGCCCTGCACTGCGGCATCGCGGTGGCCGGTCAGCCCGTGCTGGGCTGCCCCGACCGGGACCCCACCCACTTCGTCCGGCTGGAACGCCCGCTCATCGGCTGCGTCTGGGAGCTGCCACCGATCCTGCACGAACGCGACGCGTGGGTGCGGCACGTGCTCGCCCCCGACCGGCCCGACCTCGCCGCGTACCTCGCCGACACGCTGCCCGAGGGCACGACGGGAGACCACCGATGAAACGACCACGCGTGCCGATCAGGGGCGACGCCCCGGGCGCTTGACCGGGAGATCACCTCGGGTGATCGTCGGGGCCTGCTCCACGAACCGGTCCCCCTTTCGACCCCGGAGTGATCGAGGCGAAGAGCCCTGGCGCTCCCCGCGGTCTTCCGCCCGAACGGCACGGTCTGCTCGGCGCTGTGACCGGCCCTGTGATCGAGGCTGTGACCGGCGCTTTCTTGGCGTGATCAGGGAGTCGTCTTGCACCCGGTCTTGAGGGCGGGGTGAGAGACTCCTGAGCAAGCGCCTGCCGTGTCAGGTGCGAAAACCCCGCGGCTCATCGCCAAAAACAAAGCCGCCCGGTGTGGTAACGGCGAAACCGCTGGAAGCCCGCCCTCCTCGCCGCGAAGGCCGAGGAGGGCGGAGCCCGCCGAGTCCCCCACCGAGCCCCCCGCCGAGTCCCCCACCGAGTCCACCCACCGGGCCCCACCGAGCCCACCCACCGGGCCGCCCGTCGAGAGCTCCGTCGAGAGTTTCCGTGCAGGGCCCGCTGAGGAGCCGTTCCAGGGCCGTTCAGGGGCCCGTTGAGGAGGCGCGGTCGAGCACAGGGCCCGGTCAGGACGGGCCGCCGTCCGGGGGGTCACCGTCCGAGGGGCCGCCGTCCGGGGGGCCGCCGTCCGGGGGGCCGTATCCGCCGCCGCCGGGGGTCTCGATCTCCAGCACGTCACCCGGCTCGACCCGGATCGAGTCGCATCCCGCCAGGTGGACCACGTCTCCGTCCGCGCGCCGCACCCGGTTGACGCCCAGCGCGCCGGGCGCGCCGCCGGCCATGCCGTACGGCGGCACACGACGGTGGCTGGACAGCACGCTGACCGTCATCGGCTCGCGGAACCGGATGCGGCGCACGGCCCCGTCGCCGCCGCGCCACCGTCCCGCGCCGCCGCTGCCGTGCCGTACGGCGAACTCCTCCAGCAGCACCGGGAACCGCCATTCCAGCACCTCGGGGTCGGTCAGCCGGGAGTTCGTCATGTGGGTCTGCACCACCGACGCCCCGTCGAACCCGTCTCCCGCCCCGGACCCCGAGGCGACGGTCTCGTAATACTGACGCCGTTCGTCGCCGAAGCTGACGTTGTTCATCGTCCCCGACCCCTCGGCCTGGACGCCCAGCGCGGCGTAGATCGCGCCGGTGATCGCTTGCGAGGTCTCGACGTTGCCCGCGACCACGGCCGCCGGGTACGTGGGAGCCAGCATCGACCCCTCGGGCACGACGATCCGCAGGGGCCGCAGGCAGCCGTCGTTGAGCGGGATCTCGTCGGCCACCAGGGTGCGGAAGACGTACAGCACGGCGGCGGTGACCACGGCGGACGGCGCGTTGAGGTTGGTGTCGAGCTGGGGCGAGGTGCCGGTGAAGTCGATCGTCGCGGTGCGGCGGGCGTGGTCCACCGAGACGCGCACCGCGATCACGGCTCCGGAGTCCGTCTCATAGCGGTAGCTCCCCTCGCTGAGGGCGTCGATGACCGCGCGGACCGAGCTCTCGGCGTTGTCCTGCACGTGCCGCATGTAGGCCCGCACGACGTCGAGGCCGAAGTGGCCGATCATCGCGCCGACCTCCTCGACACCCTTGGCGTTCGCGGCGATCTGCGCGCGCAGGTCGGCCAGGTTGGTCGCGGGGTCCCTGGACGGGTGCGGCCCCTCGGTGAGCAGCCGCCTCGTCTCCTGCTCGCGCAGGCCGCCACGGTCGGCCAGCAGGCGGCAGTCGAACAGCACGCCCTCCTCGTGGAGGGTCCTGCTCATGGCGGGCATCGAGCCGGGCGTCAGCCCGCCGATCTCCGCGTGGTGGCCGCGGGAGGCCACGAAGAACAGGATCTCCCGGCCCGCGTCGTCGAAGACGGGGGTGACGACCGTGATGTCCGGCAGGTGGGTGCCGCCGTGGTAGGGGTCGTTGATCGCGTACACGTCGCCGGGCCGGATCCCGTCGCCCCGGCGGCGGATCACCTCCTTGACGCTCGCGCCCATCGACCCGAGGTGCACCGGGATGTGCGGCGGGTTGGCGACGAGATCGCCGCCCGCGTCGAACAGCGCGCAGGAGAAGTCGAGCCGCTCCCGGATGTTCACCGACTGCGCGGTGGCCTCCAGCCGCGCGCCCATCTGCTCGGCGACGGACATGAAGAGGTTGTTGAACACCTCCAGCATCACGGGGTCGGCCGCGGTGCCCACGCCCGCGGCCCGGGGGCGGGCCCGCTCCCGTTCCACAAGCAGGTGCCCGTACGGCGTCACGCCTGCCCGCCAGCCGTCGTCGACGACGGTGGTCGCGTCGGCCTCGGCCACGATGGCCGGGCCGGTGACCGCGTCGCCGGGGCGCAGCCGTTCCCTCCGGTAGAGCGGCACCTCGCGCCACGCGCCGCCGGTGTACATCCGGACCGCCTCGGGCGCCCCGGCGTCCGATCTCTCGGCGAGGACCGAAAGATCGGGCCGCTCGGTCAGGCCCACCGCCTCGACGGAGACCGCCTCCGCCACCAGCGGCCGGTCCATGAGGAAGGAGTAGGTCCGCAGGTGGGCGGCCTCGAACGCGGCCACCATCGCGTCCGTCTCGGCCAGGTCCACCTGCAGCGGCGTGTCGGTGCCGTCGTAGCGCAGCCGCACCCGCCGGCTCACCCGGATGCGCTCGTCCGGCACCCCCTCGTCCGACAGCTCGCGGCGGGCCGCCGCCTCCAGGGTGCCGGCGAGCCCGGTCAGGCGCCGCGTCGTGGCGGGGTCGAGCCGGGCCTCGACCGACTGCTCCCGCAGCACGGTCGTGTCGGCCAGCCCGATGCCCAGGGCGGACAGCACGCCCGCCATCGGCGGCACCAGCACGGTGCGGATGCCGAGCGCGTCGGCGACCGCGCAGGCGTGCTGCCCTCCGGCGCCGCCGAACGTCGTGAGGGCATATTCGGTGACGTCACGGCCCTTCCGCACGGAGATCTGCTTGATGGCGTTGGCGATGTTCGCGACCGCGACCCGCAGATAGCCCTCCGCGACCTGCTCGGGATCGCGCTCGTCTCCGGTGCGGTCGCGGATGTCGGCGGCCGTCTCCGCGAACCGCCGCCGCACCTCGTCCACGTCCAGCGGCAGGTCGCCGTCCGGGCCGAAGACCTCGGGGAAGTGGCCGGGCTGGATGCGGCCGAGCATCACGTTGGCGTCGGTGAGGCACAGCGGGCCGCCGTTGCGGTAGCAGGCCGGGCCGGGGTCGGCCCCCGCCGAGTCGGGGCCGACCCGGTAGCGCCCGCCGTCGAACCGCAGGACCGACCCGCCGCCCGCCGCCACCGTGTGAATGGCGATCATCGGCGCGGACAGCCGTACGCCGGCCACCTGGGTCTGGACGACCCGCTCGTACGCGCCCGCGTAGTGGGACACGTCGGTCGAGGTGCCGCCCATGTCGAAGCCGATGACCTTGTCGAACCCGGCAAGCCGGGACATGCCCGCCATGCCCACGACGCCCCCGGCCGGGCCGGACAGGATGGCGTCCTTGCCGCGGAAGTGCCCGGCCTCGGCCAGCCCGCCGTTCGACTGCATGAACATCAGCCGTACGCCGGGCAGTTGGCGGGCCACCGACTCGACATATCGGCGCAGGACGGGAGACAGATAGGCGTCGATTACGGCGGTGTCGCCGCGCGGCACCAGCTTCATCAGCGGGCTGACCTCGCTGGAGCAGGACACCTGGGCGAAGCCCGTTCGCCTGGCCAGGCTCCCGATCGCGCGTTCGTGCGCCGGGTGGAGGTGGCTGTGCAGGCAGACCACCGCGACCGCCTGGACGCCCTCCTCGCGCAGCCGACGCAGCTCCGGCACGAGCGCGTCGAGGTCGGGCGGGCGGAGCACCGTGCCGTCGGCGGTGATCCGCTCGTCCACCTCGGCCACGTGCTCGTACAGCATCTCCGGCAGCACGATCCGCCGCTCGAAGATGTGCGGGCGGTTCTGGTAGCCGATGCGCAGCGCGTCGCCGAACCCCTTGGTGATGACCAGCGCCGTACGCTCGCCGCGGCGTTCCAGCAGGGCGTTGGTGGCGACCGTGGTGCCCATCTGCACCGACTCGATCCACTCGACCGGGATCGGCTCCCCCTCGGGGACGTCCAGCAGGGCGCGGATGCCCGCCACCGCCGCGTCGGAGTAGCGCGCCGGGTTCTCCGACAGGAGCTTGCGCGTCACCAGCCGTCCGTCCGGGCGCCGGGCGACGACGTCGGTGAACGTCCCGCCGCGGTCCACCCAGAACCGCCACCGATCTCCGGACATCGGATCCCCCTCCGCACGCGTACATCCCCGTGCATCGAGGGCGCATGCCCAGACATAAATAGGGCGACGGATCTCCACATGCCGGACATATGATCGAGTGCCGTTTTCCGGATCACCCGGACCGGCTTCAGGGGAAGGTGATCTCGGCGGTGGTGTCCGTGCCAAGTGGGGAACGCAGCAGGGGCATCGGCGCCCTCGTCACCGGCAACCTCCTCGGCGGCGTCGCGGTCGCCTCCGGCATCGCGGTCGGCGGGCTGCTCCTTGAACGGCTCGGCGGCACGTCCGTCGCGGGGCTCGGCCAGGCCGCGAGCGTGCTCGGCGCGGCGGTCGCCGCGGTGCCGCTGGCCGGCGTCGCGGCCCGGCGCGGACGGCGCCGTTCGCTCACCCTGGGGTATGCCATCGCCGTGCTCGGCGGCGCGCTGATCGTCACCGCCGCCGTCGTCGCGCAGCTCGCCGTGCTGCTGGCCGGGCTGGCGCTGTTCGGCGTCGGGCAGGCGGTCAACCTGCAGTCCCGGTACGCCGCGGCGGACGGCGCGGCGCCCGGCAACCGGGCCAGGACGATGTCGATCGTCATCTGGGCGACCACGATCGGGTCCGTGGCCGGCCCCAACCTCAGCGAGGTGGCCGACCGGTTCGGCCGGTGGCTCGGGCTGCCCGGCCTGGCCGGGCCGTACGTGTTCTCGATCGTGTCCTTCGCCCTCGCGGGCGCGGTGGTGACCGTGTTCCTCCGCCGACCCACCGCGCCGTCCTCCACCCCGTCAGCACCGGGCTCCGGGCAAGCCTCACCGGGCTCCGGGCAGGCCGCCCCGGCCGCGCCGTCCGCACCTGCCACATCAGCCTCCGGGCAAGCCACATCGGCATCGAGTCCTGCGGCACCCTCCTCCACCGCCCCGGCACCGGCCTCCGGGCAGGCCGCCCCGGCCGCCCCGGCCGCGCCGTCCGCACCGTCCTCCGGCCCGGCGGCACCGGCCTCCGGTGAGGCGGTCACGAGTGCCCGGGCGGTGGGCGCGGTGGCGGCGCTGCGCTGGGCTGCGGCCGACCCGGCGGCGCGGTTCGCGGTCGTGCTCATCGCGGTGGCGCACGCGATGATGGTCATGGTGATGGTGATGACGCCGCTGCACATGCAGCACCACGGCATGTCACTGCAGCTCGTGGGCGTGGTGATCAGCCTGCACGTGCTCGGCATGTACGCCCTGAGCCCGGTCTTCGGCTGGCTGGCCGACCGGATCGGCGCGGTACGCACGGCGTGCGGCGGGATGCTGCTGCTCGTGGCCGCCGTCACGCTCGGCTTCGTGGCCGCCTCCGCCGGGGAGGGCAGCACGCTCACCGCGCTCGCGCTGATCGTGCTCGGGCTGGGCTGGTCTGTCTCGTTGATCTCCGCGTCCGCGCTGCTCGCCGGCACCGCCGCGGACGACGTACGGGTGCCGTTGCAGGGCGCCACGGACGCCGGGATGAACTACGCGGGCGCCGCCGCGGCCGCGCTGGCCGGGCCGATCCTCGCCGCGGGCGGCTTCCAGGCGGTCAATGTCGCGGCGGCGGCCATCCTGGTGCCCGCCGTCGCGGCGGCGATCGCCGTCCTGCGCCGGGGCCGGGCGGCCGCGAAGGAGGGTGACGACGAGCGGCGCGAGCGCGTCCGGCCCTGATCCGGCCCGGAAGTCCCTCTCGCCCCGACGGCGAGAGGGCTTCCCTCCCGCGATCAGGCCTCCCGCTTCGGGATGACCCGCTTGACCGCCACCGCGGCGGAGGCCAGCGTGAACAGGCCCAGGGCGATCCAGAGCGCGTTCCAGCCCATGAACGGGGCGGTCAGCGCCGCGCCGCCGAAGCCCGCCGCAACGCCCCCGATGGGTGGGTTGTTGTACATAATCACCATTTCCTTTCCCGACGCCATGCGGCGTCCCAGAAGGCTTTCGCCTGTGCGATCTGCAAGAAGACATCGAAGATCATTTCGACGACGAGCAGGGCGGCGAGAGCCATCTGTACGCCGCCCCTGCTCCGCACGGTCACGACCCGCTCGACCATGAAGACGCCCGTGACCGCCACCCAGAGCGGATGTAAGGCGAGTGCGCCCGTGACCGCGATCGACCAGGCCGTGGCGCCCAGGTACGCGAAGATCACGATGATTCCGATCAACGACAGGAGCTGGCGCCCCCAGTAGGGCAACGTGATCCGCGTCCAGCCGTAGTCGGTGAGGTTCTCCAGCGCCCCTCGCTTCCACCGCAGCCGCTGCTTGAACAGGTCCCTCCAGGTCTCCATGACCTCGGTCGTGAGCGTGCACTCCGCAGGGCACAGGATGCGGAAGTCCAGGTGCAGCAGCGCCAGGGTGAGCTCGTTGTCCTCGGTCAGCACGCGCACGTCGTACACCTGGTCGCGACCGGGGAGACGACCACTGCGGCGGGCCCTGACGACCTCCTTGAGCGCGAGCGCGCGAAACAGCGTCGCCGTCCCGGTGAGCACCAGCGCCTTTCCCCGCAACCGTCGCACGTCGCGGGCGTAGCGCGCGTACTCGTTGCGCTGGAACATGCCCACCAGGCCGCCGCCCGGCTTGCCGGTGAAGGTGCCCCCCACCGCGGCCAGTTCGCCGGTGGCCAGGCGGAGGACGGCGTGCTCGATGAAACCGGGGTCGAGCGCCGAGTCCGCGTCCATGACCAGTACGGCATGCCGAGACCCCATCTCGGGCAGCAGAGCCTTGAGCACCTGGTTGAGCGCGCCCGCCTTCTTGTGGCGGTTGCCGACCGTCTCGATCACCTCGGCGCCGTGCGCGCGTGCGATGTCCGCGGTCCTGTCGGTGCAGTTGTCCGCGATCACGATGACGCGGTTGGGCCTGCGCCGCTGGCCGTGCAGGGACGTGATCGTTTCGGCGATCTGGTCCTCTTCGTCGTGCGCCGGGACCAGCACGGTGACGTGCATGCGCGAGGGGTCGACCTCAGGAAGGTCCCGCTTGCCGTCGGCGCCCTTCACGGCCCGGCGCCGGCCCCCACGGGCCGCGGCGAGGATGCTCGGACGAACCGGCGTGGCCGCGGGTCCGGAATGCCCGGCATCGGGGACGTGGCCGCGCCCGATCTCCGGCGGCCCGGTCAAATTTTCCGACTGAACCACTCAAACCGTCCAGATCACCGCAAACAGCCATATTTAGGCAACAACTTCCAGAAGGTTACACGCGTGACGGGAGTGCCTGCTTGTCATGAAAGCGACATATGATGTCCCGGAAGGTCTCAGTATGGAAACGGTGATGAAATGGGCAGGGCTGCTGTCGCCGTCCTCCTGGGCCTGTCCGCAGTCGCAGTCGCCGTCACGGTGGCAGTCCCGGTGGCCGCCGGGCGTTCCGGCGACCGTCAGGCGACGCCGCCCAGCCCTCCCGTCAGCGTCTCCACCCCTCGGGCGCATCCGAAGGCCACCGCGCACGCCCTCGCGTCGTCGCCCCCGGTCATGCTGGAGATTCCGAAGATCGGGGTACGGACCACGCTGATGACGCTGGGCAAGAATCCGGACGGGACGCTGGAGGTCCCGCCTCTCGACAGGGTCGACGAGGCGGGGGGGTACCGCCTCGGCCCCTCGCCCGGGTCACCCGGCCCCGCGGTCATCGCCGGTCACGTCGACTCGAAGAAGGGACCTGGCGTCTTCTTCCGGCTCGGAGACCTGCGGCCGGGCGACACGGTGAGGATCTCCAGGAAGGACCGCACCCAGGCGATCTTCGAGGTGGATTCCCTGGAGAGCGTGCCGAAGGACCGCTTCCCCACCCGCAGGGTCTACGGAATGGTGAAGTTCCCCGGCCTGCGCCTCATCACCTGTGGCGGCGCGTTCGACACGGCCGGCGGCCACTACCGCGACAACGTCATCGTCTACGCCCACCTCGTCGCCGGCCGGGACCTGGGCGGCGCCGACCTCCCCCGTTGATCAGCCGCAGGGACCCCTGCAGCATCATGAGGGTGTCCGCGGCCTTCGCAGAGCCGCCGGGCCGATCGGCATCGGGATGAGAGGAAGTGGCGGGCATGCGGTTCGAGACCGGCGTCGACATCGACGCCGCAGCGGAGCGGGTCTGGCGGGTCATGACGGACGTCACCCGATGGCCCGAGTTCACCCCCACCATGACCGCGATCGAGCCCCTCGGCGACGGCCCGCTCGGCATCGGCGGCCGGTTCCGGATCAAACAGCCGGGGCTTCCCCCGATGGTCTGGCAGGGGACCGAGTTCACCGACGGCGCCTCCTTCACCTGGCAGGCGACCGGCGGGGGCGTGACCACGGTCGGGACGCACGTGCTCACGCCCCGCGAGAACGGGGTGTCGGTCCGGCTCGGGATCGACCAGTCAGGACCGCTGTCGCCGCTGGTGAGCCTGCTGGCCGGCGGCCGCACCCGAAGGTTCGTACGCACGGAGGCGGAGAGCCTCAAACGACGCTGCGAGTCCGGCGCGGGCGTGTGAGGCAAGCGCGTCCAGGCCCGCGAGAAGCTGAAGGACTCATCACCGCGGGTCCTGGTGAGCGAGTGAGCGGTGGGCCGGGGTCCGGGGACGTGACCCCGGGCTCCGGCCCACGCGGGTGACTACGGGGCCGGGTAGTCCGTGACGAACACCGGCGCGCCGACCTTGGTCGTGTCGGCCGCGTCGCCGACGCCGTTGACGACGTGGTCGATCGTCCCGGCGCTGAGGTTGACCGTCATGATGTGGTGCAGCTTCACGCCCGGGGTCTGCGGCACCTCGAAGCCGTTCTCGGTGTGGATCTCCGGGTTGTTCTGGTTGAAGACGTAGACGCCCGCGCCGTAGAGGTTGTGCCTCTTCACGCGGTCGCCGACCTTGTAGCCGGCGTAGCCCTCCACGGATCCGTTCATCCAGTCGGCCTGCGTCGGCGGGTCGTACGGCAGCTCGTTCTGGTAGAGGATCGTCGTGCCGTCCTCGCCGTTCCAGACGGTGTTGTAGCGCTGGAAGTGCTCGACGAACAGGCCGGTCGCCGTCACGTGGTCGCCGTTGACGACGACGCCGTAGCGGCCGATGTTGGTGTTCCAGCGCTGCGTGTCGGTGAAGCCCTCGACGCCGTGGTCGCCGCGCCACACCCAGGTGTGGTCGATGAGCACGTTGTCGCTGTTGACCTCGAGAGCGGTCTCGGTCTTGCCGACGTGCGGGCCGCCGACCCGGAAGTACACGTCGGACAGGGTCGTCGGGTTGTCCGGCGAGCTCCCGTGGCCGCCACCGGGCCCACCACCCGCAGGTCCACCAGCAGGCCCACCAGCGGGTCCACCGCCACCAGGCCCACCACCAGGCCCAGCGCCAGCCGGCCCGCCGTGCTCCTTGCCCACCCGCAGCAAGACGGGGGACTTCTGCAGACCCGCGTCGACGGTGACGCCCGCGACGATCACGCCGGGAACGTCGGCGATGTCGAGCGCGGTCGCGCCGTGCGAGGCGGTGAGGGTGGCGTGCCCGAGGCCGAGGACCACGGTGTCGGGGCGCTTGACCTCGATGCTCTTCGCGATGTCGTACACGCCGGGCGTGAGCAGCAGGTTCTTGCCGCGCGCGAGCTGGCTGTTGATCGCCTGCACCGAGTCGGACGGCTTCGCGACGTAGAAGTCCGACAGCGGCACCGTACGGCCCGGCGTCATGCCGTCCGCCCACGAGATGCCGCGCGTGTTCTTCCTGGCGGCGGGCACGCGGACGTTGAGCCTGCCCTGCGCGTCGGTGAACAGGTAGGGCTTCTCACGGCTGACGGGGGTGTTCTCCAGCGTGGTGTAGGGCGGGTCGGGGAAGCCCGACTCGTCCGGCGCGCCGACGACGCCCGAGAAGACCTGGTTCCACACCGCGTTGGACCACCCGGCGACCTCGGTGTTGCGGGTCAGCCACTGCTGCTGGGAACCGTTGGTGACGGACGGCAGGCGGGAGTCGGCGATGAAGCCGCCGCTGGCGTACTGCGGGCCGGCGGTGCAGTAGTCCATCAGCGACAGGGTGCCGCCGGTGACGTTGAGGCGGCGCATGGAGACCGCCTGGGAGACGGCCCAGAAGTTCGCCGACTGGCGGCAGCCGTCCTGACCCGCGGCGTTGATGTCGATCGACAGGTTCGACAGCGTGCGCCAGAAGTTGACGAGCGCGAGGCAGTTGCCGGTGCCGTTGTTCTCCAGGCAGCGGTTGTAGACCTCGACCTTGCCGTTGATGACGACGTCGGTGGGCGAGGCGCCGAGACCGGCGATCTCGGTGTAGTAGCCGACCTTGATCTGCAGCGGATGCTCGGCGGTGCCGTACGTGCCGGGCTTGAAGAGGTAGGCGTGCCGCTCGGTGCCCATCTCGTTGTCGACCTGCGCCGCGTGCGCCGCGTCGAGGGTCGCCTGGATCTGGTCGACCGGCATGCTCGGGTCGAAGACGGTGACGCCGGGCCCGAGGTCGGGCACTCCTCCGTGATCGCCGGGGCCACCCGGGCCCCCGGGGCCCCCGGGGCCCCCGGGGCCGCCGGGACCACCGGGACCACCGGGACCACCCGGGACGGCGGGGGCGCCGGGGCCGTGGTCCGGTGCGGCGGGGCCGTGGTCCGGTGCGGCGGCGGCGGCCGTCGCTCCCGCCGTCACGACGGCGGTCGTCAGCACGAGACCGAACGTGAACGCCCGGCCGATGAGGCGGCGGCCGGAACGCCGCCTTGTGGGACTATCGGCGCCGGGAGTCCCAGAGTCATGAGTCTGGGTCGTCATACGGTTCGTCCTTTCCGCTGCGTGCCGCAGCCGAGAGAGCGCTCTCTCACGAGACCTTCTTGATTCAAGGCCCGAAAAATGTGTGGCACGTTTGTACCGCGCGGAACGGTCCCGACGCTATCCCTTGATTTTCCGCGGGATTTGTCCTTCGGCATGCGGAACCGCCCCGGAGCGGACGGGCTCCGGGGCGGTTCCGCGCTCGGACCAGGCGATCTCGGATGAAGCGGTCTCTGGTCGGGCGATCTCTGATCAGGCGGTCCCCGATCAGACGGTCCCCGATCAGACGGTCCCTGATCGGGCTTTCCCCGGATCAGGCGATCTCCGCGAGATACCGCGCGTGCGCCGCGGCCAGACGGCCGCCGACCTCGGCCGTGCTGACGAGCACGGCCATGTTCGCCCGCGACGACCGGCCCTCGGTGGCCGCGTCCACGGCACGCATCAGATATTTCGTGATCGCGTTGCCGCGTACGCCGTCCCGCTCGGCGGCGGCCATCGCGCCGGCGATGGCGGCGTCCACCTCGGAGGCGTCGATCGCGTCCTCCTCCCGCACCGGCGTCGTGATCAGGAACGAGCTGTGGTTGCCCAGCGCCCAGTGGTTCTCCACCGCCCGTGCGATCACCCGTTCGTCGTCCAGCCGCTGCGGACTGCGGATGCCGCTGGAGACGCAGTAGAACGCGGGGAAGTCGTCCGACCGGTACGACACCACCGGCACGCAGTGGGTCTCCAGGAACTCCATCGTCAGGTTGAGGTCGAGGATGCTCTTGGCCCCGGCGCAGACGACGGCCACCTTCGACCGGGTGAACTGGATGAGGTCGGAGGAGATGTCCATCGTCTTCTCCGCACCCCGGTGCACGCCGCCGATGCCGGCCGACGAGAAGAACGGGATGCCGGCCAGCTCGGCCGCCACCACCGAGCTTGCCACGGTCAGCGCGCCGAGCCCGCCCTGGGCCAGGATCACCGGCAGGTCCCGGCTGCTGACCTTGGGGATGCCGGGCGTCGAGGCGAACCGCTCGACGTCCTCGTCGGTCATGCCGACCTTGATCCGCCCGCCTTCGACGCAGATCGTGGCCGGGACCGAGCCGCCCGCGCGGACGGCGTCCTCGACCTTGCGTGCGGTCGCGGCGTTGTCCGGGTAGGCCAGGCCGTGGGTGATGACGTTCGACTCCAGCGCCACCACCGGGCGTCTTTCTGCGAGTGCGTCCGCGACCTCCTCGCTGAACACCAGCGGGACGCGCCCATGCTCGCGGGTCATCGTCGCCTCTCAGTTCGCGGCCGGGCCGTAGTTCGGCAGCTTGTTCAGCTTGTGCTTCTGGTTGAGGATCTCGGGGATGTAGACCTTCTCGTCCCACAGCTCCTTCGCGACCGGCTCCAGAATGATCGACACCGAGCCCTCCTCGCAGCCGAAGGCGCTCGTCATCGCCTTGGTCACCGCGGCGACCAGGTCGGAGTGCTGCTGCTCGGTGAGGGGGACGGGGAAGTGCTTGATGCTGACGTGCGGCATGACGATCTCCTTACTGTGCGTCCCGAGACGATCCCTGATGGCTTCGACCAGCTCGTCGATGTCCGGTTCCTTGAGCAGGCCGTAGTGGTCGGCTTCCAGGTCGACGACGACCGGAGGCGCCGCCGAGTAGCCGTTGCTGTTCTGCAGGAACGAGTAGTCGTCGCCCCTGGCCTTGAAGATGGTGATCGGCGCGTCGATCCGCCGCCGGGCCAGCTCGCGGAAGGTGTAGCTGAACTCGAAGGTCTCGCCCACCACCCGCATGATCCGGCGTACGAGGTCGATGTCGAGGTCGGGGAAGTTGCGGTGGATGAAGGCGGCGAAGCTCTCCTCGTCCACGGCCTCGGCCAGGCAGCGTTCCAGCAGCGGCCCGGTGATCGTGCCGGCGAAGACCGAGAACAGGATCGTGACGTACGCCTTGTTGCCGAAGCCGGCCTGGCGCTCGTGCTCGGCCGTGCCCCCCGTGTGGACCTTCGGCGAGCCGGGCGCGATCAGGAACAGGTGCTCCACCCGCTCGCCGGCCTGTTCGAGCTGGTAGGCGGCCTCGAACGCGACCCGCGCGCCGAACGAGTAGCCCCACAGCGTGTAAGGCCCGGACGGCTGGAGCCGGCGGATGGCCTTGACGTCCTCGGCCGCCATCTCGCCGATGGTCGCGTACGGCACCTCCTCGGGGTTGATCCCGTACGCCTGGATCCCGTAGAAGGGCTGGGCGGTGCCCATCCTGGCGGCCAGCGTGCGCAGGTTCATCGTGTAGCCGCCGAGGCCGGGCCAGCAGTAGATGGGCCGCTCGGAGCCCTCCCGCTGCAGCGGCACGAGCCGGGAGCACGCCTCCGCGCCGGTGCCGTCGAGCCGCCGGGCGAGCTTTTCGATCGTGGGGCACTCGAACAGCACCTGGAGGGGCAGCGAGCCGCAGAACTCCCGGTTGATCTTGTTGATCAGCCCGACGGCGATGAGCGAGTTGCCGCCCGAGGCGAAGAAGTCGTCCTCCACCGAGACGGTCTCCCGCTTCATCGCCTTCTTCCACAGCTCGGCGATGCGGCGCTCGGTGATGGTCCGCGGCGCGACGTACGGCCGGTCGGCGTTGTCCACGTCCGTCGCCGCGGACTCGGCCAGCGCTCTGACGTCGATCTTCCCGTTCGCCGTGAACGGCAACCGGTCGAGCACGACGACCTTGTTGGGGATCATGTAGTCCGGCAGGAAGTTGATCAGGTCGTCCCTGATCATCTCCGCCGGTCCCTTCATGTGGACCGAGTCCTCCTTCATCCCCTCGCTCAGCCGCTGCTCGTCGCTCACCCGGCCGCCGATGAAGAAGTACGACGGGCCGGTGGGCCGGCCGTTGGAGCGGAGGATGTCGTCGATCCGGCGCGCGGACGGCAGGTCGAAGCCCGACTTGGAGCTGTATCCGGACGACATGAACCCGAGGTTCACGTCGTTCATCGACAGCCGCTGCAGCGTGCGCCCCAGGTCGATGTAGTGCAGCCACTCCTCGCTGTTCCTGCTGATCACCGAGATGCCGAGGCTCGACCGGTCGTACACCGCCTGGTTGATCGCGATGACCTGCTTCTTCAGGATGAGATCGTCGGAGATGAGCCGCAGCCGCCCGTTCTCGTAGGCGTACTGACCCGCCCGCAGGTCGGCGATCTTCCCGGGATGCGCCTGGACGTAGAGGTCGACCTCGTCCCGGCGCGGCCCGCCGTACGGCACCAGCTCGAACGTGCCGAGGTAGTAGTCCTCGGCGGCGCAGTCGAGGTGGTCGATCGTGGCCGGGGCGTACTCCAGGGGCCTGATGTCCAGGCCGTACTCCGGCAGCACCTCCTCGAACAGGCCGACCATGTGGCCGGTCTCGATCTCCAGCACCTCGCGGATGTTGTTCTTGTAGACCGGCTCGATCGCCCGCTTCTTGCCGACGAAGTGCAGCTTCACGCGCGGTCGCGCTCCCCCGGCGGCAGGCGCGATCAGCACGAGCCGGTGGTCCACCGGGTGGTGGTAATAGAAGCCGGGCCGGAGGTCGCCGATCCCGTCGATCTCCAGGTAGAGCTGGGTCGCGTACAGCGCGCCCGGCGAGGCGTACGCGTACTTCGGCAGCAGGCGTTCCTCGCTGTGGTGCTGGCCGAAGTAACGCAGGATCTCGCCCAGGGTGTCGAGGCCGACGGTGTCGAGGCCGCGGGACCGCGCGCCCTCGGGCCTCCTGGCCAGCAGCTTCAGGATGTCGCCCCGGCCGACTTCGCCGCCCTCGTAGAACCGGTAGGTCTTGCGCGCGAACGCCAGCGCGCGTTGCCGCGCGGTCGCCTGCTTGCCCGGCAGGTCGATCACCGGCCTGCCGTCGAGCTCCGCGGCGTCCCTGAGCCCGGGATTGGACAGCTGCGCCTTGACCTGGAGCCGGCTCTCCTTGGACTGGTGGTGGGCGCCGTGGTTGCCCTGGTCCATCAGCGCCGCTTCCTTGGGGTTCAGCTCGACGCAGGCGATCAGGTTCTGGAAGCCGGTGCGCGGATCGTTCTTGACGATGACCGCGGCGTGCTTGACCCAGTCGTGGGTCTCGATGGCGAGCTTGATCTCGTCCAGCTCGACCCGGAATCCGCGCAGCTTGACCTGGTTGTCCGCGCGGCCGACGAACTGGACGGTGCCGTCGGCGTTCCAGTACGCGAGGTCGCCGGTCCTGAACACCTTGCCCTCGCCGAGCGGGTTGTCCACGAACCGCTCGGCGGTCAGCTCGGGCCGGTGCAGGTAGCCGCGGGCGACCTGGACGCCTCCGATGAACAGCTCGCCGATCTCGCCGACGGCCACCGGCGCCCCGGCCGGATCGAGGATGTGATAGTCGGTGTGATCGACCGGCGCGCCGATCGAGATCGCGTTCGGGCCCTCGCCGACGGCCGCCGGGTCGACGACATACGACGACGAGTTGATCGTGCACTCGGTGGGGCCGTACAGGTTGACCAGGGCACACCCGGGCATGGTGTCGAGGAAGGTCGTCGCCAGCCCCTTCGACAGCACCTCGCCTCCGGTGAAGACCTGCGTGAGCGAGGTGCAGCTCTGCAGCTCCTCGGTGTCGAGCAGCGCCGTCAGCAGCGTCGGGACGCACTGCAACGTGGTGACGTCGTGCCTCCTGATCACGTCGATCAGCCGCTCGGCGTCCCGGTAGACCCCGGGCGGGCCCACGACGACCAGGGAGCCGCAGACCGGCGCGAGGATCTCCCACTGTGCCGCGTCGAAGCTCATCGGCGTCTTCTGCACGATGACCTTGGTCTGGTCGATCCCGTACGCGGCGCGCAGCCACCGCATCTGGCTGACGATGCTGCGGTGCTCGATCATCACGCCCTTCGGCTTGCCGGTGCTGCCGGAGGTGTAGATGACGTACGCCAGGTTGCCCGGGCGCAGGCCCGGGTGACGGGCGTGTCCCGATGTCTCCGCGTCCTTCAGGGTGACGATCCGCGTCCCCGGGGGCGCGAGCTCGGACAGCCGGTCCACGAGCTCGTCCTGTGTGACGACGACCCGCACGCCGGCGTCCTCGATCATGTAGCGGAGGCGCTCTTCGGGATATTCGGGGGACAGCGGCAGATAGGCGCCGCCGGCCCGCAGGATTCCCCAGACGCCGACCATCAGGTCGATCGACGGCTCGACGAACAGCCCCACGCATTCGTCGAGCTCCACACCGAGCTCCCGCAGGTGCCCGCCGAGAGCCGCGCCGCCCTCCGCGAGCTCGCGGAAGGTCAGCCGCCGCTCTCCGCAGACGACCGCGACGGCGCCCGGACGCAACCGGGCCTGAGCGTCGAGCAGATCCGGAAGACAGGCGTCCTCCGGTGGTTCCCGTCTCGCTTCAACGGCTGGAGTGGTGATCATTTCCTCCCCCTGCGATGGGCGGACAAGGATTACTGAGAGACCGCGGCCCTCCGCGCCGTCACCCGTCTCCCGCGCTGCCCCACGGGGTGACCGGTCTGGGCTGTGTCGCTGGGTGACCGGCCTGGGAGTGCGCCACCCTGGGTTGTGCGGCTGAGTGACCGGTCTGGGGTGCGCCGACCAGGGTTGTGCGGCTGGGCGACCGGCCTGGGAGTGCGCCGGCCTGGGGTGCGCCGACTTGGCTTGCACGGCGGGGGTGACCGGCCTGGGCTGCTGGGGTGCGCCGCAGGCCGGTCGGGTCTGCCGCCGGGCCGGCGGGACGTGCGCCCCTCCCCGACGGGAGGGGCGCACGTCAGCGTGAGACGTCCGTGCCGAAGTAGCGGTCGCCGAAATCGCCGATGCCGGGGATCATGTAGGCGTTCTCGTTCAGCCGTTCCTCGATGGCCGAGGTCACGATCCGCAGGTTCGGGTGGCGCGCGTGGACGGCGGCGATGCCCTCCGGCGCCGCCAGCAGGGCGACGAAGACGATGTCGTCTTCCGCGACCCCGTGGTCGAGCAGCACCTGGACGGCGGCCAGCGCCGTCCCGCCGGTGGCGAGCATCGGGTCCAGCAGCAGCACGCTGTGCCGGTCGATGTCCGCGGGCAGCGCGGAGTAGTACAGCCGCGGCAGCTTCGTCACCTTGTCGCGCTGGATCAGAATCTTGCCGATCCGCACGCCCGGCGACATCACGCGCAGCTCGTGCTCCATGCTCTCCCCGGCCCGCACGACGGGCACCCCGCAGATCGGCCGGGCCGGCCGCAGGCCGTGGTACGTGCGCCCCACCGGGGTCTGCACGTCCAGCGGCTCGTACGGCAGGAGGTCGAGGGCCGTCTCGATGAGCTGGCGGATGATCCGGCCCGAGGTGGTGACGAAACGGTCCAGGGCGGCGTGCCGGTCACGGATGACGGTGTGCAGCGCCCGCAGCTGCCTGGTCTGCGGCAGCAGGTGCACGTTCTCGTGCACGGTGCCGGTGAGGGGGCCATTCGCGGTGCCGCTCACCGCGCCGTTCCCGGTGCTGCCCACCGCACCGTTCGAGGTGTCGTCCACGGTGCTGCCCCCGGTGCCGCTCACCGCGCCGTTCCCGGTGCTGCCCACCGCACCGTTCGAGGTGTCGTCCACGGTGCTGCTCACCGGGCCGGGCGCCTGCGTCGCCGTGATGGTCATGCCTTCTCACCCGCCTCCAGGGCGGCGAACGCCCGGCGGGCCTCCTGGACGAACTTGCGCACCTTGAGCCGGTCCTTGCGGCGGGTCACCGGGTCCTCAAGGCCGGTGTGCGCGTCGACCGCGGCCGGACGGACCTCGGTGATCGCGGCGGCGACGTTGTCCGGGTTGAGCCCGCCGGCGAGCATCAGCGGCTTCGGCGAGATCCGGACCAGCTCCGCGCTGATCGACCAGTCGTGCAGCAGGCCGGTGGCGCCCTTGGCACCGGTCGCCGGGTTGAAGGTGTCGGTGATGAACATGTCGACCCACTCGGCCGCCTCGTCCACGATCCCCGCCAGCTCGTCGAGGTTGTCGTTCTTGACCACGAGGCTCTTGAGCACGAACAGCTCGGGGGCGATGCGCCGCAGCTTCCGCAGTTCCTCGCCCGTGACGTCGCCGTGCAACTGGATCGCGGTGACGCCGAGCTCCGCGCAGAAGGTCTTGATCTCCTCGGCGTCGGTCAGGTAGGTGATCACGACGCCCCGGTGCTCGGGCTGGATCTCCTTGACGATCGCCGCGGCCTCCTCCTCGGTCAGGTCCTCGTTCTTCGCCGGCAGCCGCAACGCGAAGCCGAGCCAGTCCGCGCCCTCCTCGCGGATCAGGTCCGCCTCGGCCTGGTCGATGACACCCGCCACCTGAATCAGTCCCTGCATGTTGCCCGCCTTTCGAACCGGCCTGAGCGGCCTCGGTCGGAAACGAATTGCAAACGGCCACGAACAATGGCATTGAGCAGCCCGCGACAGTGCGGCCCTACGAGATGGAATTCGCTACGGCGCGAATAACTCCGGCCTGCGAGGCTCATTCAGAATTCGCCGCGGCGGGCTTTCCCCACAACCCCTAGCGGCCCCACAGCACGTCAGGACGATCCGGGACACCTCTGGACTTTTCGGGTGTCCATCATGCAGAGCACGACAGAGACGAGCCGCAACCCCTTACCACCCCTACAAAGAAACGACGCGTCCCGAGTCGCGTACGACTCTCGTTGACCCGGCAGGAAACGCGGAACTAGCCTCCGTTTCGGAATGCCCCGACGGGCGCACGCGAGAAACGGCGGTGGTGAGAATGCACCACGAGCAACCGATTTCCCGGACGATTCGCCGGCACGGTTCCCCCACCTTCGGACACCGCCATCGCCGGATCTCGCGCCCGTCCACACCGCTCGGGTCGCCGCCCGGATGCCACTCGGGCACCACCCGGCGGCCTGCACGTCTCAGACCCGGCAGGCCGCACGTCTGGCCAATCGCTTAGCGCTAAGGTAAAGTCTCTTAGTGCTAAGCGATTTGCCTGCCACTGATCCACGACTGGTCCACGGTCGCCGGGGCCGATCGGCACCACCGCTCGACGCAACCGACGCACGACGTTCGCTTTCGCCTGCCCGGACCGGGCCCACGCGCACAGGAGGAACCAGATGACAGTCATCGAGTCCGTCTCCGCCGGGACCGGCAAACCGGATCGCGTCCCCATCAAGAACTGGCTCGCGGTGATCGCCGTCGCGCTGGGGACCTTCCTGGTGGTGACGGTCGAGAACCTGCCGATGGGCCTGCTCACGGCCATCGGCGGCGGCCTGAACGTCTCCGACGGCGAAGTCGGCCTGATGGTGACCGTGTCGGGCCTGGTCGCCGCCGTCACCGCGCCGCTGCTCCCCGTGGCGATCCGCGGGCTCGACCGGCGGGTGGTCCTGCTCGGCCTGATCCTGCTGGCGCTGGTGGCCAACGTCGTGTCCGCCGTGACTCCCACGTACGCCGTGCTGATGGTGGCCCGGCTGTTCGTGGGCGTCAGCATCGGCGGGTTCTGGGCGCTCGCCGCGGGCCTCGGCGTGCGGCTGGTCCCCGAGGCGCACGTCGCCAGGGCCACCTCACTGATCTTCTTCGGCGCCATGGCCGCCAACGTCATCGGCGTCCCCGCCGGCACGCTCGTCGGCGAGCTCACCGGCTGGCGCGTCGCGTTCGGCGCGGTCGCCGCCGTCGCTCTGCTGCTGGTCATCGCGCTGGGCGTGCTGCTGCCGCGGATGCCCGCGACCGAGCCCGTACGGCTGCGCACCCTGGCCGAGCAGCTGCGCGTGCCCGCCGTCCGGGTCGGCGTCGTCGCCACCTTCCTGCTGGTGTCCGGCCACTACGGCGCCTTCACGTTCGTCAGCCCGATCCTCCAGGACGTCTCCGGCGTCGGCGCCGCGTTCATCGGCCCGCTGCTGCTGGCGTACGGCGTGGCCGGGATGGCCGGCAACCTCATCGTCGGCGCGTGGGCGGGCCGCAACGTCCGCGGCACGATCGTCGTGGTCAGCGTCGCGCTCGCGGTCATCCTGGCGGCGTTCCCCCTCATCGGCGGCAACGCGGTCACCGGATCGATCCTGCTGATCGCGTGGGGCTTCGCGTTCGGCGGCCTGCCGGTCAGCGTGCAGACCTGGATCATCAAGGCCGCGCCGCAGGGCGTCGAGGCCGCCACCGGGCTCAACACCTGCATGTTCAACCTGGCGATCGCGCTGGGAGCGCTGTTCGCCAGCCTCATCGTCGGGGTGGTCGCCGTGACCGGCGTGCTGTGGGTCGCGGCGGCGCTCGTGGTCCTGACCTCGCTGGTGGTGTCCGGCACCAAGCGGGTCTAGGAGGCTCTCTCGTCGCCCAGCGACATCAGCAGTTGCCTGAGGATCTCGGCCAGGTTCTCCCGCTGGGCGGAGGTGAGCCCGGCGAGCAGGCGGCGTTCGGTGTCCACGTGGTCGGGCAGCGCCCGGTCGATCAGTTCGCGGCCGGCGGCGGTCAGGTCCACGTGGACACCGCGGCCGTCCACGTCACTGGGCGTACGCCTCACCAGGCCCCGCGCCTCCAGCCGGTCGAGACGCTGGGTGACCGCCCCCGAGGTGACCATGGCCGAGCGCATCAGCTCCGCCGGGGTCTGCCGGCCGCCGCGGCGCAGGGTGGCCAGGACGTCGAACGACGAGGGGTCCAGGTCGTGTCCGGCGAACGTACGGCGCAGCTCGGTGTTGACGAGCTGCGTCAGCCGCGACAGCCGGCCGAAGACCGCCATCGGGGAAACGTCCAGGTCAGGGCGGGCATCGGCCCACTGCTGCAGGACGTGGTCCACATGATCCGGCACACCGCACAGGGTACCGCCCGCGGCACCCGCGAGATCGAGAGGAAGTAGCGGCATGCGCATCACAGTCTTCGGGGCGACCGGGAACGTGGGCAGGCGCGTCGTCGCCGAGGCCGTGTCCCGCGGACACGAGGTGACCGCGGCGGCCCGCAACCCGGTGCGGCTCGCCGGGCTGCCCGGAGAGGCGCGTACCCGGGTCGGCGACGCGACCGACCTGCACGACGCCATCGCGCTGACCACCGGACAGGACCTGGTGATCACCGCGACCTGCCCGGCCCCCGGCGAGGAGCACCAGCTCGTCACGGTCGCCACCACCCTGCTCTCGGCGTGCGCCAAGACCGGCGCGCGCCTGCTGCTCGTCGGAGGCGCGGGCAGCCTGACCATCGAGGGCGGCGGTCGCCTCATGGACCGGGAGGGCTATCCGTCCTTCCTGCTGCCGATCGCGTCGGCGTGCGTCGACCAGCTCGCGGCCTGCCGGGCCGACACCACCGCCGACTGGGCCTACCTGAGCCCGGCCGACCTGCTCCTCCCCGGTGAGAGGACCGGCCACTATCGGCTGGGCGCCGACGAGCTGGTGGTCGACGCCGACGGCGAGTCCCGCATCTCGATGGAGGACCTCGCGGTGGCGCTCCTGGACGAGGCCGAACACCCACGCCACCACCGGACCCGTTTCACCGTCGCGTACTGACCTCGCGGCCCTGGTCACACCGCCGCGCACCGACCTCGTGACCCGGTTACACCGCCGCGCACTCGCCTTGGCCTCGAAGAGGCTCTCGCGAACGGCCGGTCAGCCCGCGCTTTCCGGCCGTTCTCTTTCTGTCGGATCCGGTCTCTATACTCCCCGCATGTCAAGATCGCCGTCCCCACTCGACATCGCGTACGGTCTCCTGGAAGAGGGCCGTCTCATCGACGCGGAACAGCTCCTGGTGAGGGAACTGGGGAAGGCCGAGCGCGGGTACGGCCACGGGAGCCCGCAATGGGCGTCGGCCCAGGGCGATCTCGGCAACCTCCTGTTCAGCTCCGGTCAGGTCGACCGGGCGGTGGACTGCTATCGCAGCGCCTGCTCTTATCCGCCTGCGGGTGACCGAGAGGCGTACAAGGACCACCTCACCTATCGGCTCAACCTCGGCACCGTACTGACGATGGCCGGGCGGCTCGACGAGGCCGAAGACGAGTTGCGGCGCAATGTCCAGGAGCGGCGCGACTTCTACGGCCGTGAGCACCCTGGTTACGCCTATGCCCTGGAGCCCCTGGCCGACGTGCTGCTCCGACGTGGTGACGTCGGCCAGGCCCGTCAGATCGTGGAAGAGGCGGTCGGCACGTTCTGGCGGAAGCGGCCACGAACGGGTCGCCACCGCGCTCGCGTTGCGGGCGGAGATCATCGTGGTCTCCGGCGGCGGCGAACCCGCCTTCGCGGATCTGGAGCACTTGCCGGACGGCATCGTCGAGCAGATCGCGCTCACCGTGATGAACCGGGCCGGCCAGGACCCGTCGACCGGCAAGGCGGTGCTCACCAGCCTGGTCGCCGCCCTGGAGGAGCGGCTCGGCCCCGATCACCAGGCGACGCTCAACGCCCTGTCGCAGCTGGCGAACACCGGCCACGACATCGGCGACGAAGCGGGGCGGGTGTGGGCGATCGAGAAGGTGCTCGCCTCCTACGACCGGCAGGGCCGGGCCGAGGACGCGCTCATGGCGACGCTCGGCCTCGCCATGGCGCACGAGGACGCCGGCGACACCGCCGCCGCGCTGCGGACGTTCGAGAACGCGTGGGCGCGTGCGGACCGCATCGGCCGTCATGAGCTGCGTGCCCAGGTCCTGCGCAACTGGGGGCTGGCCCTGTCGGCCTCGGGCCGTACGGACGAGGCGGAGCGGCGTCTGCGCGACGCCGTGGCCGAGGCCGACCGCGGGCACGACCACGAGATGCTCGGCCGCTCGCGGATCGCGCTCGGCCTGTTCCTGCAGCACGAGGAACGACTGGCCGAGGCACGGCAGGTGGTGGAGGCCGGGCTGGCGACGCTCGACGTCGCGCACCCCGACGCGATCACGGGGCGCAGCCACCTCGGCGCCATCGTCCAGGGCCGCGCCTGCGGCTGCGGAGACGTCCAGGGCACGATCGCCGAGGCGTTCCGCGAGTTCGTCATCACCAGGCTGCCGGCAGACCTCCTTGAGGACCTCGACGTGACCGTGGAGGACGGCGAGTTCGCGATCCAGGTGCGGCTCCGCCGGAAACCGGACCCGGCCGAGATCGAGCACATGAACCGGCTGATCGAGAGCGCGAACGCCGAGTTCCGCGGCCGGTTGACCTCTCGGAGGTAGCCCCGGCCGCGCACCCCAGACCCGTAACCCCGGGGCTGCACACGCGTGGCCGTGTATGGACCGCGCGCATGGGGGCCGCATATGGGGCCGAGTATGGGAATCGGCGCGTGAGGCCACACGGGACCTGCACGGGGCCGCACGCAATGCTCCACACGCGGCCCCCGCAACGCTCTGGCCCGCACGCTCAGAGCCAGACCCGCGCCCGCACGCCCGGGCCCGGCACGCACAGCTCCACGCGCTCGGGGCCGCGCCTGTGGCCCGCCGTCCGATGGCGTGGCACCATGTGCGGAGTCTCCCGTTCCGGAAGGGTCGGTCGATGCGGGCGCTCACGGATGCCGACGTACGCCGGGTGTTCGACCGGCTGGCGGATCGGTACGACAGCCAGATGCTGACTTGGGAGCGCCGCCTGTTGCCGGGCAGCCGGGAGTGGGCCGTCAGGCAGGCGCGCGGTCATGTCGTGGAGATCGCGGTGGGCACCGGGCTCAACCTCCCGCTGTACGACGCCGACACCACGGTCGTCGGGATCGAGCTGTCCGAGCGCATGCTGGAGCTGGCACGGCGACGCGTGGCGCAGGCCGGCCTCGGCGAGCAGGTGGAGCTGCGGCAGGGCGACGTACAGCGCCTGGACCTGCCCGACGGGGTGGCCGACACGGTCGTGTCCACGTTCACGATGTGCACCATCCCCGATCCGCTGGCCGCCGCCCGCGAGGCCTATCGCGTGCTCAAACCGGGCGGGCGGTTCGTGCTGGCCGAGCACGGGCCGTCGAGCAGCCCTGTGATACGGGCCGGGATGCGGCTGCTGGAGCCGCTGTCGGTACGGTTCCAGGCCGACTACCTCACCCGCGATCCGCGGCCCTACCTCCAGCAGGCCGGTTTCAGGATCGAGTTGGTGACGCGGGCGACCCGCGGCATCAGCTTCCGGGTGCTTGCCGTCCGCCCCTGACCCGAATGCCGCGAGACCGCGGTCCCGCGCCGAGGACGGTCGCGAGGGGTGGTCCACGACCTTGGCCGTGTCGGTCATTGCGTCGGAGGGAACCTCCGGTCCTCACCGAGCCCGCGCCGGCATGAACCTTCGATCCGCGCGAAGCCCGCGCCGGCAGGCGCCTCCGGTTCCTCACGAGGCCCGCTCGCTCTCCTCACGCAACGTAGTCGCAAGCTCGGTATATTCGGGGGCCCGGTCTTCGGCACAACGCTTCCGGCCGTCGCAGTGCCAGGCTCCTCGGCCCCGCCCTGCTGGCCCACGCCGCCCTGCCCCACCCCTCGTGCCGGGCGCGACCTCGTGAGCCTTCACGGAGCCTGCGTTGCCGGCGACCCTTGACCCTTCCGGCCTGCACCTCCGGACCGCGCACCCGGACCGTACGCCGCGACGACAGCCCGGAAGCCTCTGCGAATCATCTCCGGGCACAACGCTTCTGGCCGTCGCGGTGCCCTCGTGCCGGTCGCCACCTCTCCCGCCTCCACAGAGCCCGCGTTGCCGGCGACCCTTCCGGCCTGCACACCCGGCCCGTACACCTGGACTGCACGCCCCTGGCGACAGCCCGGAAGCCTCTGCGAGCCGTCTCTGGACGGGACGTTGCATCGAGGACTGCCTCGCTGGGCTGGGGCTCCATATTTGCCCAGGTCAGGGTTTGATTCGATGGTGTGTTCGAGGTAGGCTTGGGGCAGCCGTTACAGGTGAGCCTAGCTGGCGGGCCGTTGGCCATACGCCGTGTGTTGAGCCGAGTCTGTTGAAGGAAGTCCCGGTCCGGGCGGTCGGGAAACCGTTGTTTG
>NZ_VJVX01000350.1:0-234 GCF_008033685.1 Microbispora sp. CSR-4
CGAGCTCGTCCGGGGTCTCGGGGCCGTCGGTGCCGCCCGCAGCACCCGGATCGCCCATCACGTCGGAGACGGCGTCGTCGGCCTGGCTGGGGTCGTCGGCGCTTCCGGTGGCGTCGGGGGCGTAGGCGTTGGTGTCGTCGGCGCTCTCCGCACCGGCATCTATCCCGGCCTCGCCAGGAGCACGGTCGCCCGTGTCGTCCCGGCCTTCCTCGAAGCCCCCGGCATCCCGCGCGT
>NZ_VJVX01000351.1:0-220 GCF_008033685.1 Microbispora sp. CSR-4
GCGGGCGGTGGCCGGGTGCGAGCGGATCGATGAGCTGGCCCGCGCCTGCAAACGCGCCGGGGACCGCCGCCCGATCGATCACATCCGCGCGGACTTGTTCTTGGGCAGCCTGGATGGCACCTTCGAAGGCCTGACCGACGAGCAGATCGTCACCCATGTCCTGGCCCACCCTCTCGTGGAACCCGGCGATCCCACCCCCGGCGACACCTCTGACGACACC
>NZ_VJVX01000352.1:0-219 GCF_008033685.1 Microbispora sp. CSR-4
GTTGAGGTTCCACTGCTGGTTGGTCTGGCCGTTGCAGTCCCAGATGATCACCTGGGTGCCGTTCGTGGTGCCCTGGTTGTACGCGTCCAGGCACTTGTTGCCGTACACCTGCAGCTGCTTGCCGGAGGTGTACGTCCACCGCTGGTTGGTCTGTCCGTTGCAGTCCCACAGCTGGACCTGGGTGCCGTTGGTGGTGCCGGCGTTCGGCACGTCGACGCA
>NZ_VJVX01000353.1:0-219 GCF_008033685.1 Microbispora sp. CSR-4
AATTTCCGCGCGAGTTGGCCGCGGACCTCGCTGGAGATCGCCATACCATCTCAACGAGCCGAAGATCACGAAGCAACGCCTTATTTCTTGACGGCTTCAGTGAAACCAGCACCTTTGAGCCCTGGCCTGCGGGAACACCTCACCGAGGGCGGCCCAGAACCCCAGTGCGCCGTCCCCGACGGCCAGCACCGGCGCGCGCATCCCCCGCCGTTTGCAATC
>NZ_VJVX01000354.1:0-213 GCF_008033685.1 Microbispora sp. CSR-4
AGGAGAGAATTAATACAAGTTTTCGAATCGCTTGATGGAGGTGTGATGGATCTGTTCGACATCGATCCTGAGCGCCTTCGTCATTCGAATGGCCCCGACGACGGCTGGTGGGACCGTCTGATCGCCAACTCGCCGCTGTGGTCCTCTGATGGTTCATCCGCCCGGGAGCCCTTCCCGATCATCAACTTCGGGCTCCGGCAGCGCGGCGACGCA
>NZ_VJVX01000354.1:244-451 GCF_008033685.1 Microbispora sp. CSR-4
GGGTCCGGCCACGCCGCCTCCGAAGGCGCTGCCTCCGAAGGCGTTGTGTGCGATGGAGCAGCCTCCGAGCACGCTGCCTGTGATAGCGGCGCGTCCGAAACCGTCGCACCCGAAGCCGTCGCGCCCGAAGGGGCTGTGTCCGAAGGGGCTGTGTGCGCATGCCCGTCACCGTCGGCAGGGCATGCTGACGCGCGCCGCGCGGTGTGC